>CAIVKO010000018.1 GCA_903906515.1 Akkermansiaceae bacterium
GATGTCCCTGAGACAGACTGGGACTGCAAGTCCCAGCCACGATGGAAATGCATCCTGCCCGAGGCCTTCTGTAAGGTGACGCTCCAACGAAGGTCAGTGTTTCTGTTTTTTGAAATACCTGACAATCGCAGCGGTGAAGCCGGGGATATCGTGGGGGTGCGCTTCGAATGCCGGTGGCTGGCCGTGTTTGCGCAGCGTCTCGCTGGTGACCGGGCCGATGCTACCTGCGACACAATCCTCGGGCCATTCCAGGCCCAGCGCGAAAAAGTGATCGACCGTGGAACCCGAGGTGAACGTGATCAGATCGGCTCCCTGCTCGGCGAGGCGGGCTTTCGCTCCAGTGGGGTCTTCGGTTTCCGGGACGGTGCGGTATGCGATGCATTCATCCACGATCGCCCCCAGCTTGGTGAGTCCGTCACCGACGATTTCGCGGGTCTCTTCCGCTCTGACCCACAGCATGGTTAGGTTTTCCACGTTCTCTTTTTTGAAAGCGTCGATCAGGCCCTCCGCCACGAATTTTTCCGGGATCAGATCCACGCCGATCCGGTATTCTCGGATTTTGTTAGCGGTGCCGGTGCCGATGGCGGCGATGCGCGGGTTGCCGAGGCTGCGGGCGTCTTCAAAGGTGGCGAAGAACGCGTTGAAAAACCGTTCCGCGCCGTTCGGGCTGGTGAAGATGAGCCAATCGTATTCGTGGGCGTGGGTGACCATCTCCGCGAAGGTGAGGCGGTCCTCCGGATGCTCGATGCGGATGGTGGGAAGCTCGATGACATCCGCGCCGAGATCGCGCAGCGATTTGCTCAGCCCGCCCGCCTGCTCGCGGGTGCGGGTGACGACGATGCGCTTGCCAAACAACGGACGTTTTTCGAACCAGTTGATTTTTTTCCGTTCGTTGACCACGGTGCCGATCACCGCCACGGCGGGAGAGCCGAATTTCTCCGCTTCCGCGATATCGGCGATGGTGGTTAGAGTGCCGACGATGGTTTTCTGGGCGTTGGTGGTGGCCCAACGGGTGAGCGCGATGGGCGTGTCGGGGTCGGCTCCGTGTTTAACAAATTCGCCGCTGATTTCACGAAGGCGGGAAACACCCATGACGAACACCTTGGTGCCCGGAGCTTTGGCGAGTTGGGCGAAATCGATCGAGCTGAAGCCTTTGGTCGGATCCTCGTGGCCGGTGAAAATCGTGAGTTGGGTGTTGTGATCGCGGTGGGTCACCGGGATGCCTGCGTAGCACGGGCCGCCGATGGTCGAGCTGATGCCCGGCACGATCTCGAAGGGGACGCCTGCGGCCGCGAGTTCCGCAGCTTCCTCGCCACCGCGTCCGAAGATCATCGGGTCGCCGCCTTTGAGGCGCACCACGGATTTGCCGGCCCGGGTTTTCTCGACGATGAGCTCGTTGGTTTCATCCTGGGTGAGCACGTGGTCCTTGGCACGTTTACCCGCGTTGATTTTTTCGCATCCGGGTTTGGTCCAATTGAGGAGTTCCTGGTTGGCGAGCGCGTCGTAAACGAGGACGTCCGCGAGTTCGATGCATTCCTTGGCGCGCAGCGTGACAAGACCGAGGTCGCCGGGGCCGGCGCCTACAAGATAACAGATTCCTGATGAGCTCATTTTAGGGATTGGAAAAGGGATTGGGCGGTTGCCATAGGGTCGGCGCCGTGGGCTTCGCCGGATTGCGGATCGCCGCCGGCTTCCGGGAAAACGCGGGCTTTCAAATGGATGATGCCATCTGTTAGCGATGAGAACACGCCCACAGGCGTGTGACAGCCGCCATCCAGTAGACGCAGGAATTCGCGCTCCGCGGTGACTCGGAGCCAGGTGTCCGCATGGCCGATGGATTCCGCAAAGACCCGGCTGCGGGTGTCTTCCGCGCGGATTTCCAAACCGATCGCACCTTGTCCGGCGGCGGGGAAAAACGTGTTTTCCTCGAGTCTGACGGCGATGAGTCCGGGCATGTCGAGGATTGGTTCGGGGCCATTGTCCACAGAGGTTTCCGGCAGAAATCCGAGTCTGACCAAGCCGGCCTCCGCCAGCAGGATGGCATCGTGGTTTTCCCCACTGGCGAGTTTCTGGAGTCGGGTGGGGACGTTGCCGCGGAGATCCACGATTTCGAGATCCGGGCGGAGGAAAGTCACTTGTTTGGCGCGGCGCACGCTGCTGGTGCCGACGCGCGAGCCTGCGGGGAGCGATTCGAATCCGCCGCCGTCGCGGGTGACGAGCACGTCGCGCACCGGAGCGCGCACCAACACCGCCGCCAGAGCAAAACGTGAGTCGAGCACGGTCGGCAGGTCTTTGAGGCTGTGGACGGCGATATCGATATCGCCTTCATCGAGCGCTTGTTCCAGTTCCTTGATGAACACGCCCTTGTCGAAAATACCCTCTGCCTTGGCGACATTGGCCAGTGAGACATCGGTGCGGCGGTCGCCGGTGGTCTTGATGACGCGGCGCTCGATTTTCAGGTCGGGAAATGCTGCGGCGAGGAGGCCTTCGGTGGCGGTTGCCTGCACCAAGGCGAGCTCGCTGCCGCGCGTGCCAACGGTGAAAAGGGTAGGGGATTCGTCAGTCATGGTGAGTTTCTTGCAGAGGTCGTGCCATTGGCGGATGCCTTTTCTGTCCTATGGAGGCACTGGTTTGCAAGCCCAAGGGAAAATGAATTTTCTTGTGTGGTGCGGGCGGACTGGGATGTTTTCCGTGAAGTGATGTGGTGGTTTTACCCAGTGGCGCTGTTTGCGGCGTTTTGTATCGGTCTGTCGAAATCCGGGTTCAGCGGGATTTCGATGGTGTCGGTTTTTTTACTGGCGGATTTGTATGGCTCGAAGGCCTCGGTGGGGCTGGCCCTGCCGTTGTTGATCGCGGCGGACCTGATGGCGTATCCGGCATTCATCAAACACGGATCGTGGAAGCCGGTGTGGCGGTTGTTGGGACCGACGTTGGTTGGTTTGGGGATCGGTTGGTGGTTGTTGGGTTGGATTCCCGATCAAGCCGCGCGGCGGGTGATCGGCGGCTGTGTGCTCTTCATGGTGGTGTTGCAGGTTTCCCGGCGCTGGAAATCCGGTTTTTTCGATCGTTGTGTGGAATCGTGGGGATTCGGCATGGGAGCGGGGATTCTCGGTGGATTCGCGACCATGCTGGCGAATGCGGCGGGTCCGGTGATCCAGCTCTACCTCACCGCTCGCAAGGTCCCAAAAATGGAACTCATCGGGATCGGTGCACGGTTTTTCCTACTGATCAATCTGCTCAAGGTGCCGCTCAACGCGCGTCTCGCCCTGATCACGCCGGACAGCCTGATGGAAAACGCCCGACTGTTTCCCGCCGTGGTGGTCGGGATTTTCAGCGGAAAATGGTTGATCCGCCATGTCCCGCAAGCGGCGTTTGAATGGATGATCGTGGCGTTTTCCCTGCTGGCCGCGCTGCGTTTGTTGTTTTGGTAAACCAAGCGTCACTGCCACCGCACGGACTGCATGTTTTCGTAGTTTTTCCAGGCGAAAAAGGCGAAGAGCATGGCGGTGTATCCCGACTGGAGCCAGAGAATCGACAGAGCGGCCATGGTGGCGGATGCGACCAAGCCGATCAGGTAAACCCGGCGTTGCGGGCGCACGAAAAGATCGGTGATTTGGCCGCCATCCAAGGGCATCACGGGGAGCAGATTGATCATGCCCCACCAGAAATTGATCCAGAGAAGGTGTTTGAGAAAAAGGAAGACGAACGGTTTTTCACGGAGAAAGGAGAGCAGCTCGAAGGAATGGAATTCGGGACGGGTTCCGAACAGAATCAACGAGGTGAAATTCAGCACATCCGCAGCACCGAAGACCAGCGAAAGCCCGGCGATGAGAGCGAGCAAAAAGGCGAATCCCGCACCCGGGCCGGCGAAGATCATCCAAAATCGTTGTTGGCGGTTGAATCTCCCTCCTTGGTTGTAGGCGAGGCCGCCGAATGAGGTCAGCAGGATGCTGGCGCGTCCGCCGCCGAGTTTGATCCCTGTGAGGGCATGGCCGAGCTCGTGGACGACGATGGAAACAAGCGCGGCCAGAATGAATAGAATCACGGCAAAAATGGAATCCGGCGTCCTTGCGTTGAGCGCTCCGCCGAGCAAGGCGGTGATCACCCAGAAAAACGGTTGGATCTCGACTGGAATGCCAAAAATTGAAAATCGGATCATGCGCGCTTGTGGTAATCGAGGATCCGGGCAGATGCAAGGACCGCCTCTGATCGGGGATCGTGGATTCAGGCAAATTATCTTGATCTGCCGAAAATCCGTGGCATCGTGGCCACGTATTCACCAATCCTATGAAAACAATCACCCTATCCATCACATCCGCTGTCATCGCGCTTTCTCTTTCGAACTGCCAGGCTCCAGCTGGCCCTAACACCCAGCAGGGCGCTGTGATCGGCGGTTTGTCCGGTGCGGCCTTGGGCGGTATCATCGGCCATCAATCCGGTCGTGGTGTTGAAGGAGCACTCCTTGGTGGCGCTGTGGGCGCAGGCACCGGAGCCGTCATTGGCAATCAACGGGATGCCCAACAATACGGCTACTGATCCGACTTCGTGATTCAAGCGGGATCTCCTGAACAGGGAGGTCCCGTTTTTTTTGGAATGATTTGAGCGTTGATAACGCTGACTGGAGCCCATCATTTTTCCACCGCACATGCACCGTTTGATCCTTTCTTCCCTGACCTGTTTGTTTTTCGTTTCTTTGGTAAGTGCCCAATCCGCACCGCCGGGTGGTGCGCTGGCCACCAAGGCCGAAATGGTTTCGGAGGTGAAAACCCTCGCTGCGGGCGGGACCTTCACTGTGGCCCTCAAGCTGGAGCATCCTGCTGGCTGGCACAGCTATTACAAAAACTCCGGCGGCATGGAGCAATCGCTCACGATCCAGTGGGTGTTGCCTGAGGGGTTTACCGCTGGTCCTATCCAGTGGCCGGTTCCGGAAGTGAAAGACGGGTTTTTCGGCAAGAGTTTCGTCCATTCGGGCACCCCGGTCTTTCTGGTGGACCTGAAAGCTCCGGCTGATTTGGCAAGCGGTAAATCCGTGACGCTAACAGCGAATGCAACCTGGCAAATCTGCGAGGAAAGCTGCATGAATGAGGAAAAGAGCTTTGCTCTAACTCTTTCCTCGGGGCCTGCGATGGAAAAGGATCCCGCTGTGGCGGCGTTGTTTGAAAAAGCCCGTGCCAACCAACCTCAATCAGCCGCCGGGTGGAAATTCTCCGCGTTGTCCGAAGGTGGTGACATCACGCTGCGTGTGACCCCGGATAAAATTTCCGACCTCGCTCCGGTGGATTTTATTCCGAATCAACCGTTCGTCTTGCCGGCCAGCGCGGGTGGGTCGATCGAAAAAGACGGTGCGGACTTGAGGATCATCTTGAAACGCGCCGTCAAGGACGCCTTGGAGGCTGATATTCCCCAAGGGAAATCGTTTTCCGGCATTCTGATCGGGCCGCGCGCCATCGCCGTGCCGGATACGATGATCTCCGCCCCGGGTGCCGCAGGAACCACGGGCGCATCGCCCAAACCTGTGACCGCCGATCTACAACGCGTGCAAATATCTTTCGCCGAGTTTCTACCGATTCTGGGTGGTATGTTTCTGGGTGGCTTGATTCTCAATCTGATGCCCTGCGTGTTTCCGGTGATCGGCCTTAAAATCATGGGTTTCGTCCAACAGGCCGGGCACGACCGCAAAAAAATCGTGCTTCACGGGCTGATCTTCACCTTGGGCGTGCTCATTTCATTCTGGATCCTGTCGCTGATTCTCTTTTTGGGAGGCATCACCAACTGGGGCAATCAATTGCAAGACCCGCGGATCATTCTCGGCACCATCGTGGTCATGCTCTTGTTAGGGATGAACATGTTCGGTGTTTTTGAAATCGGCACTTCCATAACCGGAGTAGGGGACAGCCTGATTCGTAAACAAGGCATGACTGGAACTTTCTTCTCAGGCGTGCTTGCCACGCTGATCGCCACACCCTGCACCGGCCCGTTTTTAGGCATCGCCATCGGCGTCGCGGTGAAACTGCCGGCCATTCCGTTTTTCATCGCGTTCACCGTCATGGCGCTCGGGTTGGCTTTGCCCTATCTCGTTCTTTCCATGTTTCCAGCGTTGGTGGAAAAACTGCCGCGCCCCGGTCCGTGGATGGAGTCTTTCAAACAGGGAATGTCATTTCTGTTGTTCACCACTGCGGGGATTTTTCTCTGGGTTTACAGCGATCAGGTGTTTGACCAGAGCTCCGGACAAAAAGGCCTTTGGGTCATGATAGGATTGAGCGCGGTGGTCACGGCGGGATGGATCTACGGCCGATGGAACCAGCCTGTTAGAAGATCGTCCGTCCGTTGGATCGCCAAAGGACTGGCCGCGGTGTTCTTTACGGGAGGTATCCTGATGGCATGGCCATGGCCGGATCAAACACCGTTTGCGGATAGCAAATCACCGGTTGCGCACAGTGCCGGACAGGCCATGACCTGGGGTGTGTGGTCGCGGGAGGAGCAGGACCGCTTGCTCGCCGAAGGTCGTCCGGTGTTTATTGATTTCACCGCCAAATGGTGCCTGACCTGCCAGCTTAACAAGAGCCGCGCATATACCGGTCCCGTGGTGGATCTGATCAAGGCGAAGGGCATCGTCGCCCTCAAAGCGGATAAGACCCGCCCCAATCCCGCGATTGAAGCAGCGCTCAGCAAGCTCGGGCGCACCGCCATTCCCGTGAACGTTCTGATTGTTCCCGGCAAGGACCCGGTCATTACCCCGGCGCTGCTGTCTCCTGAATACCTGCTGGAATTGTTTTCCAAACAGGTCCCCGATCCGGTTGCGAAGCCTTGATTTGGTTAGCTGGGGTGAACGAGTGCAGCTTGCTGAAGCCGCCGTGTATGGGGTAAGGACAGGGATCTCACTGACCTGATTGACATGACTGACGAGCCAGTCATGGTCAATGCCGTCAATTCAGTCCTCTCCTTGCCTTCAAAATCACCGCCTTCGCCTTCCGTGAAAACCGCCCCAAAAACCGGTGGCGTGTCGGCTTTGGGTGGTGTAGTCATGGCCCATGGTTTTATCAAAACAATATGCATGTGCGGTGGTGACGGGTGCGTCTTCGGGGTTGGGTGAGGAGTTTGTGTGGCAACTTGCGCCGCGGGTCGGGCGTCTGGTGTTGGTGGCACGGCGCGGTCAGGTGCTCAGGGAGTTGGCGGCACAGCTCGAAGTGGAGTATCCACAAGTCGAGGTGGCGGTGCTTGAGGCGGACCTCGCGCAGCCCGGCGGGAGTGAGGCGGTTGCGGAAATGATTTCACAGCGCGGGTGGTCGCCGGATCTTTTGGTCAACAATGCCGGTCTTGGCGATTATGGTGAGTTTGCCTCCGCCGAGTGGGACCGGATTGAAGCCATGTTGCGGGTCAATATCGAGGCGTTGACCCGTCTGACGCATCTCATGTTGCCTGCGATGATCCGGAGCGGGGGAGGCGCGGTGTTGAACGTGAGCTCGTTGGCCAGCCTGATGCCGATCCCGGATTTTGCGGTGTATGCGGCGACCAAAGCCTACGTCACCAGTTTTTCCGAGGCCTTGAGGATCGAGTTGCGGGACCATGGAATCCGGGTTCTGGCGGTGTGCCCTGGGCCGGTCCACACGGGTTTTGGCGAGGTCGCACAGCGGGGTGGAAACCAACCGGAAATCCCTGGATACGAGTGTTTTTATGTATCGAAAGAACAGGTGGTGGCGGAAGCCTTGGCGGCTATGGATCGCGGCCGTGCCCGCGTGTATCCCGGATTGCGCATCGCGGCGGCGGCTTTGTTGATTTCTGCGGTTCCCATCGTCCTGCTGCGCCTTGCCATGGGGTTCCGACCGAGGAAATCGTGAGGCGTTTTCCCGCTGATTTCGGGCATGTTTGAAGTCTTCTGGAAATCCGCTTGGAATTTGCGGTCGATTTGGTTCATGCTCCGCCCCCCATGAGCAAACAGGCACTCGGAAAAGGACTCGGAGCCCTTATTAGGAAAAGCGCACCCCCCGCGGCTGCCGATGATTCGAAACGCGTCCGCGAGGTGCCTATCGACATGGTGGTTCCCAGTCCGCTCCAGCCGCGCACCCAGTTCATCGAATCCCCACTCGATGATCTCGTGGAGTCCATCCGCCATCACGGTATCATCCAACCGCTCATTGTCCGTCCGGTGAACGGCAAGCTCGAACTCATCGCCGGTGAGCGCAGGTGGCGCGCTTCTAACAAACTTGGGCTGGCCACCGTGCCGGTCATCGAGCGTGAGGCCAATGACCGTCAGGTCCTTGAAATGGCCCTCATCGAGAACCTCCAGCGCGAGGATCTCAACCCGCTGGAAGAAGCCACCGGCTATGTGCGCCTTGCCAAGGAATTCTCGATGAAGCAGGAGGAAATCGCCGCGCAGGTCGGAAAATCACGCGCCAGCGTGGCCAATGCGATGCGTTTGTTAGACCTTCACCGGGACGTGCAGATGCTCGT
Source organism: Akkermansiaceae bacterium (assembly GCA_903906515.1). GTDB lineage: Bacteria > Verrucomicrobiota > Verrucomicrobiia > Verrucomicrobiales > Akkermansiaceae > Luteolibacter. Next base: position 8,452 of record CAIVKO010000018.1, read on the forward strand.
CGCCCAGGAACGCCTCACCGTCGGTCATGCCAAGGCGATTCTCTCGATCAAGGACCAGGATACCCAGCTTCTCGCCTCCGATCAAGTCATCCGCCGCCAGCTCACCGTGCGTGCCACGGAAAAACTCGTGCAAGGCCTGCTCAGCAGCGCCGCGGAAACTTCCGGCGATCCGAAAAAACCCGCGGTTTCCCGCGAGGTGGATGTTCAAATACGCGCCATCACCAATCGCCTCCGCGCACACCTCGCCACCCACGTCGCCGTTCAACATTCGGCGAAAAAAGGAAAAATCGAGATCGAATACTACGGCGATGACGACCTCCAGCGCCTGCTCGAACTGATCGGACTGAAAACCTCGGACTGAAGACTGCGCTGCATGGGGCTTAAATTTTCATGTCTTTTCTGAAAAGACGCGCTAGAAAGTCCGTGGAAACTCCGTTTTAAAATCATGCCACGCATCACCATCACCGTTCCAGACAAGACGCCGCAGCCTTATCGGTTCCAACTGGATCGCCAGAAGGTCACCCTCGGCCGGGGCAGTGAAAATGATATCGCCATCGATAGTGGATCCATCTCGGTGAAACACGCGGAAATGCGGCGCGTCGAAGGCGGGCACGAATTGATCGATGTGGGATCCACCAATGGGATCAAGCTGGATGGTTTGCGCCATGGGGTGATCATGCTGCGCGATGGGATGTCTGTGAAGTTGGGGGATGTGGAATTTGATTTCCTGCTCAGCAGCGAGGAAAAGGAAATTATTAACCGTGAGAAGAACGAGGATTGGCCCCGAGTGGAGGATAAAGTCGATAAAATCGAAGAAGAGAGAATCGAGCGAATCAAGGAGGCTGAAAGAATTCTAGAAGCTGAAAGAATCAAGGAGGCCGAAAGAATCAAGGATGCCGAAAGAGTTAAGGAAGCCGAACGATTTCTAGAATCCGAGAGACTCAAGGAGTCCGAGCGAATCAAGGAAGCTGAGAGACTCAAAGAGGCTGAGAGACTCAAGGAGGCTGAGAGACTCAAGGAGGCTGAGAGACTCAAGGAGGCTGAGAGACTCAAGAAAGTTGAGGAAGAAGACGAGGAGGAAGAAGACGAGGAGGAAGAAGACGAGGAGGAAGAGGCGGAGGAAGACGGAGAAATCGAGAAAAAGAAACGCAAGAAGCGGGCCAAAAAGTCTGCATCAAAAATGGAGGACAGGGAGGCAATCGAACCTAAAAGCGGTGGCGGTGGATTTCCCATGCTGTTTTTGTTCCTGATTCTGGTGGCCGCCGCGTTTTTCGCAGGCATGGCCATCCGTTATCAAAAGGACACAGGCGGTTCGCTGATAGATGCCATCAAGGCCAAGGGGCAGGTGAAGAAAACTCCTGCGGCTACAGCACCTGTGCCGCCAAAGTGAGAGATTGATGATTGCCTGCCATGGGATTTCCTGCTGTTTTTCCCGGATAACTCGCAGGGGCCATGTGTTTGGGGTTGAGTTGCAGCGTCTGGTGATTACGCTCCCTGCCTTCCACTTCCCATGATGACGACTTCGATTCACCGCATACTTGCCACGATCACTGCGTTTTGCGCGCTTTCCACTGCGCTTGGCGCACAGGAAAGCATCATGGTGATGGAGGCCTACTCGGGAAAAGTCCTGGTGGCTTCCAATGCCGGGGCCAAACGCCCGATTGCCAGCCTGACCAAGATCGCCACCGGGGCCGTGGCCGTGGACTGGGCCACCGCCACCGGCACGGATATCGGTTCTCTTCAGATCACCGTGCCGCAGATGGTCACCATGGTCGGAGGTCCTAATCCGATGAATCTCCAGCCGGGCGACCGGATTTCAATGCGGGATGCCCTCTATTCCGCCCTGCTCGGTTCCGATAACCTCGCCGCCCTCACCATTGCTGATCATGTCGGCCGGGAAATCGTCAGACGCCGTGGAAAAAACAACGATCCCGTGGCGGAATTCGTCGGTGAAATGAACCGCCTCGCCAAGGCTCTCGGTATGACCCAAACGCGTTTCGCCAATCCCCACGGGCTGGAGCGCAGCGGAGCCAATGCATATAGCACCGCGGCGGATGTCGCCCGCTTGTCGGTGTATGCCATGCGCCGCAATGCTTTCAATTTCATTGTGCGCCAGAAAGATCGCCAGATCCGTGTTCATGGTGTCACCGGGGAGCGTAGCTATAATATCAAAAACTCTAACGAACTCGTCGGCGAGCCCGGTGTTCTCGGAGTCAAAACCGGCACCACCGCCGCCGCCGGTCCCTGCGTCTCGGTCTGCATGGAGCGCGATCCCATGGTCCGCACCAAACCGGATGGCACCAAGGGAGCCACCCCGCGGCGCCTGATCGTGGTGGTTTTGAATAGCCCGGACCGCTTCAACCGCGCCCGTGGATTGATCCGCCAGGGGTGGGAGGTTTACGATCCATGGCTTGCCGCAGGCGCTCCATTCCAAGACAAGCGGCGCGAATTCATCACTGTCCCTAACCCAAGTTAGAAAAAATACCGATATGTCCATCGATCCGCTTCTCGAAGTGCTCCGGCGCAAGGCCCGCTTCACCCATCAGGAACTTGCAGACCTGCTTTCCATGGACATCCGTTCCGTGGCGGAGCATCTCGATATCTGGGAAAAAAACGGCACCATCCGCGGTTATCATGCCGTGATCGATGCCGATGCCGTGGGCGACAACTCGGTCTCCGCATTCATCGAGGTGAAAGTCACTCCCGAGCGGGGCGGCGGCTTCGACCGTCTCGCGATGCGCATCGCCCGCTTTGATCAGGTGGTTTCCTGTTATCTGGCCAGCGGCGGCTATGACCTGATGGTCGTCGTCGAGGGGCGCGACCTGCGGGAAGTGGCGCGCTTTGTTTCTGAGAAGCTGAGTTCTTTGGAAGGCGTGCTCTCCACCGCCACTCATTTCCGGCTCAAGACCTACAAGGAAAGCGGCTTCATTTTCGAACGCGATCTAACACCAGATCGCCTCGCAGTCGCACCTTGAATCGTTTATTTCTTCGCCGGCTTGCGCATCTCGTCAAGGATCGTGCAGAGTTGAGCGAGGTTATTCACTTGCTTCGCTCCGATTTTTTCCAACACATCGTGATAGGCTGGCATGGCGCGTCCACCGATGACAAGTGTCACATCCGGCGGCAGTGACTCACGCAACCTCATCAATTCGCCTTCCATGTGCGGATCGTCCTCGGGATAGACCAGACTCAAGGCCACTGCACGCGCATGTTTTTGGAGGGCGATGCCGGCGATTTCTGCTGCCTGTAGGCTGACTCCGAGATAGGTGACGTGCCAACCGAGATTCGCTGCCGTCGCACTGACAAGCAACGCGCCCAGTTCGTGAATTTGTCCAGACGGAGTCGCAATGATGATCGCCGGAGCACTGTCCGTTCCGGCGAACGGCCTTGCGGCGTGTCCAAGAAAAATACGGATGACTGCGCTGGCGAAGTGTTCGTGTGCGGCGGTGATCGTGCCGTCGCACCACAATTCGCCGATGACTTGTGCTAGAGGTGCTATCACGCGTTGCAGCAGGCCTTGCGCCCCCAGTTCGATCCCGGCGCGTTTCAGCGTTTCCTTGAGCGCACGGCTGTCGAGTGACTTTACGGACGTGATGCATTCCTCAAGGAAGTTCGAGTCAGTTCTGGCCTCAGTCTGCGCGCGAGGGGTATGGTCGTTGGTGGTGAGCGATTCCTTTGACAGTTCGCGGAGTTTGTCTGTCGGCAGTTTTGCGACGTGACTGATGCGGTGTCCGTTCTGCGTGATGTCGCGGAGCAGAATCAGTCGTTCGATCTGCTCATTCGAGTAAAGGCGTCGGTTGGTCCCGGTGCGTTCCGGTTCCACAGCTCCGTAGCGTTTTTCCCAAATTCGAATGACATGCGCCGTCAATCCGGTGCGTCGGGCGACTACTTTGATGGCTTGGTGGGCTTCGATCATAAACTAGACGGAAATGTGACAAAATGACGATGCTTTGCAAGTTGGAATTGTCATTGCATAGATATTAATGACGCAAAACTCTTAAGAAGAGTGATTTATGACTCGTGAAATTGGTGGTGGGTTTATTGCTTGTTAATTTGAGACAAGCTATTTACAATTAAACAAAATATAGGCAACTTATTAACAGGTTGAAGGCTACATGGCAGCATGACGAACATGAAACCGAAACCTGCACACCGGAAACTAATCATTTAACACATCAATGATACCCAAGTCAGGCTCATGGGTGGGATGAGCCGATTGAAAGCGGATCAGTCGGCGGCGCGGCCTTTGCGCGCGAGCCAGATCGGCAGGAAGCGCGGTTTTTTTGCATTGGGTGATGAGGGGACGGAAAACTCGGCCACTTGAAATCCGGATTGCTGGAGGCGGCGGGCGATGGTGGCATTGTGGCGCGAGCCAGCGATGGCGAGCAGGCCGCCGGCTTGCAGGGATTCATAAGCGGCGGAAAGCCAGCGTCGGTCCTGGATCCACGGGCGGTTGCCGGGACCCATGGGTGAGGCATCGAGGTGGAGCAGGATGGCGTGCAGCGCACCCGGTTGGCGTGCGAGGGCGGATGGGCCGCAATCCGATTCCATCATCACGCGTGGATCGGTGAGCAACGGACTATCCGGAATGTGGGCGCGGTGCCAATCGGCTAGGACCGGGAGCGGTTCGGCCACGGTGAGGGTGGCGCGTTTTTGTTTGAGCTCCACCCCGGCCGCAGCCACGGCATGGCCGAGACCCAGGCCGATGAACCATAACTTCGGTTGGCGGGCTGGTCGGAACGGTGCGCAGGCGAGGCGGGCGAGCTCTTCCTCGGCGGCACGCGTGGCGGGTCCGCAGATCTGTTGGCCGTGAATTAACAGGGATTTGCGGCCGTCGTGCTCCTGCAGCGTGAGGGTGCTGCCATCGGGCAATCGGGTTTCGGCGAGGGTAATTCTTGGTTTCATGAGATTTCTGGCTTGCGTTGCCGAAACAGTCATAATAGATAAGCGGCACTATGCCACCAGAAACAACTAATCCTAATCCAGCCGGAAAAATTCCGGGTGCTGAAAAGAAACTCGTCGCCGGGCTGCTCGCGATCCTCATAGGAGGATTGGGCGTTCACAAGTTCTATCTCGGTTATACCAAAGAGGGAGTGATTCAGATTTTACTGAGTTTCCTCTGCGGGCTGGGCGCTTTGCTCGCCTTGATTGAGGGTATCCTATATTTGACCAAGAGCGACGATGAATTCGTCGCTACCTACGTCAACGGCCGTAAGGGCTGGCTCTAAATCGTCACTCATCCAAAACACTCACAAAAAACCCCGGTTGCGAGCGCGCGACCGGGGTTTTTGAGGTTAATGAAGGGAGGATGGCTGGGTGTCTTCCCCTCGTGGTCGATCAAAGCGAGGCTTTGAGGAGGGAGGATGGCTTGAAGCCCACCGACTTGGAAGCGGGGATCTCCATCGCTTCACCGGTCTTAGGATTGCGACCTGTGCGTTTGGCGCGTTTTTTGACCTCGAATGTTCCGAATCCGATGATTTGGACTTTCTTGTCTTTCTTCACACCTTTGACGATGGATGAGAGAACGGCTTCGAGGGCTTCGTCGGCGCAACGCTTGGTGGCGTCTTTTCCGAGAGCAGCTTGGATGGCATCAATGAGTTCAGTTTTATTCATGGCAGCGGGAGTTTGAAACCTCAGGGGATGGGGTTGGCAAGCGAAAATCTCCTTTAAATCAAGGATTTTTTTCGAGGGATGTCTTGACTTGTGCTGGATTTTAAGGATGTGCACCCCGCCCGTGCCGGGAGCGGGTAGGGCATTCACGGGGGGTGGGGGAGCGGACCGGTCGCTCCGGAGTCGTTGTTAGAGAGTGTGATTGACGTGGCGGGTATGGCCGGTCCATCATGCGGCGGTTTGAAGAACGACCCCATGAAAGAATTGTTAGAGCGCGGGGCCGCGTTGGTGCTGGCGGCGGCGGGTGCCATGCCGGAACGGGAGGATATCGCCGCGGAACTGGCGGCAGTGGAAGCCGCGGAGCAACGCGGGTATTTCCTGCCGGATGAGGAGGAGCGGATCCGGTTCCTCTACCCGCGCCATCTGGGGCTGCGAGCTGCTTTGTTAGAAATGCTTGAAAGCCTGGGCGATCCTGCCGGGCGCGGGGAGGTCGGGTGGCGGGATCATCTGCCGGTTTTCGTGACGGCGTTTGCTGCGACGTGCCTGCTGACGAGGGCGGACCGGTTTCTGGTGGATCTGGCGGCGGAGAGACCGGTGCTATGGAAAAAGCTCGATGAGGAGGACCTGCGCACGGGGATTCCGAGGAAATCCTTCACCGGGATTTTCAAGGAAGTGTCGCATCCGCTGAATGCGGGGCGTTTTTTGATGGCGGTGGATTTTTATGAAAACCACCGTGCGGGGATCCGGGAGCTGGCGGCGGATCCGCTGCTGGGACCGGTGGTGGAGTTGTTGGAGAAGGAGGAGGCATACATCGGAAAACGCCGGCGGGACGTGTTCAAACGGTTTTTGGATTACCGGTGGTTTTCCTTCCTGCGGAGAAACCGCTCGGCGTGGAAAAAGGTGATGGCAGGGTTATTCGAGGCCTCTGGCAGGGCGGTGGCGGACCTGCGGCAGCCCGGCATCAAGCCGTCGGGCGCGGCCAAGCGGGTCACGGCGGAAATGCGTGAGGAGGTCTTGCGGCAGGTGGGACCGGGCGATGTCTTCGTGACCCGGCACGACGACGCACTGAGCAACCTGTTCCTGCCGGGCTATTGGCCCCACGCGGCACTTTATATAGGAACCACCGAGGAGCTTGAAAAAATCGGGATCGGGACGCCGGGTGCCCAAGCCGGGCAGGCGTGGTTTCTCGAATCGAAAAAAGACGGTGTGCGGATCCGCCCGGCCGAGGAAACGCTGGAGGTGGATGCGTTCGTGATCCTGCGGCACCCATTGGAGCGGGAACTCCTGGTGGAGGCCCTGCGGCGGGCTGTTAGTCACGCGGGAAAGCCGTATGATTTCCTTTTTGATTTCCGGACGGCGGACCGGATGGTCTGCACCGAGGTGATTTACCGGGGGTTTCATGGCATTGGGCCGGTAAAATTCCACCTCAAGGAGGTGGGTGGGCGCTTGTGCCTGCCCGCAGAGGAGTTTCTAGATCAGGCGCTTGAGTGCGGCTATCAGATCATCGGCACCGGTGGGCTCGATGGCGATGGGCTGTTGTTTGGAGAAGACGGTTTGGATGCGTTCGGCAGGACGTATTCCCGTAGAACATAGCACGTGCGCAAAAAAAAGTCGGATTTGCGCAAAAAATACTTGTCCTTGCACAGGGATACCTTTACCAACCGCGCGCCCGCAGCAAACGGGACTTCTTCGGCATGACCCACCGCACTATTTATACCACATTGATCGCATGGCTTTCCTGCCTTGTCCCGGTTTTCGCATCCGGAGAAGCCGGTGGTGAGGGACTCCCGGTCAAGGCTGCTCCACTCTTCGAAAGTTTTCCCAATATCCCTATCACCAACTCGATGCTGATGGTGTGGATTTCGGTGGCCATCATCACCCTGTTCTGCCGGTCCGCCACGAGGAAGATGTCACTGGTGCCCTCGGGGGTGCAAAACTTCGCCGAGTGGGTGGTGGAAAGCCTCTACGACTTCCTCTCCAACATCCTCGGTGCCTACATGGTGAAGAAAACTTTCTGGTTCTTCGCCTCGATTTTCCTCTTCATCCTGGTCAACAACCTGCTCGGTCTCTTCCCCGGCGTGGGAACGATCGGCACCTACAACGAGCACGGCCATATCGTCGGTTATTTCCGCGGTGGTATGGCGGACCTCAACATGACGATGTCGATGGCATTGGTATTCTTCGCGCTGTGGACTTACTGGGCGATCACGGAAAATGGCATGGGCGGGTTCCTGAGCCACATTTTCGCACCGAAGGGAGTGTTTCACGGCTTCATGAAGGTGTTCATGGTGGTGATTTTCATCATCGTCGGCTTTTTGGAAATCATCTCGATCTGCGTGCGTCCGGTCGCACTCACCTTCCGTTTGTTCGGTAACATCTACGGTGGTGAACAAACCATGGAGAAACTCATGGACCTGGTGCCTGAGCAGATTGCTTTCCTGCCCGCGCTGCCCTTCATGTTCATGGAGTTGCTTGTCGCCTTCGTGCAGGCCCTTGTTTTCATGTTGCTGACCGCTGTTTTCCTGCGCCTCATCTGTGAGCACGCCGGTGAAGAAGGCGCTCACCACTGACCGATTTGGCGCTTTGACCATGATTCATCGTGGGAGGCGTCTGAAACCAACAACACACCAACCAAACACACTATTATGATCATCCCAATGCTTGCTGAAATTACCGGTAACATCCACATCGCCATGGCCGGTCTCGGTGCCGGTCTCGGCATCGGCATCCTCGGTGCCAAGGCTGCTGAAGCCACTGGCCGTAACCCAGGTGCCTCCACCGCCATCCTTGTGAACGCCATCATCTTCGCCGCTCTCGCCGAAGGGGTGTTCATTCTCGCCGCTTTCGCCGTCAAGTAATCTCAATCTCATCTCCAGCGGCGGAGGGTGGACGAAACCTCGCCCTCCGCGCTTGAATTTCCGGTTTCGCCCCATCATTTTTCAAGTCTATCCGCAATGTTCACGATACTCGCCAGCTCAGCAGAATCAGGAAATGCCGTCTCCGAACTCTTCGGACAGTTCGGCGTAAACTGGAAGTTCTTCATCGCCCAGTCGATCAACTTCGTGCTGGTGATGTTCGTGCTGTGGAAATTCGCGTTCGGGCCGATTCAGAAGATGCTGGAAGAGCGCCGCGAACGCATCGCCTCCGGTGAGGACAAGCTCAAGCTGATTGAAAAACAACTTGCCGAATCCGAGGCAACCACCGCTGCCGCAATCGCCAAGGCCAGTGAGGATGCCGCACGCATGATCAACGAAGCCAAGCTGGGTGCCGCCGCTTTCACCGAACAAAAAGCGCAGGAAGCCATCGCCCAAGCCCAACAGATCCTCGCCAAGGCGGAAATCGCCGCCAAAGCCGACCGCGACCGCTTGTCCACCGAACTCAAACGCGAATTCGGCCGCCTCGTCGCCAGCACCGCATCACAAGTCACCGGCAAGGTCCTCACCGCAGACGACCAAAAGCGTATCAACGAAGACGCGCTCGCCAAAGTGGAAGCCTGATTCACACATCTGCCGTTTTCCTCATTCTCATGAAAATCTCCAAAGTCGCCGCCACCAACGCACGCCGCCTGTTCGGGCTCTGCCAGTCCGGTGGTCGGCTCGACGACTCGAAACTCCGACTGGTCGTCAGCCGCTTGATCGAATCCAAGCCGCGCGAATACCTCGCCGTGCTGTCCGCCCTGCAACGGTTGACCCGCCTTGAACTCGAACGCCGCAAGGTCACTGTGGAAAGCGCCGTCGATCTCGACGAACCGACCCGCCAGCGCATCGTTGCCGATCTAACCGCGCAATACGGCGCGGACCTCGTCGTCCAATACCAGATCACTCCCGAGCTCATCGGCGGCCTGCGCATCCGCGTCGGCAACGATGTGCTCGACGGCTCGGTCCAAGGTCGCCTCGACCGCCTCGCCGCCGCATTCTAATTTTCTCTCAACTGATAACTGATAACCGATAACTTCCATCCCATGAGCAGCATCCTTCAGGAACTCGAACAACAGATCGCCGGAATCACCACTTCCGTTGTCAAATCAAACGTCGGCACCGTCCGCCAAGTCGGAGACGGCGTGGCCAAAGTCGAAGGACTTTCCGACGTCATGCTCAACGAGATGATCGAATTCGGCGGTGGCGTCACCGGCATGGCCCTCAACCTTGAAGAAAGCGAAGTCGGCGTCGTGCTTCTTGGCGATTACACCGCCATTAAGGAAGGTTCCGAATGCCGCACCACCGGCAAACTGCTCTCCGTGCCCGTCGGCGAGGCCGTGCTCGGCCGCGTGGTCAATGCCCTCGGTCTGCCGATCGATGGCAAGGGCGAACTCGCCGCAGCCGCATACTATCCGATGGAAAAAATCGCGCCGGGCATCATCAAGCGGAAGTCCGTTTCGGTGCCTGTCCAGACCGGCATCATGTCGATCGACGCGATGATCCCCGTCGGTCGTGGTCAGCGTGAGTTGATCATTGGCGACCGCGCCACCGGCAAGACCACCATCGCGGTGGACACCATCATTTCCCAAGCCCTACAGAATAAAGCCGCGGAAAACGGCAAGCTCCAGAACCATAAGCCGCTGTATTGCATCTACGTAGCCATCGGTCAGAAGCTCTCGAACGTCGCCCGGATCAACAAGATCCTCGATGACGCCGGTGCCATGGAATACACCACCATCGTTTCCGCATCCGCTTCGGACGCCGCAGCCATGCAGTATCTTGCGCCTTATGCCGGTTGCGCCATCGCCGAGTATTTCATGGATCAAGGCAAGGACTGCCTGATCGTGTTCGACGACCTTTCCAAGCACGCCGTCGCTTACCGCCAGGTCTCGCTCATTCTCCGCCGCCCATCCGGCCGCGAAGCTTATCCGGGCGATGTGTTCTACCTCCACTCGCGTTTGCTCGAACGTTCCGCCCGCCTTTCCGAAGCCGCGGGTGGCGGTTCGCTCACTGCTCTGCCGATCATTGAAACCCAGGCCGGCGACGTTTCCGCCTACATCCCGACCAACGTGATCTCCATCACCGACGGTCAGATCTATCTGGAAACCGACCTTTTCTATCAAGGCATTCGTCCTGCGATTTCCGTGGGTCTCTCGGTGTCCCGCGTCGGCTCCGCCGCGCAAACCAAGACGATCAAATCCGTGGCCGGCACCACCAAGCTCGACCTCGCCCAGTATCGTGAACTCCAGGCCTTCGCCCAGTTCGGTTCCGACCTCGATGCCTCCACGAAGAAGAAACTCGATCGCGGTGCCCGCATCGTCGAGCTCTTCAAGCAAAACCAATACAGTCCGCTCGCCATGGAAATGGAGTCGATCTATCTGTTTGCGATGCAGAACGGCTACTTCGATGATGTCGCCGTCTCCGATGTGAAACGCTTCCAAGCAGCGCTCGGCGAATTCTTTGCCACCCGCAAGAGTGATCTTCTCGACCGCATCCGCAACGAGAAACCCGACCTCAAGAAGGACGCTGCAATGGTCGAAGCCGTGAAGCTCGGCGTCGAGGACTTCAAGAAGGGCTGGAAATAACAAACGGACATTAGGGATTAGAAATTCGATATTGGGTTTATGCCCTCTTCCTCTTCCCCTAATTATCAAATCTCCAATTATCAAATCTCCTAAATCTTAAAACAGTGGCCAATCTCCGCGACATCCGCCGACGCATCAAGTCGGTCAAGAACACGGCGCAAATCACCCGTGCGATGCAACTTGTCGCCGCGGCCAAGATGAAGAGGGCGCAGGACCAGGCGCTGGCCGGCCGCGAATACGCGCTGCGTCTCACCCAGATGATTTATGACGTGCGGCGGAATTTCGTCGAGGAAACCCATCCGTTCATCGAGCCACGTCACGGCAAGCGCGAGTTGGTGCTGCTGATCTCCACGGACAAAGGCCTGTGCGGTGCCCTCAACACCAACCTTGCCCGCAAAGTCAAAGCCCTCACCCAAGCCGATGCCGATTTCGTCACGGTCGGGCGCAAGTTGCGCGTCATGTGCGAAAAACTCGGCAAGAAGGTTGTCGCCGATTTCACCGTCCGCGACCCGGTCCCGTTCTCCAAGACCCGCCCGATCGCCACATTCCTCAGCCAGCAGTATCTCGAAGGAAACTACGACAAGATTTCCATCGCCTTCACCAGCTTCGTCAACACGCTTCGCCAGGAACCCGAGGTGGTCACCCTGCTGCCGATCCACGGCCATCGCTACGGCGAACACCAAGCCTACGAATCCATCGGCAAGGGCTTCTCCGTCGAGGAACACAAACATGATCCCGAGCGCGATTACTCATTCGAGCCGAGCGTCTCCGAGGTGCTCGCCGCCATCCTGCCGCTCTACGTGAACTATCAGGTTTTCCAGGCCGTCGTCGAATCCCGCGCCTCCGAGCATTCCGCGCGCATGGTCGCCATGAAGTCCGCCACCGACAACGCGGACAAATTCATCAAGGAACTCACCCTCGAATACAACAAACTCCGCCAAGGCGCCATCACTTCCGAACTCCTCGAAATCACCACCGCCATGAAAGCGATGGAATGACCGGTTATCGGTGATCAGTTATCGGAAAATCGTTCCGGACTGCCAGCCGAGACCCCGCCACACCACTGATTACTTTTAACAGATAACTGATAACTTCTTCCCACTTTTCACCATGAGCAACCAAGGAACCATCGTCCAAATCATCGGCGCCGTCATCGACGCGGATTTCTCCCAAGCCACCAAGCTTCCCGAAATCTACAACGCTCTCGAAATCCAATACGTTCTCAACGGCGTGGATACGAAACTCGTGCTTGAAGTCCAGCAGCACCTCGGTGACGGCTGGGTCCGCGCGGTTGCCATGTCCACCACGGATGGTCTCAAGCGCGGCATGGCCCTCAACGACACCGGCAAGCCGATCTCGGTGCCCGTCGGCAACCAGGTTCTCGGACGCATTTTCAACGTCACCGGCGATCTCGTGGATGAAAACGGCCCGATCCCGAATCCAGAACATCGTTCGCCGATCCACCGTCCCGCCCCGACTCTCACCGACCAATCCGCCAACACGGAAGTGCTCGTCACCGGCATCAAGGTCATCGACCTCATCTGCCCGCTGCTCAAGGGCGGCAAGGGCGGCATGTTCGGTGGCGCCGGCGTCGGCAAGACGGTCGTCATCATGGAGCTCATCAACAACATCGCGAAAGCGCACGGCGGCTTCTCCGTCTTCGCCGGCGTGGGTGAGCGGACTCGTGAAGGAAACGACCTCTACTGGGAAATGATCGAGTCCGGCGTTATTGCCACTGAGAAGGACGAAAAAGGCCATCCGAAACTCGACGATCGCGGTAACCCGGTTCTAACCGAAGGTTCCAAGGTCGCGCTTTGCTACGGCCAGATGAACGAGCCTCCCGGCGCCCGTCTCCGCGTCGCGCTTTCCGCACTTACCATGGCCGAGCATTTCCGCGATGAAGCCAACCAGGACGTGTTGCTCTTCGTGGATAACATTTTCCGTTTCTCTCAAGCCGGATCGGAAGTCTCCGCCCTGCTCGGCCGGACGCCGTCCGCGGTGGGTTATCAACCGACCCTCTCCGAGGAAATGGCCGCCCTGCAAGAGCGGATCACTTCCACCAACAAAGGATCCATCACTTCGATCCAGGCTGTTTACGTGCCTGCGGACGACTTGACCGACCCCGCCCCCGCCAACACCTTCGCTCACCTTGACGCCACCGTCGTGCTCGAGCGTTCGCTGGCTGAGCAGGCGCTCTTCCCCGCCGTGGACCCGCTCGCATCGACCTCCAAAGCGCTCGCGCCGGACATCGTCGGTGATGAACACTACCGCGTCGCCCGTGGCGTCCAACAGGTGCTCCAACGTTACAAGGACCTTCAGGACATCATCGCCATTCTCGGCATGGACGAACTTTCCGATGACGACAAGATGACCGTCTTCCGTGCACGGAAAATCCAACGTTTCCTCACCCAGCCATTCCACGTGGCGGAAGTCTTCACCAACGTCTCCGGCGTGCTCTGCACGATCGAAGACACCGTCAAGGGCTTCGCCGAAATCCTCGATGGTAAATGGGACGATGTTCCAGAAGGCAACTTCTACATGAAAGGCAGCATCGACTCGGTCGCCCGCGACTGAATCGAGTGTTGAATTTTGAATGATGAATGTTGAATTAGAAGACTCACGTTCCCATTCCCATTCAAAATTCATAATCCAAAATTCAAAATTTCTCTACTCCAGATGCCTCTCCAACTTGATATCGTCACTCCCGAGAAAAAGGTGTTTTCGGACATCGTGGAAAACGTCTATCTGCCCGGAGCGGATGGGGAGATCGGCGTGCTGCCGATGCACGCGGGTCTTGTCACTGCCCTCAAACCTGGAGAACTCCGTTATCTCTATAACGGCCATGTGACCACCCTTGCCGTCGGCTCAGGCTTCGCGGAAATCACCCAGACCAAGGTCGTTGTCCTCACCGACATGGCCCTCGGCGAGGCGGAGATCGATATCCAGACCGCCGAAGAGGCGATCCAACGCGCCCAGGAAAAACTCCAAAGCATCGAGCATAGCATGGGTGCGGAAGAAGTCGCCTACCTGCAAGGCGTCATCTCCAAGTCCACCGCAGCTATCCAGTTCAAGCGCAAGTCCCGCTGAGCGAGGAGGCAGGGACCGCACTCCGAGCGGTCCGCGTACATGAGATGAGAATGATCTAGCGAATGGCTGGGCTTCCGCGATTTGTTCATCCTAGAATCCGCAGTTGGATTGATCTTGCAACCCGCGCGAAGCCCCTCCTGGGAGCGCCGAGCCCCAGCTCGGCCCGTTCGCTTTACCGATGATTCCAACCAAAACCGTCCAACAGGGAGGCTTGCGCACCGATCTTTCTCTTCTCGTTGGCTCGCCGAACTGGGGCTCAGCGCTCCCAGGAAACCTGCAGCGCATTTCACTCAACTGGTGATGCTCAGAAGAAACAAGAACCTCCATGCGCAGACCGCCCGGAGGTCGGATCCCTGCCTGTGCGGATCGCCCGGAGGTCGGCTCCCACCCATTGCCAAGCCTCTCCAAAATCAACAATCATCAATCGTCAATCCATTCATGTGGACCGCTCGGAGTTCGGTCCCTTTTTGGCGGTCTTCTTAGCCTCCAGCACGCGGGTCCGTTTCCGCCAGTCGCGGCGTGGCGGGGTGATCCCAGGTTGGTATGGTGGGACGGGAGCGCCGTAGTTGAAGCCTTTGACACGTTTCTTCACCAGACGCCGGCCGATGAAGAGTTCGAGAATTCCTAACAGGTTTAGATCCTCCTTGGGCACGAAGCTGAGTGCCTCACCCTGTGCCTCCGCCCGTCCGGTGCGACCGATGCGATGGATGTAGTCCTCCGGGTTGACCGGGAAATCAAAGTTCACCACTTGTGTGACGCCATCGATGTCGATGCCACGTGCGACGATGTCCGTGGCGACGAGCACCTGGACTTTTCCGTCCTTGAAATCCTGTAGTGCCTTGAGCCGCTGGTCCTGCGAACGGCTGGAATGCAACCTCGCGGCTTTCACCTGTGAGGACTGGAGGAATTCGGTCAGCCGGTTGGCACCATCCTTCATGCGGACGAAAACGAGAACGCGTTGGAATGTAGGCTGCCGGAGCATTTCTAACAACATCGCGTTTTTCAAGTGAGCGGGCACCTCATACACGAACTGGACGACGGTTTCCGCCGGGTTTGAGCGTTTGCCGATCTGGACCATCTTCGGTTGGTATTGGAAGCGGCGCGCGAGCGACTCGACCTCCTTGGGAAACGTGGCGGAAAACATCAACGTCTGCCTGCGTTTCGGCAGGTGACCCGCGATGGTCTCGATGTCTGGCAGGAATCCCATATCGAGCATGCGGTCCGCCTCATCGAGCACGAGCATTTCAAGCGCACCGAAATCGACTTTCCGGCGGTCGAGCAGATCGATCAGCCGGCCCGGAGTGGCAACGATGATATGAACGCCCTTATGGACGGCCTTGATCTGGGTTTCCTCCTCCACTCCGCCGAAGACGGCAGCCACGCGGATCGGCAGGTATTGGCCGTAGGAGCGGATGTTTTCCATGATCTGCACCACGAGTTCGCGGGTGGGCGCTAGGATGAGCGCCTTGGTGCGCCGCGCTTGGCCCGGGTGGTGGGACATGGCCAGTCGTTGCAGCATCGGCAGCACGAAGGCCGCCGTCTTGCCGGTGCCGGTCTGGGCGATTCCTATCAGGTCATGCCCCTGCATCACCTTGGGAATGGCGGCGGTTTGCACCTGGGTGGGCCGGGTGTAACCGGCCTTTTCAATGGCGCGGAGAATTTCCTTTTCAAATCCGAAGTTGCGAAACGGCATGGACGTATCCTAGCTGCTTGTGCCATGGGAGGCACGGATATAAATTCATTTTTCATCGACACTCCGGTTGCGGATGCTGGAATGCGGCGGATGGCTGATGGATCCCCACGCAAGATTGATTGTCATGTCCACCTTCTGGGTGATGGCAGCTCAGGCAGCGGTTGCTGGCTGAGGATGCGCACTCCCATACACCGGTTGATGGCACGGATCATCGTGCGCGAGTGCGGGCTGCCGCAGTCGGCATTGAAAAAAGGGCTGGATGAAATCCTCGAAGAACGCTTGGCCGGAATGGTGCGGGAATCGTCGCTGGATGCGGTCATTCTGTTAGCACAGGACCTGCCTCATCACGACGACGGCACTCCGTTGCCTGAAAAAGGCGCGTTTCACGTTCCTAATACCCACTTGTTGGAAGTTTGCGCGCGTTATCCCGATTTGTTTCTACCGGCGGTTTCCATCCATCCGGGCCGGCGCGACGCGCTTGCCGAACTCGAACGCTGTCTTGCCGCCGGGGCGCGGGTGCTCAAACTGCTGCCAAACTGCCTCAACGTCGATTACTCAGATCCCCGCTATTTGCCGTTCTGGCGGATGATGGCCCGTCATCGGATGATCCTGCTGTCCCATACCGGCGGAGAGCTGTCGCTGCCCGTGATGGAACATCGATTTGCTGATCCCCGACTGTTAGTCCACCCACTGGAGTGCGGAGTCACGGTGATCGCTGCCCATTGCGCGGGACGCTCGGGTTTGTGGGATGCGGATTACACGACGGAGCTGCTGAAAATGTTCGAAAAATGGCCGCACTTGTATGGTGATAATTCCGCACTGAACTCACCGGTCCGTGCCCGAACATTGCGCAAGATCCTGCCGCAGCCGGTGAGGGACAGGATCGTGCATGGCAGTGATTTCCCGATCGCCGTGGGTGGTTTCGGACCGTGGCGGATGGGCTTGATCGATGGAGAAACCTGGCAACTCGCCAAGCGTGAACCCAACGTTCTGGAACGCGATTTGATGCTCAAACGTGCCGTGGGCTTCGACGACACCCAACTGACCCGGATGCATCACCTGCTGCAAGGGTGAGTGAGTTCTCCTATTTAGCTCATAGAGCCATGGCTGAAAATGGCAGGGACCGTTCTCCGTAACGGTCCGGCGAATGGAAGGAGAACGCAGGCAACGATGAAGATGTTTTAAATCAACTCATGGTCTATCGTTCATACCTCATTCTCGCGGACCGCCCGGAGGTCGAGTCCCTGCCTTCGGTAATATTCAGACAGCCTCTCAGAGAAGGCTTTTGGCAACGGCGCGGAAGCTGAGCAGGCCTGCTTCGAGGTTGTCGATGATCTCCTCGGCAAGGTCCGCAGGTTCGGGGAGATTGTCGAGATCTGCCAGGCTGTCATCCTTGAGCCAGAAGAGGTCGAGGCTGGTTTTGTCGCGGGCGGCGAGTTCCTCGTAGGTGAATTTGCGCCAGCGGCCGTCGGGGTTCATTTCAGGATGCCAGGTTTCCTTGCGCTTGTGGCGGTTGGCGGGGTTGTAGCAGTTGATGAACTCGCGGAGGTCCTCCAAACGTAGTGTCTTGCGCTTGAGTGTATGGTGGATGTTGGTGCGGTAGTCGTAATACCAAACGTCCTTGGTGGCGGCGGATTTGCTGGCCGGTCGGTTGTCGAAGAAGAGGACGTTCGCCTTCACGCCTTGGGCGTAAAAGATGCCGGTTGGCAGGCGGAGGATCGTGTGAAGTTCCGTAGTTTCTAGCAGCTTCTTGCGGACGGTTTCCCCAGCACCACCCTCAAACAGCACGTTGTCCGGCAGGACCACGGCGGCGCGGCCGGTGGTCTTGAGCATCGAGCGGATGTGCTGGAGAAAGTTGAGCTGCTTGTTGGAAGTGGTGGCCCAGAAGTCCTGGCGGTTGTAGGTGAGATCGTCCCGCTCCTGCTCGCCTTCTTCGTTGGTGAAGGTCATGCTGCTCTTCTTGCCAAATGGCGGATTGGCCAGAACGTAGTCCACCGTTTTCGACGGCTGTGCGACGAGGGCATCGGCGGCGGAAACGCAGCTCTCGCCATCGATCTCGCCGATGTTGTGCAGGAACAAATTCATCAGGCAAAGGCGGCGCGTCCCGGCGACGATCTCGTTGCCGTGGAAGGTGCCGTTTTTGAGAGATGCCTTCTGGTCCTTGTCCAACTTGTGGGTCTTCACCAGATAATCGTAGGCGGCCAGGAAGAAACCACCGGTGCCGCAAGCGGGATCGGCGATGGTCTTGCCGGGTTCCGGGGCCATGCACTCGACCATCGCTGCGATCAAAGCGCGGGGCGTGAAATACTGACCGGCGCCGGATTTGGTGTCCTCGGCGTTCTTTTCGAGGATGCCTTCGTAGATGTCGCCCTTGGTGTCGGAGCCGAGCATCACCCATTCCACGCCATCGACCATTTCGATCAACCGGGCAAGCTTGGCGGGATCGGTGATCTTGTTTTGCGACTTGGTGAAGATCTGGCCCAGCATTCCCTTCTCGGTGCTGAGCGCCCGCAGGGTCTCGACGTAGTGGACTTCCAGCTCCGCGCCCTTGAGCGGTCGGAGCGTGGCCCAAGAGTATTTCTTCGGTACGCCGACATCTCGCTTGTAAGGCGGACGACCGTATTCATCGGCCATCTTGAGGAAAATCAGATAGGTGAGCTGCTCCAGATAGTCTCCATAGCCGACGCCGTCGTCGCGAAGAGTGGTGCAGAAACTCCAAACTTTGGAGATGATGGTGTCGGTGGTCATGAAATAGTTCTGAGATTCAGATGACGAATGCGCGTTTCGATGTTCTTGGGGGTGGATTTTATTGGGTTTTCCAGTCATCACCTGGCATGATTCGTTTCATGAAGGCGTCGAACATGGGAGCAGTGAATGCCGTGTCGCCATGACTTGGGCTCCACACCATGCCCTTGGATATGAGTTGATTGCGTGTAGGGCCGAAAGAATTGACAGGTCTTCCAAGCACTTCAGCAATCTCTCCGGAGCGGTGAGGTCCCACCCCTAGTTCGGCCATGGCACGAATGTATCGCTTCTCCGATGGTGTCAGCCGGTCGAATCGAACACGGAAGAAACTCTCATCGAGTGCGGCGATGGCGGTAATTGAAGCCGTTTTCACGTCATCCATGGTGATGGGAGACGCGTCTGCCGTATCCCATGCGTGTTTTCCCCACTCTTGGAGGAAATAAGGATAGCCCTGAGTTTCACGGATGATCTCGATTATTGCGGACTCCTCGAAAACCACGTTCTGGTTGACGGCAGGTTTTTCCAAGGCTTGGCGGGCTGCTGTTTCACAGAGGGGGCCGATCTCCGGAAAATCAAACAACCGCTCCGCATAGGATTTGGCCCGTCCCATCCTTCCTCGGAGTTGTGGTAAGCCCGCTCCGATGAGCACCAGAGGACGACGACGCTGAGCCGCTCGATGCAAGGCTGTGATGAGAGTGGCGAGTTCTTCCTCCGCCACATATTGCAGTTCATCGATGAACATGGCGAGAGCCGTGTTTGCCGCCTCCGCAGCTGCACCTGCGGCGTCGAGTAAATCCTGTAAGTCATGTTCAAGATCACCGTTGTCGGCCAGCCCTGCTTCGGGTTCGAAATCGAGACCGACTTCGATGTCTTGATATTTCACCTTGAGTGCTTTGGCAAAGCCAGCCAAGCCACGTAGCGCCCGTTGGGCGAGATCCCGGGCCGCGTCCTGGCGAGAGAGGCGGAGCAGAGCTTGCCGCAGTTGAGGGGCCAACATTGCTGGGAGAGAGCGCTGTTCTGGGGCCTCGATCCGGATTGTTTGAATGCCTTTGTGCTCTGCATTTTCCCGAATATGATCCAATAAAACCGTTTTGCCTACCCCTCGTAGGCCGACTAGCATCAAGCTTTTTACGGGAAAGCGCAGGCGCGTGCGTTCCAGAACAATGCGGGCAGTCTCGATCAGTTCGTCTCGGCCCGCCAGCTCTGGCGGCGGCGAACCGGCACCAGGTGCGTATGGGTTGTAAATGGGGTCCATGCGGGGAATGTAGTGAAATTACCTCAGTTTATCAAGTTTAAATAATATCGATAAATTTGATCAAATTGAGAATTACCGAACCTTGTTTCGTTCATTTGGCGAATTCTTCCTCTCCTTCCGGATCCGCTCCAGCAGGGTGGTGGCGGGTTCGTCGGTGGGGTCTTGGGGGACGAGTTGGCCGGTGAAGGCCTTTTTCAGGATGGACTGGCGCAGGGCGGCGCTGCGCTTCAAGGCGGCGTCGATCTCACGCTCGTTCTGCTCGATCACCGTGAACTTAAATGTGAACTTGAATGTTGACGCCGATACGGATCCGAGCGAATCTTCCGGTGCACTCCAATGAACCGAACCCCAACGCTCTGCGTCGGGTATTGATGTAGGTCCAGCGGAGTGCCTTTTTGTGTTCATGAATTCGGCTTGAAAAGCCAATGGCGGTAGGGCATGGACCAGGAACCATCCGGAAACGGCTCGCAGGCGGTGGAAATCTTGGGATGAAAATGCGGTTTGAGCGTCCGGATCTGAGCCAGAACATGCTTGTAGAGCTTCTCTTTGGCGATTGTCCGCCTGCCCCGCCTGTGGGTTCCCTCGGCCTTGACGAGATGCTTCTCGTTGAAGCGGAAGTCCGCGAGCCGCTGGTCGGTCACGCGCTGCCACTTGAGCTCTTTGCCGAAACCGAGTTCGTTTTTTTTCGCTGACAGACGGGATTCGATTTCGGCGTGACGGTGCGCGGGCACGATGCAGCCACCGAAGAACTTGGAGAACAATTCCCCTTCCTGCACGGACTCGTCGGCGAAAATCCAATATTCCTTGGCGTCATCCATGGCGGGAGGCGCGTTTCTTGTCGATTTTCGTCTTCGGTGTCTTGGCACTTACTACTACTCGCTCGTTCCTAATCCGCTCCAACAACGCGGTGGCGGGTTCGTCGGTGGGGTCTTGGGGGACGAGTTGGCCGGTGAAGGCCTTTTTCAGGATGGACTGGCGCAAGACGGCGCTGCGCTTCAAGGCGGCGTCGATCTCACGCTCGTTCTGCTCAATCACCGTGAACTGCTCGTCGAGGAGACGGACAATTTCCTGTTGTTCGGCGAGGGAGCAGAGGGGGACGGGCCAGTTTCTAAGCTCAGTTAGCCCTATGAACGGTTGCGCGCCACCTTTCGATTGTTCGAGAATCAGATTCTGCCCGACCGTCGACTGATAGTAGTATCGGAGACATTCATTGCTCTGGAGTTCGTTGAAGAATTTGAACAATCCAACGTTCTTGATGCTGAAGACCCTCTCAGATCGAACCAGGCAGCAATTTCCCCGGCTATGGCCGATCATCGAAATAATGAGGTCACCACACGCAACATTGGATCTTGAATAAAACCTCGCGTGATCGTCCTCTGAAATAAACTGGACGTTGAAAAAATCGATCGCGTCGTTTTTGATGTTTTTTTGAGTAATGAAAGGAATGCCATGCGCGACATATTTAGGGGTGTCGTGGGTGCCGTCCTTAACCTCGAATAGGTATCGCTCGTTTTTCTCCCAACGCCAAGCGGTTGGCAATTCGGGTAGCGATGATAACTCATCGGAATTTAGAGCCGGAGGCAGCTTCGCAATACGAGCTTTTGCTCCCTGTTTTCCAGAATCCTTCCAATTATTCATCTGCTGTTCAAATCGCGCCTTCCGTTCGGCTTGGATGCGGTTGAGGAGTTGGTCAGAAGATTCTAGCAGTTGTGAATTTTCTTTACGCCAGTGTTCGGTGAGTTTGCCCTCGAAGGCTTGTTTGAGGAGGGACTGGCGATAGACGCCGAGTTGCCGCCGCGCCCGCCGCAGGCTCTCCTCCCCGGCGTCCAACTCGCTGAACAACTCCTCGATCTTCGCGACGATCCGCCGCTGCTCGGCGTGGGGCGGGAGGGGGATGGGTATCTTCCGAAGCTGCTCTTGATTTAGCTTCAGGCGTGTCGTTCCGGTAACAAATGGCCGATAGTTGACCTGCCGCAAGTAGTGGCACAGAAATCGGTTCGAGGTTGGATGCTTGAGAATGTGAGCATGGTTGTTAACC
>CAIVKO010000019.1 GCA_903906515.1 Akkermansiaceae bacterium
ATGGTCCGAGAGAATGATGAGCAAGTCGGAAAGGGAAACAGGTCAGGTGGTTTGAGAAACGATTTCCAGATCTGAAACGCTGGTTGAAGATACCAGTGATTCGGATCTGCAAGCAAGGTGCATTTTGCGTCGCGGGGGGGGCAAATTCGCCGGGGATTGCAACATTCATCCCTCTAATCCACCCATGTGCCTGTATATAATATAAGCCAACAACGGCACCGGTCCCGAGTCGGATCGCCACCTTGAATTGCTCTGTGGTGACGCAAAATGTCCTGCTGGCGACGCAATATGAAGCAATATATGCCCGGATGCCTGCCGCCATCCGGGAGGTCGTGAAACATGGGCTCTCGGCAAAACCATGGGCGGCGAAAACCCGATGTCTCACGCTTGCGTCAAATTCTCCGGCAAGGTGCTTTCGCTCATGCTGCGGCCGGACAAGGAGCCGGTTCGATGCCTCCGGCCCTCTGAAGAATGCAGATGAAACTTCCCGAACAACATGCTGATTCGAGGATTCTTTGCTGTCGTCGCCCTAGTCGCCGACGATTCTCATACCCACCTGCAAGCTTGGCCAGCTTGAACTCACTGGCGACAACCCGCTCGACCCCGTTTCTTGGAGAAAATCCCCCGAGCCCGTCTTCAAGTCCACTGCGTCCACCTACGGTATCGGCCACAGCTGTTTTGTTAGGTCGCCGGACGGCAGCGAATCGTGGCACGTCTTCCATGCCAAGCGCGACCGCGAATCCGGCTGGCGTCGCTCCATTTTCGCCCAACCCATGCGCTTCAGTGACGACGGCACGCCCGAGGTGGTGCGCCAGAAAACCCGCGAGGTGCTCTCGATCATGACCCCCGGTGGCGGATATATCGCCGGCGCGAGTCACGATTATATTTTGGAAGAGACGCCCGTGGAGAACATCCTCGCGATGTTTGAGGCGGTTGACGCCTTCGAGGCAACAGACCGAATCTCATAATCTCATGATAAAACATCTCACGGGCCTATTTTTCGCCGGAGATGAGTGCATGTTGGAAATGTCGCTCGCCTGGCAACTCCTGCACCAGCCAATGACTGGATGAATCTATCACGCCCCCGGCTGGAACGCGTTATAAAAAGTTAGAGTGGCAAGCACGAGATAGTTATGGGCTGGGCGCGCATGAGAAAACCAGCATTTGAAATTGCGCGTTGTTTCAAGGGGACAAATCTTGGATCAACCGCCGCTCGTTTCGTAACGATTTTCCCGTTGAGTTCACCCAAAGCGACGGAATGCCGAATTTGGCATACATTGCACGGGACCGCGGGTTGCTTTCAATGGCGAGGTAATTCGAGTCGCGACCCCATTGCTGGAAAATATGTTTGTGGAGCAGATGTTCCTTGATCGCCGGTGGATTCCACCATCCCCTTGGGGCGAAATAAGCTGCGTCAGGAAGCCATCACAACTGCTTCAGCGAAGAGTAAATGAACGCAAAAAATACGGTAAGCCAGAGTGGCCACCGAAAAATTTTCCGCGTTTTTTCAGACGCAGGTTTGATGATCAATGTTGGACGCGGGCGGCCTCTCAAAACCAATTCCCTACTCAATTCTGGAGTGAAACGCCGCCGTGGTCTTTCGCTGTTGTTTTACGGTCTTGCGATGTGGTTCAAGCGGGCACCGGAGCGGGCGTTTTTCTCTGCTTGTATGGCCCGCCAGAAATCCAGTGCCAGAATCCAAGTGTCACCTTCGAAGGCATCCGGGGCATAAAAAGCATTAGAGTTCAAAGTTCAAAACTCGTAAAATTCCGGCCGTGGCACGCAGTTTATCTATCAAGTCCACGGGTGGCTCGGTATCCACCTCGATCACGGTGACGGCGCGGGTGCGGTCCGCCGCACGGCTGAGTGCCATGTTGGCGATATTGACCGACGCACTGCCAAGCGATGTGCCAATCAGCCCGACGATGCCGGGGCGGTCGTCGTTCTCCACAAACAGGAAACGTCCTTGCGGGCTGGTTTCCACATTGTGTCCCGAGATGTGGACGATGCGCGGGGCCTTGCCAAAGAATGTTCCCGCGACGGTGCAGACTTCCTGCCCCTTGACCGCAGAGACCTCGATGAGTTCGGTGCAATTGGTGGCGAGGGCCACGGTGGCCTCGGAGATGCCGATTCCGAGGGCCTTGGCGATGGCCGGGGCATTCACGAGATTGACCTGGGAGTCACAATGAGCGCCGGCCAGATAGCCGGTGAGCGTCATGCGGGTGATGAGTTCGGTGTCCAGTTCGGATACCGGGCCGAGGTAGGAAACTCGGATCGAGTCGCACTGGGCGGGGGCGATTTTGGACAGCAGCTTGCCCAGCGAGTTGGCGAGATTGAGGTATGGGCCGACGCTCTCGAGCGTGCGGCTGTCGAGATTGGGCATGTTCACCGCATTGCGGATTTCACCGGTGACGAGGAAATCACGCACTTGTTCGGCCACTTCGATTCCCACATTTTCTTGGGCTTCTGCCGTGGAGGCTCCCAGGTGCGAGGTGAATACGGTTTTTTTTGCGGAAAACAGCGCGAAATCCGCCGGCGGCGGCTCGGTTTCGTAAACATCCAGGGCGATGCCTGCGAGGTGACCGGAGTCGATCAGGGCTTTGGCGGCTGCTTCATCAACAAGTCCACCGCGAGCGCAGTTGATCACGAGGGCGCCGGGGTTCATCAAGCGCATGCTATCATCGTTGAGAATGTGTTTGCTGTCCGGCGTGAGTGGGATGTGGAGGGTGACCACGTCAGCTCCGGTGAGGGCCTCGCAGGGGCTTTGCGCGAGATCCACCTTGAGCGATTGGGCGCGTGCGGCGGTGAGGAAGGGATCATAGGCGACCACGGTCATGCCGAAGGCTTGCGCGCGCTTTGCAAACTCCGTGCCAATGCGGCCCATGCCGAGGATGGCGAGGCGTTTGCCGTTCATTTCCATGCCTTCGAAGGACTTGCGGTCCCATTTTCCAGCAATCATCGAGGCGTGGGCTTGCGGAATGTTGCGTGCCAGCGAGAGCATCAGGGTGAACGCGTGTTCGGCAGTGGAAATCGTGTTTCCGCTAGGGGTGTTCATCACCACCACACCGTGATCCGTCGCGGATGCGCGGTCGATATTGTCCACACCGACGCCGGCGCGGCCGATGACTTTGAGGTTCTTGGCTGCCGCGAAAACTTCCGGTGTGACCTTGGTTTGGGAGCGAACGACGAGACCGTGGTATTCGCCGATGATCTTGAGGAGTTCCTCCGGTTTGAGTCCGGTGTTCACATCCACGGAGATCCCTGCGGCGTTGCGCAGCGCGTCCACGCCTTTTTCCGAAATCGGATCCGACACCAAAACGCGATAATGATTTAAATTTTTCACTGTCGTCCCACAGGCTGGGCATGACGAGCCCTGAGCCTTGAATCTACAAGGCCTCAAGGGCGTTTCAATGGAATGGCGATTGCGACTTTTTGCGACTCAGTTGATATATCCGTGTAAATTCGCGGCGATGCTGTCC
>CAIVKO010000020.1 GCA_903906515.1 Akkermansiaceae bacterium
AAACGATTCCACTCGCCGATGGGTTTGTCCGCAACCTTGAGCGGCTTGCTGGGATTTTTCTGATTGTTGTAAAACGCGCCGGAGCCGACTTCGGCGCCGTGACCGACAGGCTGGGTGAACGGATCCCAGATTTGCACCTGCGGCGAACCACGCAGGTAAATTCCGCTGTCACCATGCGCCGGAATTTTCCAGTCCACAATCATTTCGAAATCCGCGTAGTCCTTCGCGGTGCAAAGGCTGCGGCCCATGCCGTCAAAAACAATCTCGCCGTTCTCCACGCGCCAGTGCGCTCGCATGTCATCATCCGCTTCCTGCTGGGCTTCGGCGCGTTGTTTGGGCGTGAGCGCGGCGCGTTTGATGGGATTGTCGTTGGGCGAATTCAGCAAGCCTTTCCAGCCGGTGAGGTTTTTTCCATTGAACAACGCCGTGAATCCTTCGGGCGGCGTGTTGTCCGAATCCGCGTGCGGCAGTTCCTTGACGCGAAGATTGCGGAACTCAAGATAATCGTTGTGGCCTAAAAATCCGATGTGGCCGCGCTCGCGGAACAAACCCGGATGTTTCATCAACTTTGCCGCATCGGTCACGCTGTTGAGATTGGCGTCGAGGATCGTCTGGCCGTTCACGACCACCGTAATCTGTCGGCCGCGCGCGGTGATTTCCTCGGTGTTCCATTGGCCTGGAGGTTTGAGCGCGCCTTGCTTCGCGGCGATCAGGTCATAAACCGAGCCGTGGTATTGTTCGTCGTGCAACGGCCCCCACTTGCCACGCCGCGCCGCGCCTTCTTCCAAGATTTGAATTTCCATTCCAGCACTGGAAACGTCGCCGCTTAGTGGAGCGCGGATGCCAATGCCGTTATTCGAGCCATCCTCGAGCTTGAATTCAAAGCGCAGGATGAAGTCGTCAAATTCCTTTTCGGTCAACAAATTCCCGCCGCCGCCTTGGGCGCAGTAAATGACGCCATTCGTGACGCCGTAGCCCGGACCGTGTTTGCCGACGAGTGTCCAACCGTTGAGAGTCTGGCCATCGAATAGACTGATGAAGCCCGACTCGGATGAAAAAGTCGCACAGGCAGAGAACAGTGCCACGCCCGTTACCGCAACGAGAAGGAACTTTGCGCGCTGCAATTTTTGGAGCGCCGCGCTGAGATTTCGTTTCATCATGGTGTTGAACTTACCGATTTAGTGGCGCGAGCGTTCGCGAATTTGGGCCACCTGTCAAGCGGGGGTTTGCTCCGGGGTGGGATTGGAAAAGGTAGTGCATCTGGCGGCAGGCATCTTGCCTACCGTAGATCTAGGCTTCCCAGCCTGGCCGGAAAATGCGCCCCGGCGCACTGGTGGTCGGGAGCTCTCGCGAGTCGGTTGGCGTGCGCGCGGTTTCTCCAGGGCGGCAGGAAGTGCCCTCTACGTCAGGCAAGTATGCTAGCGCTACGCTGGTTGCCCGGCATTTTCAGTTGCCCAAAAAGTCGCGGGCCTCGTCCGCATAAAAAAGGGACGGCATAACGCCGTCCCTTCGTGGAGTCCGAATGAAAGCAACTCCAGTGTTACTCTGCCTTCTTGTCAGCGGGTTTCTTGTCGCCGGTAGGACCACCGGGACCACCGGGACCGCCAGGGCGACCTTGACCGCCCGGGCCCCGACCCTTCGGCATCTTATCCCACTTGGCAAACTGCTCCGGGGTGAGGATTTCCTTCATTTTCTTGCTCATTTCCTCGGCGGCAACTTTCGCTTTTTCCCGCCGTTCTTCGGGAGTGGAGTTGGCGTTGGCTTCACGCGAACCGCGCATCTTTTCCTGCTGCGCCTTCATGGCAGCTTCGACTTTGGTCTTTTGTTCGTCGGTGAGCTTGAGCTCTTCCGCGATCTTGTTGAGGCGTTCTTTGGCCATTTCACCCCGCTGCGGTCCGCCCGGACCACCGGGGCCGCCAGGGCGACCTTCGGGTTTCGGGGCATCCTTGCCGGCTGTGGCATCTTGCGTGTGGCCCGCCGGCGCATAGGCGACCAACGCCCCCGCGATCAACGCGGCGATCAGACTGATTTTTGTTAGTTTCATAATTTTCGGTTTGTTTTCGTTTTGTGTTTTTTGGGGCCGCACTGTGCGCCCGTTACCCAATGACAGACGGGAGGTGGGGGAAATGGTTACACGAGTTTGGCGGCGGAACGTTGCCGGTGGATGCGTTCAAACTTGTCGGATGAACCAGAGGTGCTAAGGTGGCTTTGCAATGAGCGAAAAAAAATCGCTGAAAATGGTCACCTGCGTTTGGTGTGAAACGAAAGTTTTCATTTCCGGCGAGCTCCCACCACTGGCGACAACACCCTGCACCAAGTGCGGTCACCAGATCATGATGCCCATGAGGTTGCGGCAGTTCGACCTGCGAAGCGTAATCGCCTCGGGCGGCAATGGCACGGTCTATCGGGCGTTCGACACGGTGCTCGAACGCTTGGTGGCAGTGAAGTTGATGAAGAAGGAGTTGACGGGTGATCCGCTGGCGCTGGAAAGTTTTTACCGCGAGGCCCGGGCCTGCGCGCAACTCAATCACACGAACATTATCCACATTTACACCTTCGACGAATCTGAAGGGCAAATGTATTTGGTGATGGAACTGGCCGACCACGGCAGCCTCGACAATCGCATTGAGAAACAATTGCGCGTAGCCGAACTCGATGTCCTCGACATCGGCTACAAGATCGGGTCCGCCCTCGACCTCGCGCTGAAACACAACATCCTGCATCGGGATATCAAGCCGGGTAATATCCTGTTCAATTCGGACAACGAACCCAAGTTGGTGGACTTTGGCCTCGCACGCAAAGCCGATGCTGAACCCGAGTCGGCGGCGGTGACCGAAGGCACCCCATATTATGTCGCGCCGGAAAAAATCAAACGCGAGCCGGAAACGGCCTTATCCGACATGTACAGTCTGGGCTGCACACTGTATCACGCGCTGACGGGGCATGTGCCCTTCGAGGCCCCGACCGTGGAGGAATTGGTCTCAGCGCATGTGCATAAGGCCCTAACTCCGCCCAATCTGGTGCTGCCAGAAATATCCCAGCCCACCAGCGACGCGCTGGTGAGAGCGATGGAGAAAAATCCGGGCGACCGGTTCTCAAGCTACGACGAATTAACCATGGCGTTGTATGCCGCCCGCAGCCAGTTGCTCATTCAACAATCCACGCAGCCTGAATCGCCAAAGCCTAAGGCCAAGACCAGTTGGTGGCGGCGGTGACTTGAAGCACCAAAGGGGCGGGTTTTTCACCTGCGCCTCCAACTGATCCGCTCAATTCGGAGGGCTAGGAGTTTGTTTTTCTTTTCCTTTTTTCGCGTCGCCGGATTTCTTGGCGGTGGCTTCGGGTTTGGGCCCGAACCGAACTGTTTTGGCGTTCATTTTTCCGTCGTCGCCTTTTAGATAGTTACCGCCTACTTCCTCGCCCACAACGGCATCATCCAGCGTGGCTGGTTTGCCACCCTTCGACAACTTGGAGTCCGAGGTGACCTGAAACGTGCGTTCCCCGACTGTGATGGTCTTGGCCTTTTTGTCCACGGCAGCGAGTTTGCCGTGGAATGGAATCCGGGCATCTTTCTTCTGAGCCTTCGCCGGCTCTTGCTTTTCAGCGGTAGCGGGCTTTTCCTTTTTCGTATCCTGCGCGATCCCCTGGAGGGGTGCCGCAGTTACAATTGTGGCGATCAGACTGACGATTGCGATTCTTAACATGTTTGTTTTCATTTGGTTTGGGGTGTTGATGTTGTTCCAAGTCCCACCCATGAGAACTAACGGCAACCCATTCGGTGGGCAAGCCCATTTTTCGAACCTCTTTTGTAAGCTCTACAGTTAGGCCGCAGGAGCTTCGAGCGGAGAGCAACGCCGGTTGGTTCGGAGGTTTATTGTCTGCCTCTTATTATTCCCCAAGACTCTTCGGAAGTCCGGCCTTGGGAACTTCGCCATATCGCGAGATTGTTCTGATTTTTTCTTGCTCCGTCGGCGGAAGCGGTTTAAGCGATGAGATTCTTTGCCGAAATCATTTATGAATTATTCAAAACAACAGCTTTGGGAGCGGTTCCAAAAGTATTACACGGAATTTCCAACCGTCGGCTTGGCGCTGGATCTCAGTCGCATGCGGCACGACGATGCCTTTTTTACCGAAATGGATACTCTTATTCAGAGCGCATTTTCGGAGATGGAAGCCCTGGAAGCGGGGGCAATCGCCAATCCCGATGAAGACCGGATGGTCGGTCATTATTGGTTGCGGAATCCGAGCCTTTCCCCCACACCCCAGATTCGGGAGCAGATTGAGCAAGCTCTCGCACATGTTGAGACCTTCGCCGCTGATGTCCATGCCGGACGGATTCATGGGGCGGGCGGCGCATTCGAGAATTTCTTAATCGTCGGCATTGGAGGTTCGGCGCTCGGTCCTCAGTTTGTGGCCCATGCGCTTGGGCATCCGAAAAGAGACAAGTTGACCCCATATTTTTTGGATAACACTGATCCGGATGGCATCCAGCGGGTAATCGCAACGATTGGCGAAGGCTTGGACAAGACGCTCTGCATCGTCATTTCCAAATCTGGTGGCACGAAGGAAACTAGAAACGGGATGCTGGAGGCGAAGTTTGCCTATGAAAAGGCCGGTTTGAATTTTGCGAACCACGCTTTGGCCATCACAAGGGAAGGCAGCGCACTGTCGAAACTGGCTCTCAAGGACGACTGGTTGACGACTTTCCCAATGTGGGACTGGGTCGGTGGAAGAACGAGTGAGCTATCCGCAGTGGGGCTTTTACCGGCAGCGCTACAAGGATTTGATATTCAAATGCTTTTAACTGGGGCGCGAGCTTGCGATGAAGTGACCCGCCGCAAAGATGTTAGATTGAACCCCTCCGCGCAACTCGCACTTGCTTGGTATCACGCTGGCTGTGGCAGAGGCTCAAAGAGTATGGTCGTCATTCCCTACAAGGACAGATTAGAACTGTTTTCCCGTTATCTTCAGCAACTCATCATGGAATCACTTGGCAAGGAGCGGGACCGCCAAGGAGTAATCGTGAACCAGGGAATTAGTGTCCTTGGAAACAAAGGTGCTACCGATCAGCATTCTTATATTCAACAGCTTAGGGATGGACTAAACAATTTCTTTTGCACCTTTCTGGAAGTTCTTGCTGACGGGGATACCAGTTCAATCACGGTCGAAGGCAAGGCTAAGACGGGGGATTATCTCGGGGGCTTTTATCTCGGCACCAGACAGGCATTGTTTGAAAATGGACGAGAATCAATTACGGTGACTTTACAAGCAGTTTCTCCTTTCGGCGTCGGTGCTTTAATTGCTCTCTTCGAACGCGCAGTCGGATTTTACGCGTCCTTGGTGAATATCAACGCATATAATCAACCGGGCGTAGAGGCTGGGAAACAAGCGGCGGAGGCCATTCTTACTTTGCAGACTGAGGTTTCAAACTTCCTAGAATCTAAACCTGGAAATCCAATGACTTGCAGCGATATTGCTCACGGCATATTTAGAGTGGATGAAGTTGAGCATGTGTTCAAGATTTGCGAACGGCTTTCGGCCAACGCACAATCCGGTCTTACTAAAATGTCAGGTTCAAGTCTGTTTAGTGCAAGGTATGAAATGACGGTGCAATAATTGCATTTTCAGCATGTTTGTTTTCCCTAAGAATTATGACGTGATTGTCGTTGGCGCCGGTCACGCAGGCGTCGAAGCATCCCTTGCTGCGGCTAGGATTGGTTGTCAGACATTGTTGCTTACAATGAATCCTGACACTATCGCCCAAATGTCATGTAATCCCGCGATCGGTGGACCAGGAAAGGGGCACATGGTTCGTGAAATTGACGCGCTCGGGGGTGAAATGGGAAAGACTGCCGACATGGCTGGCATTCAGTTTCGAACACTCAACACCAAAAGAGGCGTCGCTGTTCAATCCACCAGGGTTCAATGTGATAAGAAGGCATACCAATTCCGACTAAAATGGATTTGTGAGCGGCAAGTGAATTTGGAGGTCAAACAAGCACACACCACAAAAATTCTTACAAACGGGCATGGCGCCACCGGTGTCGAAACATCTATCGGAGTCGTTTACCGTGGGAGAACGGTCATCATTACTACCGGTACTTTTCTTCAAGCTTTGATGCACGTCGGATCAAATCAAACATCCGGTGGTCGAGCAGGTGATCCTGCCTCGACAGGACTATCCGCTTCACTGACAGGACTAGGCTTCCAGCTTGGACGACTAAAAACTGGGACACCGCCACGGCTCTTGAAGAAGAGCATTGATTTCTCAAGGACGCAGGAACAACAGGGATGCGAACCGATTCCATATTTCTCATTTTTCAAAGAGGAATTGTTCCATGTGGAACAATGTCACAAAAACAAGACTAACGACAATTCTCCGCTTGCTGAATTCCCGCCGGGTTCAGTGTTGGAATCAGTTGGTCGTCAAATGTCATGTCATATCACGCACACCACTTCCAGAACAGCCGAGGTCGTACGATCCAACATATCAAAATCGCCCCTGTACTCGGGAATAATCAAAGGAATTGGGCCACGATACTGTCCTTCCATCGAGGATAAAATCATCAGGTTTTCGGACAAGGAGAGACATCAGATTTTTCTGGAGCCAGAAGGGATTTCTACCGATGAGATCTACGTCAATGGTTTCTCAACTAGTCTTCCATACGATGTGCAGTTGGAACTCGTGGGCAGCATCATTGGGTGTGAGCACGCACAAATCATCCGGCCCGCATACGCCGTCGAATACGATTTTGTATTTCCAACCCAACTGAAACCATCGCTTGAAACGAAGGCCTGTGCGAACCTTTTTCTCGCAGGCCAGATTAATGGAACTTCAGGGTATGAAGAAGCTGCTGCTCAGGGAATTATTGCTGGAATAAATGCCGCAATGGCAGTACTTGACCGCGATCCAGTCGTGCTCCGCCGAGATCAAGCATACATTGGCGTTTTGATTGACGATTTAGTGACTAAAGGCACTTCTGAACCATACAGAATGTTTACTTCTCGCGCGGAGTATCGTCTATTATTGCGGGAGGATAATGCTGACATGAGGTTGTCGGAACTCGGCCATCAACTCGGCCTGTTGCCCCAAGCCAATTATGAGAGATTTCGTAAGAAACAGCTTGCGGTGGCTGTGGAACTTGAACGTTTGAATCACATTCGATTGGGAACCAACACGCTGGCACAATTGCTCAAACGGCCGGAGTTTTCCTACAACCTCCTTCCTCATAAAAATACCTCGTTGTCAGAAGAAGTAACTTCCCAAGTTGAAATTTCCATCAAATACGAGGGCTACATCCGCCGCCAGGAGTTAGAGGCCAAAAAGGCTAAATCGCTCAGTGATAAACAGATTCCCGCCTTCTTTAACTTTGATGCCGTGCCAAGCCTGCGGTCAGAGGCGCGCCAGAAACTTAGTCAAATCCGACCCACGACCTTGGGTCAGGCCTCGCGAATCTCAGGGGTTTCGCCCGCCGACATCAGCTCGCTGACGATTTGCCTTGGCCGCGCAGCCCAGACGGAATCCGACCCGATAGCTACCGCGGCACCGCAAAAACTGCGTCAAACAACTGAGGAAGATTAGATGCCGCCGGCACCGCCGCCTATGGCTGGCCCGCTGATCTGAGCGACCGAACAGATTTTAGAGCCCTTGTTCGCGTCCGCGCATACGGCCGGCAAGAAGCTCGCCGCGACCTCCAATCGCACTCGGCTTTTCCCGCATCCTTGCTCACGCGCCATCAATGCGCACATCATGCAGCGGACTTGCAACCGCAACCACCAAAACAGTTTGCCGAAAGCCTCTCCGGGCTGATCGAGCGCGTCACTTTCTTCAATGAAGAAAACGGCTTTGCCGTGCTGAAGGTTAAAGCCAAGGGCCACCGGGATCAGGTCACGGTTATCGGTTCCCTCCCTTCCGTGAGCGCTGGGGAATGGGTGACTGCGGAAGGCCGCTGGATTCAGGATCGCGAGTTCGGGCCGCAGTTCAAAGCCGAGATGCTCGCCAGTACCGCGCCGACGACCAGGGAGGGCATCGAGAAATATCTCGGTAGCGGCATGGTTAAGGGCATCGGCCCGATCTACGCCAAGAAACTCGTGGACCGATTCGGTGGGCAGATTTTCGACGTGATCGAAACCCAGTCGGCGCGGATGGAGGAACTGGACGGGATCGGCCCGAAACGCCGGAAGCGAATCAAGGACGCGTGGGCCGAGCAAAAAGTCATCCGCCAGATCATGGTGTTCCTGCACTCCAACGGCGTCAGCACGAGTCGGGCGGTGCGTATCTACAAGACCTACGGCGATGACGCCATCGAGAAAGTCCGCAGCGACCCGTATCGGCTGGCCAAGGACATCCACGGCATTGGGTTCAAGACCGCGGACCAGATCGCGCAGAAGATCGGCATCCCGGTGGATTCCCTGCTCCGCGCCGGCGCCGGGTTGAGCCACGTCCTGATCGAGGCGACCGGCGACGGCCATTGCGCCCTGCCCGTGGAATTGCTCAGGGACGAAGCGGGCAAGCTTCTGCTCGTGGACGAAAAGATCGTGACGGAGGCTTTGGAGCGCACCTTGGCCAGTCGTGATCTGGTGAAGGAAACCATCAGCGGGCAGGAACTGATTTTCCTACCGCACCTGAAGCGGGCGGAGGAAATCATCGCGGCCCGGATCCGGAGTCTTGCCGCCGCGCCGGCCGCGTTTCCGGCAATTGATTTCGCGAAGGCCATCGTCTGGTCTCAGGAAAAGACCGGCAAGGAGCTTGCGCCCAGCCAGCGCGAGGCGCTCAAACTGGCCTTGTCGAGTCGCGCGCTCGTCATCACCGGCGGCCCCGGCGTGGGCAAGACCACGCTCGTCAACGCGATCCTGTTGATCCTCCGCGCCAAGGAAGTGCGCTGCCTCTTGTGCGCGCCCACCGGCCGGGCCGCCAAGCGCCTCTCCGAGACGACCGGCGTCGTAGCCAAGACCATCCATCGCCTGCTCGAAGTCCACCCCGCCACCGGCACCTTCACGCGCAACGAAGCCAATCCCTTGGACTGCGACCTTCTGGTGGTGGATGAAACCTCGATGGTGGACGTCACCCTCATGGCGAACTTGCTCCGCGCTTTGCCGACGAAGGCGAGCCTGTTGCTCGTGGGCGACATTGACCAACTGCCGTCCGTCGGGCCGGGCATGGTGCTGCGGCACCTCATCGAAAGCAAAATCGTGCCGGTGGTGCGCCTGACCGAAGTATTTCGGCAGGCGGCGCACAGCCGGATTATCATCAACGCGCATCGGATCAACGAAGGACAGATGCCGGAGACCGCGCCGAAAGGTGGCGAGTCGGATTTCTTTTTCATCGAGCGCGAGGAGCCGGAGCTGATCGCGGCGATGCTGGTAGAGATGGTCAAGACCCGCATCCCGGCCAAGTTTCGGCTCGATCCCATCCGGGACATTCAAGTGCTGTGCCCGATGAACCGGGGATCACTGGGCATCCGCGAATTGAACGTGCGGCTTCAAAATGAACTCAACCCCGCCCGCGCCGCCGAGCCATCCGTGGAAAAATTCGGCTGGCAGTTTCGCCTTCGGGACAAGGTGATTCAGACGCAGAACGACTACGACAAGGACGTGTTCAACGGCGACATCGGACAGATCGTGAAGATTGATCCGGTTGAGAAGGAGGTCACGATCCGGTTCGACCCGCGCGAGGTTGTTTACGATTTCGGCGAACTCGACGAAATCTCCCTCGCCTACGCCATCACGATTCACAAATCCCAGGGATCGGAATTTCCCGCGGTCGTCACGCCTTTGGCGACGCAGCAGTATCTGCTGTTGCAGCGGAACCTGGTTTATACCGGCATCACGCGGGGCAAGCAACTCGTGGTGTTAATCGGGCAGCGGAAGGCGCTGGGGATAGCGGTTCGGAACCACAAGACGGAGCACCGGTTTTCCGGTTTGCTGGCGCGGCTGATCGCATGAGCGGCAGCAGACAATGTTGCCAGAAGATTATTCCTATTCCCGTTCAGGTAAGCGTTGGCGGAGTGCATCCGTCCGCGGGCGCAGCAAGTCACCTATGTTTGGCGGTTGGTTAGTTATGATCCAGTCATTGGGCATAGCGGTCCTCCTGATATTGCAATTCTTCGATTGGAACATCGCAGCACAGTCCCAGGGCCAAACTTTTACTTGGCTGTGACTCCGGGGTTAAATGAATTGGATACCGCTTTCGCCTACGGGAAAATATCAATGCTACCAGGTGAAGGTGCGTTGCCGATTGATGGGCATGTTACTGGAGTAACGTCACAGCACGATAGAGCTCAGGCATCAGTTCATTTGCCAACTGCTTTGTATGATGGTGGGTTCTATGATGCTGCGAATCCGACTTCTGGTATTTCAGCCGCTAGCGACTCAGAGCCGGTTTGAAAACTCCCATCGCAGTCGTAGTAGCCGACGTCAGGAGGCTCAAATCTCTTGGTTTTTGTGGACCTGCACGCTCCAGAGCTAGAGCGTCCTTACGGCGGCTGTTACTTTTCAAAACAGGCTCTTAGGGTTTAGGACCGCCCACACTAAAGGTCCAACCCGCTTCGAGGAGTCAGAAGGAGTACCGAATCCCGATGGATTGGAAGAGTCCGTTGCCAGCCTTGAACGTGGCTTCCGTGGCCCCGGCCTTGAGCGTGTAATCGGGAAGCCACTGATATTGGGCGCTATAGAAGAGGCTCCAAGAATGGTTGAAATTATAGGATAGGCCACCGCCAATATACCAACCCACCAGGGCGCTGAAATCACTGGCCGAGCCGGACATGGGCAAGCCTTGGACGGCATCGGCATATCTCAGTTCGCCATCCACCAAGCCGATGGCCAACCCCGTTCCGAGGTTGCCCCACAGGTTTTTGTAGAGGGGGCTTTCAAAGTACGGACCCAGGCGCAGGCCGTAGGTATTCGCCGACAGTTCCCGATAGGAGGTCATGGACGCCCCGTCGGGGATGGTAATCTGCCGAGTAGTCCCGTTGCGAGGGATGGTCGGGCCAGGACCGCCATAGGTGCCCTGATAGGTTCGACCGGTTAGGGGATCGTACGGAGGCACCACGCCGCCCAACTCGTAGGTAGTGGTGTTTCGGACCATATCCACGGAATGGGTCCAAGTGTTCTGGGCGGCCAAGGCGGAATAATTGAAGGCCACCTCCACGCCAAAGTGGCAAGCCTCGAAACGACTGCCACTCCACAACTCCCACGAGTAAGTCAGCTCAAAGCCGGACATTGCGTGGTCGTCGAGCTTGTGCGAGGCGGTGTTAGCAAGCGGGTATGACTGGGTCATCAGGAGGCTGTCGCCTTGGACTTGAGTGGGGCGATCATAGCCCCAGTTCCAGGTGCGGCCATCGGGGGCGGGGTTCGGGCCGGCGGTCTGCCTGGAACTGTCTAGGACGTAGCCATCATCGAAGCTGCCTAGGGGCGGCAGGGGAGCGGCGGCAAATCCTCGGAACTCGACGGAGTTATTCAGCCCGAAGCGATAGCCGAGGCTGATGCGGTTTCGGTAGTGTTCTTCATGGGTTGGCTCTAGTTGTTCGACCCGGTCCTTACTGGCGAGCGAGGCGGCTGGCGCAGAGGCGGTCATGGCCGCGATCTTATCCGCTGGCTTGTTCGAGGGAATAGGCTGGGCTTGAGCTAGCGTCAGGATAGCGGGGGGCGGAATTGCTACCGCCGCCGGGGTGACGGGCGGGGCTACAAAGGTCGGCGCCGCGGACGGGGCGGCAGGTGCAGCTTGGGCCACAACGATGGGTGGCGCAGCGACGCGTGCAGGAGTTTCCACAGTTGGGACCGCTTTAGT
>CAIVKO010000021.1 GCA_903906515.1 Akkermansiaceae bacterium
CCCGGCTCCACCGCCTCGTCGCTCCGCCGCCTCGTCGCTCCGCTCCTCAGCGGCCGAGCCGGGCGGCGGGCGCGGGCCTCAAGAAGAATCGCGCCTCTTGCAAATATCTCCTTGCCAAGTTCTTCCCAGCATCTATACCTAACCCGGTTAGCCAGCCCTTCGGGCTCCTATCAGATTAACGGAAAACTGAACGCCCCCCTGTTGGCCTCGGGTTCGAGATCGTGATCAAGCGCCTGATGCCCGCTGCGGCTCTTGCCGCCGCGGCTGAGGTTGCCGATGGGAACGGTGGTCTTGGTGTCGATGGAAAGTCGGATCGTGCCGGCATCAGCATCGGCTGCGGCATTGATCCGGTGGACTGTCTCGAATATGGCATCGGTCTGCGGCACTTTGCGCAGCGGCTTGCTCTTGGCCACGCGACGTGGCTTGAACCCGAGGGCTCCGAGCATCCTGCCATTTATCCGCCTCAAAGCCCACTCCCTGATCGCAAAGATACGCCCGCACCAGGCCCTCGCGAACCTATTTTTTCGTTCCCTTTCTTTCCACCGCTCACCGCTTCCCCTTAACTGCTCCAGCGGTAATCCGACGGGTCTTTCACCATCCCCGCCCACACCGGATTCAGATCGATGTAGGCCGCCATCGTCCGGGCTGCCACCCCGCTTTCCACGATCACGCTCTTGAACCGTTCTTCCCACAATGTTCCCGACCGCGAATGCACCCGGTTGCACCACCGCGTGAAGCGAATCAACAAGCCCTTCATAAACTCACTCAGATCATGCATCCGGTAGGTGAATCGGGCGTGAATGGCCGCCACGCATGCTTCACCCGCAGCATCGTCCGCGCCATCGACCTCGCCGTTAGATATCTTCCTAGCCTCCGCCAATTCCGCCGCCACACCCGCCACCACCACCTCAGAATAAAGCCCGCCAAGACGTTGCAGCAGCTCCTCATCACTCAAGCCGCCATCCGCCATCGGCGGGACCTCCAGCAGCAAATGGAAATGATTCGACATCACGCAATACGACAACACCCGGCTGCCTGAGAAATTCTCATACATCCTCATATACCTCCGGAACGCCTCGCATTCTCGCTCCACAAACACATACTGCCGATCCACCACCCGAGAAATACAGTGGTAAATCACAGGCTACGGCGCCGAATCCTTCCAACCCGCCAGCCATCGTGCCCTGCGCATTCCACCACCCTACCCCCGAAAACCCCACAACCAAGCTATTTCTCTATTGTTTATCCGTCACCATGTAATTGTGCTGATGAGAATATGAAGAAATCTCTTCATGGCGGAGTGACTGGGGCTGGAGGTTCCTTACTCTGAGCTAAGGGCACCTCACAGAACGAGAGCGCGGCGATGCCGTTTTGCCCGCGGAGCAGGTCGTTTTGGCTCCACGATTTGCTGTCGAGATAGGTGATTTTTTCTGCTGTGGAGGCTCCCTTCAGCTTGAGCAGGATCACGTTGCCGGACACCGTGCCCGAGATCACTTCGCCCTTCTGTCCATCCAAATAGAATTGGCCGGTCAGTGAATTCATCCAGATCACGGGCTGGTCAAATACCAGGGCGATTTCGTCATTCTGCTCGCCCGCGTAATAGGCACGCTTGAGATCGGGCGGGGTGATGGATTGTTCGAACTCTTTTCCATAGTTGTCCCGCTCGACGAGCGGACCCATGAGTTTGGCAAACATGGCGTAACCGGCCGCGGGATAGTGGCATCCTCCGGGAGGATCGATGCCCAGAGTGGACATGATGCCCATGTTGGAAAACATTCCCGGCAGAGTGCGTTGAGCTTCCCGCAGGCGATTGTCGGAACCGTTCTCACCCATGGCGCATGCCTGGGGCCAGATTTGGAAAATATAGTAGTGCCGGATATTGGGAAAGTCCTGCTTCCATGCGGCGGCCAATTCCATGAAATGATGCTGATAGGTCTCCCAGCCGTATGCGCCGGCAGGACCACCGACGCCCTGATCGTTCTCGCCCTGGTGCCACAAGACGCCCCGGATGCCGTGGGTCAGCCTGGCCTGCCTCAAGCGCCACAACAGGCGGCCGTAAATCGTTTTCACATCCTCCGGGTCATTCGGGTTTCGCAGGTGCTGATCGATTCTGGTGCCGCCTGCGGCACCATTCACAAAGCAGACCGGCATCTTGTATTGCTCGATGCATTGCTTGCCGAGTTCGACGCCCCAATAACCGATCTGCAGGTTGTGGCGGTTCTCTCCGCCATTAAACGACAGCGCGTTACCCCAATACCCCTTGCGGGCGGAGGCCGGATCGGTAATCGGAGTGCCGAAGCTGCGGAGCCATTCGCTTTTGTATGGGTGGACCATCTGATCCGCCCAGGCTTCCGCATTGGATTGCCCGTTGATCATATAGGCGTCGCCGCAGACCAGGTTGCCGGCCTTGTGCAGAATCGTCTCGGCGTTTGCGCTGCGAGTCCCGAACTCCACCTTGTACTTGATCAACCCGGCCTTGAGCTTGACCGCGAGCGCATAACTTCCGTCCTGATCGGGTTTGCGGCTGTCGTTTTTGATGAGCTTGTCATCGGCATATAACTTCAAAAATACCGTATCAGCGGCATTGGCGAGTGTTCCATTGCAGTAGAGCGTGCCTTCATTGTTGTCGTCGCGGGCGTAGAATTGGTTGTCAACGGGCTTCTCGTCCTTGTCCGGCGTCCTTTGCACCCACGCATCCTTGTCCGGCTCCTTAACCGCGATGCGGATCGTCTGCGCGACCGGCGCCCCGCCATTACTCGCCTTGGCCGTCACGGTGAGCGTCCCACTGTTCTGAGAACGCTTGAGAACCAGCTTGCCGGGCGCGAGTTCCTTGATGATCGCCATGCCGGAAACGCTCCAGTCATACTTCACATCTCCCGCCCCCTTTGCCTGCCTTGCTTGCAAGTTGGAAATCAGCGGCACGACTTCAATCATTTCCCGGCCATCCCACTTCGCCGGTGCTTTCAAGGTGAAAACCGGATCCGGAATAACTTCCCGGACCGTAACAGGAATATCAATGGTCTTGACCCCATCGGCAAACACCGCCTTGAACCGGAGCGTGAACAATTCGTTTTTCGTCACGCGTCCGGCGTCCATCGTGAAAGCAAACCGGTCCGTCGCCGCAACCGTTTCCAATCCGTTTCGGTTGATGATCCAGTAGATCTTCTGTGCGCCGCCGGCCTTCGCCGTCAGCTTGATGCTCTTGCCTTCCAATAGATCTATCTTCTTCTGCGAGACCGCGAAATCAGCGCCTCTTTGCACCAGTGGTCCGACCACGGTCTGCAAAGGTTTCTGATTCTCGTAACACAGTTTCATCCAGTCCGCCGAGCGCGCCACGCCCTCAAAGCGGACTTCGTCCAGAGCACCATTGAACGGGCCCCGCCCACCTCCATGATCACCGACATTGACCTCCACCGGCGAAGCGGTCTTCAGTGGCGCAATCGCGGCAAAATCTTTTCCCGAAGGGGCGATATTCTGATCCAGCACTCCGTCCAGATAGTATCGAACCTTATTGCCTGAAACGCTCAGCGCAACATGGTGCCATTCATCCAGGGAAACACGGGTGCTGCTTCTGGGATCAGCCCCGTAAAGATGAAATATAACCTGGCCCCTGTCGCTTAGTGTCATATAGGACAGTGCCTCATTCGCTTTGCTACCTTGAGTGATCCCGTCCCATCCTCCGATGGTGGCCGAGGCCCAGTTGAGTCCTTCATAACTGGTCGGATTGATCCACGCCGACATCGACCTGTCCTGGTTGCCCGACGGCATACAGTCAACCTTCCCATCAGGCTTGCCACCGGCCTGGCGGATTTTGATCAACTTGTCCAGCCCGAAGGCGTGTCCGCCGCCGATGATCCCTGGCACCTTGGTTGAACCGTTGTTGGAGCCGTTAAGATTGTTGGATGTGGAATCTTCCAGGTCGTCACCCAAGTGCCACACACCCGCGA
This sequence comes from Akkermansiaceae bacterium, assembly GCA_903906515.1. Taxonomy (GTDB): domain Bacteria; phylum Verrucomicrobiota; class Verrucomicrobiia; order Verrucomicrobiales; family Akkermansiaceae; genus Luteolibacter. The sequence goes on from CAIVKO010000021.1 coordinate 3,948, forward strand.
ACCCGGCGTCGGTGCCGAACACC
>CAIVKO010000022.1 GCA_903906515.1 Akkermansiaceae bacterium
CGGCGGAATGGGCGGGCGGAATTGACATCGCGCCGTGGCTGGTGTGGCATGGGGCGTGGCCATTGCCCCGGAAAAACGATTTTCCGGCTGTCATCGGTCGCAACGACCCTTGTCCGTGCGGCAGACATGTAAACCCGCAGCACAATCCGACTCAATCCATCGCATGAAACAAAATACACACGACCGGATGAAAGACCCGTTTTTCGGCTACTTGATGGCCATTATTGAAAAGGAGATCGCCTTGGCAGACACCGAGGCAAAGGAACGGAGTCGGCAATTCACCGATTCGCAGGTGCGCTCGTCGCTGATCAAGGCGATCAAGACCGCCAAGGGGGAAAAGCCGTCAATCCCGGCAGGTTCCGAGCACGAAAGGTTGCTTGCGGACCTCATTCCAAGGATTCTGCGCAAACGGGAGGATGTCCTCACGCGGGTTGTTGACGAGGACGACGAGGAACCGGCGGAGGACGACGCATCCCCAGATGAACCCGTGCTGCTGAGCTATTGGATTCTGGCGATGGAGACCGTCGTCTCGTCGATGAAGATTCGAACCCAAATGACCCCTGGCTCGCGTGGCTATCTCGACTTCATCCAAGATTTCGTCAAGACGACCCCTGCCGCTTTTGTGGGGGAAATGTGAGCGCCGATGCCCTTGAATCGCCCATGAGCCCGCCGCATTGTAGCGGCGCGTCTATGACCGCCGCAGCCGCTGAAGCGCCAATGAGCCCGCGGCGTTGTAGCGGCGTGTCTATGACCGCCGCTGATCAGGAGTCGTCAATGAATCCGCATTGCCGCCAAGCCTCATCTCATGCCCATCGGCGGTCACAGACCGCCGCCACAGCACCTCTCAAATGCCTTGCGACAAAACCGGCATCCGCGCCGTCCCGGCCTGCATGCGCGCGAAATTCAGGGGCATCTGGCTCCGTTCAGTTAGGACATCCTGATGTCCGATCGGGGTCGGATGTGGTGACTGGTGCGGCAATCGTTGATTTCATGGGCATTGGTGCGTCTCTGAAATTTGTTCGTGATGCATGGTTGTGACTGGTGATACGGCTGGTTGTGTGGAATCCGTGTGGAATTCCACTATCCGACATATCTCTGCCACACCACTGCCACCGATCAAGGTCATTTTCAACGGGGCACGAATTATGAAAGCAAGAACCCCACCGATTGCCTCTGCTATTGGTTTATGTGCTCGTGGTTACCTCTGCGGCGGCACAGGTGTGTGGGAATTCTTGTCACTCATCATGCTCCTTCTCCAGTGCTTTATCGGATTGTCCTTTAAACTCTGGAGATGGCTTTTCTGGACCCGTGTCTTCAGTGTCCAAGCTTCCGCCGCTACCGCATTTTTTCTCCGCGCCTTTCGCCGGTTTGGTAAAATATTCCCATGTATCCTTGGAAATCTGGATTTTTGTTATTCTGTGACTGTATCCTGTTTCACTGAAAACAAATTCGACTTCGTTGGCTGCGTAGCCCCATGAGTAGAGCACACGACTATATTCAAAACTCACAATCGCAAATTTCGACTTCAGTTTATCATCGTAGGTTTTCTGAAATTTAATTGTTGATATATCTGGATTGTAGATATTGGCCATATTGGCCTCATCA
>CAIVKO010000023.1 GCA_903906515.1 Akkermansiaceae bacterium
CACGCGATTCGCCACCGGGTCGCAGATCAGGCCGATCATGCTTTGGAATGCCATGGAGGCCGCTGCCACAGCTTGTGTTAGAGTTCCTCCTGCCAGTGTGACCAGTGCTGCGCCGCCCATGCAGGCTGCGGAACCGCCTTCGGCCTGACAGCCACCGACTTCTGCCGCGAAGGTCCAACGTGTGGCGATGAAAGTGCCGATGACGCCGCTTGCAAGCAAGGCCTTGGCCATTTCCACCTCATCCAGGCCCATGCTTTCCGCCATCGCGACAACAGCGCCGGGCAAGGCCGCGCACGCACCCGCGGTGGGGGCGGCGACGATCACGCCCATTGAGCTTTTCACTTCCATCAACGCGGTCACGTAAAGAATGATCCGGTTCAATGCCCCGCCGTCGAGTAAACGACCTGCCCGCATCAATTCGTCGAAGCGTCCGCATTGGTGGCCGAGCACGCGGTCGTCGTATTCGGTGCCGGCGATCCCTTCGGCGATCGATCGGCGCACGATGCGAACAATGTCCACCATCTTGGCTATCACCTCATCCTCGCTGAGGCCGCCGCGCGCCATTTCATATTGCACGGCGAGTTGCCAAAGCGGTGTCCCGCGTCCGGCGTCGAATTCTAACATTCCAGCGCAAGAGTCAAACGGGACCTGTGTCCCCTTGCGGGTCATCACCGGCAACACCGGATTCAGTCGTTTGATCGATTGAATCCCGGGAATTCCGGATAGAATTTCGTCACTCACGAAACTTGCGGCTTTCACCTCGACCAATTGTCTGCCGTCGGCTTGATGGAGCAGGATTTCATCAGCCACAAAGCCAGCCTCCAGCGCCGCGACGACGTCACTCCCTTGACCATCCACCCACAGCAGCGTTTCAAAACAATCGCCAAACATCGAAACTTCAAAACCATCGAGTTGGATCACTTCCATCATCCCGCCGCCGGTCGATATGGCGTGCAGGGTGTGGGTTTCCTTATCCCCGTGCAGGGTGAGGCGGTAGGTATTCGGGTGCGGATCGCCGGCATCCACGGTTTCGATGGCGATGCGGACTCCCGTATCGCGCAAGGCTTGCGGTGATCCCGGCAAGCGTGCATCGGCTGCGTCCCAACCCATCAGGCCGCCGAACAAACCCATGTCCGAACCTTGCGTGTCGTGGGTCGTTGGCAGGGATCCCTCGCGATCGAACTCGACAAGCACATCGGTGAAGTTTGAGTTCATCAATTCGCGGGCAAGGCGGCCGATCCGCAAGGCGGCTGCACAGTGCGAACTCGAAGGTCCGCGCATCACCGGTCCGATCACGTCGTTGAAAATGCTGACAATCATGACTTTAGTAATTCGTTTCGTTGTAAATTTGGATCGTGAACATGCATTCCCTAGCCGGATCCGTGTTCTTATGGCTTGGCTGCGGGTTTGTCGCCTGATTTTGCCTGTGCATGACCGGTTTGCATCGGTCCCCATATAGTCACCATCAATTGATAGATTTCAGGTTCCGCTTCCATCAACTCGGCGCGGTTGAATGGGAAAAAATCGTTGGTTCCGAAATACGATTCGGTCATCTCCGCGAAGAACTCCTTCTGATCGGTCAGTGCATAATGGCGGACGTGTTTTCCGGTGATCAGCAACGTGGCATCACCATGGCCGCTTGCCTTATACTTCTCGAAGACATCAAGAATCCTTTTGTCCTCGAAACCAAGCACTTGATCGTGGTAGGCGTGCGCCAATTCGTGAAGCACGCACCACGGTTGGACGTTGATTTGCCGGGGTGCGATCAATTCGTCAGCCTTCGGAATATGGACGCAATGGGCAAGATCGACCGCGTAGCCGTTTTCCTTGAGCCATTCGGCTTCCGGGTGATACTGCATGGGTACCAATTTTCCGTGTGTCATATCGACCACGATTTTGACTTTCTGCATTTTTTCCACGCATTGGGGCGCGACCACAGCCTTGATGTCGGAGAGCCTTGATTCCAGGGAATGAATCACTTGTGCTCCCGTCGCATCATTCGGCGTTTGCAACCAGCGGTCGTCGATCCGCACGGTCCAACCCTCGATCACACGCTCGGTGCGTGAGGTGGGTTTGGGGAGTTCAGTCGGAGTTTCAGCGCCGGGCGAAGCCAAACAAAGGCCCATATACATGGCACTGCCAAAAATCATACGGGAGAGGGTCATGAGGTTGAGAGTCATTCGGTTTCTACGATTTTCATCAGCGATTACTTGCACCATGCACCACATTCCAGACCACGAAGGTTTGAAATATGATCGATCACAGCGAAAGAAGAATGATCCTGGAAACGTCTAGATACAACAGCCTTTTTACGGATCAGGCTGCGCCATTCCACGAACGACCCGGAAACGGCTTGACACCACTCCCGCGAAATCTCCAATTCCCAGTAGATATTCTACAAATACCACCAATCGATCATCCCATGGACCCTTCCAAAACATTCCACATTTCCCGCCGTAATTTTCTTCGTAAATGCTCTGCTACCGCCGCTGCGACAGGCTTGCCACTCTGGTTCGTCGAAAGGCAGTTGGCCTCTGCCGAAGAGCCTGCCGCGAAAATCACCTCTCCGAACGAGCGGCCGAGAATGGCGCTGGTCGGATGCGGGGGGCAGGGCAGCGGTGACGCCAGGGATGCGATGCGTTTTGCCGACATCGTGGCGGTTTGTGACGTGGATCAAAGCCACATCGAGAAAGCCGTGGGTCGTTTCACCAAGGATGGCAAAAAGCCGGAGGCGTTCAGCGACTTCCGGAAATTGCTGGAACGCAAGGACATTGATTGTATTGTCAACGGCACCCCGGACCACTGGCACAGCTTGGTCAACATCGCCGCGGCCAGAGCCAAAAAGGACATTTATTCGGAAAAACCGCTGACTCTAACTATCGCGGAGGGTGCGCACGTGGTCAAAGCCGTGCGTGACAACAAGGTGGTCCTGCAGACCGGCACCCAGCAACGCAGCAGCCAGCGCTTCCGCATGGCCTGTGAGTTGGTCCGCAACGGACGCATCGGCAAGCTCAAGGAAGTCAACGTCTGGTTGCCTGCGGGTTATTGGCCGGAAAAGGTGGGGCCGTTTGCGAGCGCTCCCGTTCCTGCCGGGTTGGATTGGGATTTCTGGCAGGGTCAGGCACCGGGTGTCGACTATGTGCCGGAACGCTGCCACACTTGGTTTCGTTACTGGTATGAATATTCAGGCGGCACGATGACCGATTGGGGTGCGCACCACATGGACATCGGCTACTGGGCGATCGGCCTGCCAGCTCCCACGAAAATTGAGAGCAAGGCCTTGGCCACTCCCATTAAGGGCGGGTTCACCACCATCAGCGATTATGAGGTGAAGTTCACCTATCCCAACGGGATTGTTTTTAATGTGCGCTCGACACGCGACGACAACCCGTTCGGTGGCACCGTTAATAAGGACGGACAACGCAATGGCATCCGTTTTGAGGGCAGTGATGGTTGGATCTGGGTGAGCCGGGAGGCACTCAATGCCAGTGACCGTGAATTGCTCTCGAAGCCGTTGCCGGATGGTGCCGAACACCTCTACTTCAGCAATGACCACAAGGGGAACTTCTTCGATTGCATGAAGTCCCGTAAAGATCCGATCTGTGCCGTGGAAATAGGCCATCGCTCGGCGTCGGTCTGTCATCTCGGAGCGATCTCTCTTCGCACCGGAAAAAGCCTCCAATGGGATCCCGAGAAGGAAATCTTCACCGGCGACAATGCGGCGGAGGCGAATACCTATATCGCCCGCGAGATGCGCAAGCCATACGATTACAGCTTCGTCTCGTAATAGCCTGGAGGTGGTATCCCTGCCATTGGCTCGTGAATCTCCGTCGCAAGGCAGGGACCGCCTTTGCCTGCGGCCATGCGGTTTGCGCTGCGCGGCTGGTTGTCCCGCTAAAGCGGCCAAGGCATTCCGAGCGGTCCACGTGCATGAGATGAGAATGATTTAGCGAATGTCTGGGCTTCGGCGACCTGCTCATCCTCCACGCATTCGCTTCCCATGCGCATGGACCGCCCGGAGGTCGGGTCCCTGCCTATCGCAGATGGACCGCCGTCTCAGCGCGCTTGCATTAGCGCTTCGATTTCCTCGGCTTCGATCGGGATGTTCGCCATCAGGTCGAAGTTGCTGTCCTTGCCGATGAGGACGTCGTTTTCAAGTCGGATGCCGAAGCCCTCTTCCGGGATGTAGATGCCCGGCTCAATCGTGAGGACCATGCCTTCGGCGAAAGGTTCGTGCGGTGGTGCGATGTCATGCACGTCAAGTCCCATGTGGTGTGAGGTGCTGTGCATGAAGTATTTCTTCACCAACGCCTTCTCCGGTCCTTGTTCCTTTGCCTCCTTCGCGGTAAAGAGGCGCAGGCCGACAAGTTCGCCCTCCATCATCTCGACCACCTGCTTCTGATAGTCCATCGGTCTGATGCCCGGTCGCATGATTTCATTGCAACCGCGGAAGACGCGGAGGAGAGCATCATAGACTTCGCGCTGGCGCTTTGAGAATTTCCCGTTGACCGGCACCGTGCGGGTGAGGTCTGAGTTCCAACCCGCGTATTCGGCCGCCACGTCTAGCAGAACCAGTTGGCCGTCTTGGCAAACCTGGTCGTTTTCGATATAGTGGAGGACACAGGCGTTCTTGCCAGAACCGATGATTGGCGCGTAGGCGAAACCGCGGGATTTGCGGCGGACGAACTCATGCAGTAGCTCAGCCTCGATTTCCCATTCGCCCACGCCGGGCTTGATGAAACCTAACAGTCGGCGGAAACCGGCCTCGGTGATATCACATGCGTGTTGCATGATGGCGATTTCCTCCGGTTCCTTGGTCACGCGCAGGCGGTGCATCAGCTGGGCAAGCCGTTCGTAGTGGTGAAGCGGATAACGCGCCTGGCAGTCCTTGATGAACCGGGCGTTGGCGGTTTCCACTGCCAGTGTGCTGACCTTCGGATATTCGTTGGTGGCCAGATAGACGTGATCCGCTTGCGTGATCAATCGTTGCAGCATTCCGTCAAAGGTGTGGGACCATTCGATGTGCTCAATCCCGGAAACCGCGCGCGCCTGTTCCTTCGTCAGCTTAGCGCCCTCCCACACTGCGATGAGGTCGCTGGTTTCCCTCACAAAGAGAATTTCGCGGTCGACCGGATCCACTGCATCCGGCATGAGGAGCAGCACGGTTTGCTCCTGATCGATTCCTGTCAGATAGAACAGGTCGTTGTGCTGCCGGAAGGCCATCGTCCCGTCCGCATTGGTCGGATAAATATCATTGGCGTGGACAATCACCACGCTGTTCGGCTTGAGCAGGCTGCGAAGCTTGGTCCGGTTGCGGATGAAAAGCTGTGAGGAAATCGGTTCGTAACGCATGGCTAGTTATAGTTTTTCGAGGTTCTTCCGGACTATTTTTGCTGATTTAGATGCGAATCGATCAGGTTGCGGCGATCCTAATGTCCGCTTCTCGCTGCCGTCAAGCGGGTGCGTGGTATAAATGCGGAAGCTTTGCGATTGCAACTTCGTTTGCAGAGTAGGCTTGTTGGCCCTTGTCTCACAGGCGCTCGCCAAGCGTGCCAGCGGCCCAGGCATCAAGTAACAGGATCATATCAGGAAACGCAGCCGAGCGGCCGGAGCGGACGAAATGACCGCTCGCACAGTTGCCTGCCAGCAGCAGACTCGCGTCGTCGCACCCCCGCAGGGCGGCGGCAAGACAACCCGCCCCGAAATTATCGCCCGCACCTGTTGAAATAAGCGGTTCGCGACAATACGGTCCAGGTACATAGACCGTGCCCGTAGCACTGGCGCAGGCCGCTCCGTCGTTCGGGTGGATGATCACCCGATCCACGTCGATGCAGGACCTCAACAAGGTGGCCAGTTCTGCCACCGAATCGGCGTCCTTGCGCCCATGATAGTCCGCACCAAAAACATCGCCCATTTGCCAGGCTTCTTTCAGGTTGAAGCTCAGCATCGTCCGGCATTGCCGGGTGATCGGCCCCATGCGGGCCAGCAGGTCCTCCCGGTCGGCAGTGGGACGGCTTTCAAACTCTGCCAGATCCATGAAAAACACCACATGCTTGGCGGCCACACCAAGGAAGGCCAGACGCTCGGCCAATTGGCTCCAAATGTTACCTGCGTGAGGCAACTTGCCCCAATTCACCGCGCTGATAAAGCTGGCGGCCTTGAGTTCCTCGTCGAGTGCGGATTGGCCCATGCATTCAAGCAGGCGTTCCCATGTCACATCCCCGCATGCGGTCATGTCGCAAAGCATCACCTTGCCGTCGGTGAACTCAAGGCAGGTCGTTTGCGCCGGAGCGGCCAGCGTGACGAGCCGTTTCAACTTGCCACCCAGAGCATCCTGATAGATCGGCAGCACCTCGCCACAACCCATCGCGCCGATGTAGGTGACGTCGATCGCGCCGTCGTGGATGTCATGCATGGCGGCGGCAAAGAGCGGACCATTGCCGCCGAACTTGTCGCCCTGATGTCTCACCGGATAGGACGCGGCGATGCCAGCGGCAGCGGCAACCTTGGGGCCGAACTCAGCCATCGAGGCGGGTGATTGCAAGCGCACAAAGGTGTCGATAAAGCCATCGAAACCACACAGTCCGGAGAGTCGGGGATGAGCGGCTGAAACCTGGGATTTAAAGTCGGCAATAAGTCCAGCGAGTGCCGAGACGTTAGGGAAAACAGTGAACGGTGTGGTCATGCGGGTTGGAATCGGGCGGAAGATTAATTTTAGCGAATCGACGGATCCGGAGGCAGTGCAATGCTTTATCGAAGTATTCAGAAACGGCAGCTGCCGACAAAAGACCGCCATCACCATAGGTGGAGCAAGATCCTAAAATCATCAATATCGTGAGTAAAGGAAAATTCAGGCAGCATCATTTTCAGTACACTGCCAAGCGTGCCGACTTCGGAGCGAAGGGATCGAGGTGGATCGTGTTAGGTCCTTTTTTGAGGTGTTTTGTGACATCGAGGCGCAACGGCATACCGATGAAGCCGCCGGCGAATTTTCCGTTGACGGTCACGCTTGCGGCGGCTTCTGGCGTGAGGTTGTCCACTTCCAGATAGACCCGGGATTTGGTGAGGTCGAGGTCGGTGGGGATGGTGCACCTGCCGTCAAACGGATTGGCTGTGACCGGGCTGACGGTGCAGCGTTTTCCGGCAGCATTGCGGGGCGCTGTCTGTGCCTGGGCGGCGGGGTCGGCACTGAGGATGACGGTCTGGGTGTCATCACCTGTGAGGGTGATGGTTTTCCCGTTGGCGGTGCATTCGGCCACCAGTATCTTGACCACGCCGAACGCGGGATCATTACCGTCTGCCAGACGCGCTACCGGAAGTTGGCGTTCGCCCGCATCGATGAGGCGCTGCAGGTGTTCGCGCACATCGCGGCTGCGCTTGATGTCACCCGTCACGCCATAGGTGGCCTTGACTACAACGAGTTTGGCGGTTGGCGTCGTGGCTGCTGTGGTCCGGGCTTCGATCAGCGGGATCGTGCGTTGTGGTTTCATATCGGCGCTGATCCGGGCTGGGAGTTGGCGGGTTTGGTCGTTGAAGACTAACAGAATGCTTTCAGACGGTTCCAGGGTCAGGGAGAACTCGGTGTTTTTGCCGTCTCGTTTGTTAGGGATGACGGTGATCTCGTTGCGCATCGGGTCCCAAACCTCAGGGGTGCCATTGACCGAAGCGCGGAAGGTGAAGGTGCGCGCGGTGCCCTCGTGGTTTTGATTGCAGACGAGAAATACGTCCTGACCGGCCTTTTGACGGTGCAACACATGCAGCCAGTTGCCGGTGTCGCCGGACAACACCTCCAGCGCCGGATGGATGTTGGCATCACCCGATAACACTTTTTGCAGATCTTCTGGCGTGGGTTTTTCCGGTAGGAAATAGGAACGACCGCCTGCGGTGTTTGTCTTGCACACGGTTAGGCTTGGGGTGGCCGCGCCCCAGAGCGCGTCGCGCACGGTGGCGATGTCCTTGGAATCGCGGCCGAGGGTGGCCGACTTGGATGGAAGCATGCCATAACCGATGACCACGCCGCCTTTATCGAAAAAGTCGCGGGCCTTGGCCAACGTGGGGTAGGGGATCACCTCGGCGGATGGCATGACCAGCACCTGATAGTCCTCCTCGTGCAGTTGGATAGACCGGTCTGTCAGCTTGGCGATGTTTTCCCAGGCGTCGTAGGGCAACCAGTCGCAATCATACTGCGCGTCCTGCAAGGCGCTGGTCAGTTCTTCTGGCCGTTGTTTGGCACCGACGTGATAACTTTGGCCGAGGTGCAGCATGGCGACCGGTGCGACGTGGCGGCCGCCGGTGAGCATCAGGCTGAGGCGGTTGGTGTAGTCGGCCCACACCCGGTAGAGCGGCCAGCGGGGTTCATTGCCACCGTTGTAGAAATACGGCGGGTAGTCGCCGTCGTAGGGGGCTCGTGGATTGAACGAGTGCGGGATGAGGAAATTCACGCCGCGGACCTGGTGCCAGTCGGTGAGCCATTTCATCGTCGGATAGGTGAGCTTTTGGCCATAGCCGCCGAAGATCTCGCAGAAGGCGATGTCTTTGTTCTTGTGATAAGCATGCGAAATCGAACTGGCCATCTTCGGCATCTGGTAGACACCCATGTTGCGGTCGCCGGGCTGGAGCTGGTTGCAGACCAGATCCATGCCGCCCATGTCGCTGTATTTCTGCAACTGCATCATGTTGCCTCCGGACATGTCCTTGCTGAACATGTCGTTGTTGTGCTCCATGAAATGGCCCATCGAGAAAACCTTGTGCTCGCGGCACCAGCGGCTCATGCCACCATACATCGTGCGTCCCCACGAGTCGGCAAAACAATCGAGATAACTGTAACCGGCGGCGACCTGGTCATCACCGGCGAGCTTGAATTTATTAGCGACTAACAGTTTATTCAGGTCGAGGCCACGCTCGGCGACGAGTTTCGGGAAATCGGTGCCCCAATCGCCCTGGGTTTCCGGTTCGTCATAGAAGTATCCGGAGATGGTTTTGCCGAAATCATTCTGGAAGCGGTCATAGTGTGGTTGATAGACCGTCTTGATGAACCACTCGACGCACGCCGGATCGGCTCCGTCCACGGACACGAATTTCTGTTGGCCGCCTTTGGTGCCGTTGAATTTCCAGGTGAACTTCATGATGCGCCAAGAACCCGCCGGAGCACTCCATTGCAAGGTGCCGTCGCGTGCTTTTTCTGTCAGATCGACCAGGCTCGCTCCGTCCACGCAGCCGTCGATTTCGCGGCCGGCGATCACCTTGATGAGATGGGGGTCGGCGTAGCCGGTTTCGTTCACAGTTTTGGGCCCCTCGACGCGCAGGTCGGTGGCCACCAGTCGTTTGCTGCCATACTCGGGTGGAACGCGACCGCCCATCATCTGGCTGGGCCACCACCAATCGTCATAGATGATCATGGTGAGGTCGTTTTTGCGGGCAAAGTCGAGATTGATGCCGAGATCGCGATACCAACCCTCGCCGAGCCAATCCTTGTGCGGGCGAGGTTCGGCTGTGAACGTGCCGTTGTGGCCATCCACCACCTTTTGCAGCTCTCCTTCCAATTGTTCCTTGGATTCATCGCCGTGCATCCAGAATAAGGGGCCGGTCAGACGGCGGGTCTCCATCGGCAGGGTGTCAAATTGATGTTCCAACTCCGTCCAACCGGGTTCCCCGGCGTGCAGGGGCGATATGGCGAGCAATGCGAGGGTGGATGCTTTGATGGCGTTCATGGCGGGCAGTTCTGATTGCGTGAGAGTAAATCCGGGTTTGCCGGGGTTTGTGGCACCCTCACAAACGGTGATTTTCACCGGTTTCTTTCCGATTCGCTTATATTTGGAGGCTCCGGGCAAGATGCCCGGGCCGCGTGGCGTTGGTATCCTGCCAGGTGCCTGCAACGGCCGAGGCTCACCGACTCAGATCGTTCTGATAGAGCAGTTGGAATCCGCTCTGGTGGAGGATGGCGACGGCGAATTCATAATCCTCGACGTGCAGGGCGAGGAGTGATTTTCCCTTGTGGTTGGGCAGTAATCCGTAGGCGAAATCGATGTTGGTTTCCGCGATCATCAGGGTGTCCAGGCATTGGAGCAGGCCAGGGCCGGACTCGCGCAGGGTGACGACCACCAGTTCGCAGGTGGCGTGCGGGATGCCTTTTTCGATGAAGAGTTGTTCGGTGGTTTCTGGATCGGAGACGACCAGGCGGGCGACCGTGGCATCGCGCGAATCCTGGACGCTCAGGCCGATCACTTCGATGGAGTTGGTTCGCAGCAATTTGACCATGGCGGCCAGAGCACCCACGCGGTTGGGGAGCATGATGGAAAACTGGCGGACGGGTTGGCCGTGATCGATGAGGGTGTCGGTTTCCATGGGATACAGGATGTCTGGGGTTAGCCGCGCGGGCCGCGCAGTGGGATGGTTTGCACCGCGCCGGAGGCGGTGTCTTCGATGACAATTTGGTTAGGACGCACGTCGGAAATGATGAAGGTTGCGCCATCCGCGCTCTTGAATTTCTGGCCGGGGGTGGCCGTGTAGCGGCGGCCGGTGGCGGAGTCCTCTATCAACGCGATTGGATCGTGCGCGCTGGAAGGCATACCGGAGATCCACTCTCGGGTGGAGCCGGTGGTGTTGTCGCGCACTTCAACGATCGAGACATCCATCGGTTTTCCTTCATTGAGTTTGCTGGATTTCATGCGGTGTTGGACTTTTACCACCATCAGCCTGGTGCCGGGGATTGTTTCTCCCTGGCGCACCTTCAATTCGTGCGGTGAGGTGCTTTTGAGGGTTAGTGAAGCGGTGTCGCCTGTCACTGTGCGGACCTCGATGGGAAGTTCGCTTTCGCGGTAATGACGCATGACCAGCGGAGGAGCCGGGAAGGAATCATTCGCCGCAGCTGTTGTGGGATCGCCAGGTTTCGTGGGTGCTGGCTTGAGTGTCACCGAGGCGCTGAGTAATTCGTTCTGAATCGGTTTGGACGGGCCCGTCGCGGTTGGCGGATGATCCGCCATATCTTCAGGCGTGGGTGATTTTGCGACTGCTGCATCGACGAATGCGTCCATCTTTTTCGACACTTCTTCTGGAGATTCCAGTGACAACTCGCCGGGTTTGGGTTCGCGGGAAATGAGCGTGGCGATTTCAGGATGACCGGCGGTCGTGGCCAGGTCCGCCGCCGTGCGGCCTTGGGCATCGGTTGCCAAACGTCCGGCTCCGATGTCTAACAATAGTTTTACGGTGCCCGTGTGTCCGTTTTCCGCGGCGATCATGAGCGGTGTGCGTCCGTCGTCCATGCGCGCGTAAACGGAGGCTCCATAGTTGGTGAGGGTGTCGATCACCGCGGTATGACCTTCCATGGCCGCAAGTAGAATGGCGGAGTCCAAGCTGTCCCGGTGGTGAGGAGCGAGTTCTCTAACGGGTCCTGGCTTTCCCGCGCGCACGGCGAGCATCAAGGGCTCGTAGCCCTCCTTGTCCTTGAGCTTCGGGTTGGCCCCCTGGCGCAGCAACCAGCGCACCATGGCCGTCTGATCGCTCAACACCGCAGCCATCAGGGGCGTGCGCTCCGAGGCACCGCGAAGGTCCACAGGCAGCTTGTGATTCAATAGAAACTCCGCGGAATCCCGGGCACCGGCGGCTGCGGCGGCGTGGAGGGCGGAATCCCCCGCCTCGTCGCGGGTATCCACGGCAAATCCGCTGGCCACGAATTTTTTCAAAGCGGTGGCGTCATTGCTGCGGTTGGCCCGGAACCAATCGGCGGTGGTGATCTTGTAGCCAGCCTCACCCAGGTCAGATTTTACCGCGTCCTTGGGCTTCTTGCAAGACGTCAAGGCTCCTATCGAAAGCGCGATCACCGCCCCGCCGGAAAGAATCCTTTGAATCCCGCTCATGATGTGAGGCTAGCAAAACCCCTTGCCGGATGCAATCCGTTTCAGGATGTTTCAGACCGAAACATCCTTGTTAAAAAACACCTTGATGAACTTCATGCCTTTGGCCTCGTCAAAGCCGCGTTCCAAGGTGGGTTCCGGCTGGTCTCCGTAGGCGGGCTTAAGGTGGATTTCCACTCCGGTATCCAGCTTCATGACGGTGGCGGTGCGTTTCTTGGCCTTGCCGAGATGTTTTTTCGAAATATCGAACTCGTTTTCAAATGCCTGGCCCTGCTCCTCCTCGACTCTGGCGCGGTGTTGCTTGAATTTCGAGACAGCCTCCGGCGTGCGCAGAACTTGTTCCTCGAATTCCTGGAGGCTGAATTTCTCCCTGCCTTCGAAGTAGGCCAGTGCGTCACGGGCGGCAGTGCGGGTTTCCCATGGTGGCGCGTCGTCATCGGTCGTGTGTCCGTGTTTTTCCTTTTCCTCCTGCTTGACGAAGGCTACCGCCATGTCCGCGTATTGGTTTGTTAGAAAGGGGCTATCAGTGATGGTCACCAATCCGAGGAAATCCCGCACCCAGAACCGCGAGTCCGTGCCGGAGCGGTCGAATGTCAGCACGTAATATCCTTTTTTAGAGAGGTGGTTGAGGATCAGGCAGCCCTTGTCGATTTTGTCGGGGTTGATGCCTTGTTCGGTGTGGAGTTGGAGATCGCCATCCTTGGTGGAAATGCTGAGGAAGGGGACCACGCTCTCGGACTTGAGGATGCACAGGCCTTGCACGGTGGCGTCGTCCACCTGGATGTCGTCCACCAGCGAGATGCAGAGGTCTCCTGATTTGATATTCGGGTGGCCGGACTTGGAATAGAGGCGCTTGGCGATTTCACGGCCTTTCTCTAACAATCGATCGTTGGCTTCGAATATATCCCGGACGCACGTGTTGATCTCGTGCTGGTCGAGTGATGAAGGATGGTTGAAACGGTGGCCTGCTAGATTTTTGAACGGCTTGAGAAAAAGCGCGGTGAGGGTTTCCTGATCACCTTCTCCGACCGGAAACACCTGCTTGGAGGTTTGCAGCGGTTCGTTGCGCTGGGGGTGGCCGACCTTGGCGAGAACGAGTTGGGTGGCAACGGCGGAAGTGAAGCGGATCTTGGCGGACATGCGGGCGCGGAAACTAGGTCGTCCCTGCACCCGAGGCAAGACCGTTTGGAAGCGAGTTCGGATCTGACGGAATTTTCATGGCGAGGATTTGGTCCAGCACCGGTAGATCCGCCTCAGCCCATGGTAAGATTCCGAAATTTTCATGGGTGCACCAAAGCAGTTCTTCGTGCTCGATCGCCTGTGGGGTTTGATCATCCGGCATTGTGCAAAAATACGGCAGCAGGCGGATCACGCCGTGATCGTAACGCCAAACGACCTCTTCCAAAGCCGCACCTACCGCGACCTCTATTCCCAGTTCTTCCCGCAACTCACGGACGAGCGCCGATGCGGGTGATTCGCCTGGATCCACCTTGCCTCCAGGAAACTCCCACAAACCACCGAGATGTTTTCCCTGAGGCCGCCGACAGGCAAGATAGCGCCCGTCACGGTCCATCAATACGCCGCAAACCACATCGATCATCGCTGAAAACCATGGAAGACCGGAGACGCAGGGTCAATCCTGAATGGCGCTAACTTAAGGGTCATTTGGGATAAAATAATGTTAGGTTTTTCGCGAGTTGGCGTGATATTTGCTCATTGATCATCAATGACTTCCATTACACCGATGTTTCCAGGTTGGCACCGAAAACTTTATGGTAG
>CAIVKO010000024.1 GCA_903906515.1 Akkermansiaceae bacterium
CCATTGACCCACTTCACGCCTCACGCCGATGGCGACAAGTCGGCGGACCACGGCGGGTCGCGCCCTACCGACCTTTAGACCGCGCAGCGTCTTCTTCATCTTCCCGGATGACCTATGACTGTTGACCATTGACCCACTTCACGCCTCACGCCGATGGCGACAAGTCGGCGGACCACGGCGGGTCGCGCCCTACCGACCTTTAGACCGCGCAGCGTCTTATGTGTGAACCCTTGATGATCACCGGGTCAACTATCGGTTTTCAGGATCAAACAAACAACATGGATCAAGCGGTCACAGGCGGGGCGACGATGAGTTTTTCCGGGGCGATGGGTGGCGTCCAGTTGTCGGGTTTGCGGTCGGTGATCAGGCGGGAGATTTCGCTCCAATCGCATTGCCGGATCATGTCGCGATGGCCCCACTTGCTATGGTCGGCGAGGATGACGGCATTCTCGGTTTGTTCGATCATGGCGCGTTGGCTTTCGACCACGAGTTGGTTGGTGTTGGTGGCGCCGCGCTCATCCAGGCCGCCCACGGAGAGGAATGCCCACCGGCTGTGGTATTCGCGCAAATTGGTCACGGCCTGCGGTCCCACCAACAGGCCCGATCCGGGGTAAATAAACCCTCCGGTTAGAAATACCTCGGCACTTTTGGCGCCACTGCGGAGTTGTTCAATCCGGTGCGCGATCAGAATCGAGTTGGTTAAAATGCGGATCGGCCGGTTGGCCAGATAGGACGAGAGGCGCAGGGTGGTGGTGCCGCCGTCAATCGCGACGACGTCTCCATCCTCGACCAACATGGCGGCTTGGCGGGCAATCGCATCCTTGGCCTCCGCGTTCAATTGGTCCCGCAGGCTGCTCGGCACCATGTCATAGCCGGGAGTGGTGGCCGGATTGCGCCGCATCAAGCCACCCCAGACTTTTTCCGCCAACCCTTCGGCGGCAATCCTGGCAAAGGCGCGGCGCGCGGTGGCAGGTGAGAGAGACAGCCGCTCGCAAGCGTCCGGCACGCTCAATTGGCCCGTCTCGCCGAGCAGTTCCAGAATCTCACGGTTGCGCAGGGTGGTTCGCATGAAGTTGGTGATATTTTAAGCAAATTCAGTCGTGCAAGGCAATTCGGACGACAGAAATTATGAGTAAACCGACGTTCGTTGTCAAAAAAAATCACTTCCAGTGACAAAATGATTGATTTGTGTTCGTTTGATGATTGGTTTTTGTGCGTGTAGCTTTCGCTTGGTGTCAAATCCACCTTGGTTGAATTACGCGATGAGTGAATCGATGAGGACCACCCTATGAAACGACGTATTTTTCCAATACTGGCAGGGGCTCGGATGGCGCTGGGAATTTCAGTGCTCGGACTCTGTGCCGGATCGTTTAGCCAAGCCGCGGTGAAATCTGCGACGGGACGGCCGAACCTGGTGTTTGTGTTCAGCGACCAGCAGTCGTTCGATATGCTTGGTTGCGCGGGCAACAAGGACATCATCACGCCGAACCTCGATAAATTCGCGGCAGAGGGCGTGCGTTTCACGCAATGCATCTCCAGCTCGCCGGTGTGCACGCCGTTCCGCGGCTCGCTGTTGACCGGCCAGCACCCGTTGCGCAGCGGGGCGTTCTGCAACGACATCCGCATCGTTCCCGGCGAAGGCCGGTATTTCGCCGAAGTCCTGCGCGATGCCGGCTATGCCTGCGGCTATGTCGGCAAGTGGCATCTTTTCGGCGGCGACCGCAACCGGCCGATTCCGGCCGGGCCGTTCCGCTATGGCTTCGACCAGCGGTTTCTATCGAACAACTGCAATGAGCTTTTCGATGATAAGCGCGCCTATTTCTGGGACGAGGACGGAAAAAAGCAGCCATGTGGCGACTGGGAGCCCTATGTGCAGACGCGGCAGGCCGAGAAATTCATCGAGGAAAACGCGGCGAAACCGTTCGCGCTATTTCTGTCGTGGCATCCGCCCCACAACTGGGACGGGGAATATGGCTACAACGGGCCGCCGGATTTGCTCAAGTTTTATGACCCTGCCAAATTGACGCTGCGCCCCAATGTGGAGGATACGCCGCAGATCCGCCAGATGTACCAGGGCTACATGGCCATGTGCACGGGCAATGATCGTGCGTTCGGCGAACTGATGGCCAAGCTGCGCGAACTGAAGCTCGACGAGAACACGATTGTGGTATTCACCGCGGATCACGGCGATCTGCTGCTCTCGCACGGTCTCCGGGGGAACAAGGGCCGACCCGAGTGCGAGTCGATCCGCGTGCCGCTTTTGATCCGTTGGCCGCGTGCGCTCAAGCCGCGGACCAGCGAGCTGCTCGTGGGGACGCTGGATTTCATGCCGACCCTGCTCGGCATGATGAAACTCAACATCCCGTCGACCTGTCAGGGCCTGAATCTGGCCGAGGCGATTTTCAAGGCGAAGGACGATGCCGTGGAATCGGTGCCGCTCTTCTTGTTTCCCTGGCAGTGGCGGGGGGTTTATACGCGTCGCTACACCTATACCTTCGATCTGCCGGGCGGCGTCGATATTTTCGGCAAGAAAGCGCGTTTTGCCTGCTTGTATGACCATCAGAACGATCCGCGTGAAATGAAGAACCTGATCGATGCGCCGGAGCAGAAGGCGGTCCGTGATAAACTGCACGCGCAGACGCTGGCCTGGATGGAAAAATTCGGGGATACGGGAATGAATTTCAGGGAACTGATGGAGCAAGTCATGGTGAAGGAGGATATCCGGCGCGGCATGAATGGCTCGATGACGAGCAATACCTCGGGGCAGGGCCGCCTCAAGGGCAGGCCGGAGGACGTTCTGGCAGGGAAAATCAAGTGATTTCAAGATCCTCTGCTTGGCCGGTGAGCATTTTGCGAAAAGGTGTAGCTGCCAGGATGAGAAGGTTTCAGGTAGCGCGTCCTCGCCGAGGGCGGAATGTAGCGGCGGTCTATGACCGTCGCTGATTCGCCGCGTTAGCGGCACTCCATTGAAAATGGGGATCCCGCCTGCAGCGGGGCTGCCTGCGGCAGCTAAAGTCCGACGGTCATAGACCGCCGCTACATTTCACATGATGTCCTTCGACGCCACTCCGCCCACCCCCACAGGCTCGGCACCCCATTGAAAATGGGGATCCCGCCTGCAGCGGGGCTGCCTGCGGCAGCTAAAGTCCGACGGTCATAGACCGCCGCTACATTTCACATGATGTCCTTCGACGCCACTCCGCCCACCCCCACAGGCTCGGCACTCTCCACAAGCGGTCACACTATTTCTTAAAACGCACTAGGCCGCAGGGCCGTCGATGAAACCGTCATGATTCGGATTTTTGGGTCTCGATGGCCCGCTGGATGTGTTTCGCTGGCTCAATGAATTCGAGGAAGTGGAATTCGCCCCGGTTTGTCACCCGTTTGTCACCCGTTTTTTGTGTTCTTTGCAGACAGTTGCGGCGCTTAGATTTCGTTTACACCTATGGCGTCATGTCCATGTTGGGCATCAAGCTGGACGGTCCCTACCAATATCCGTTCGCTGGCGATGTGAGCATGGCGCATGATGGTGGCCCCTTGGTGGGGGTATTTCAATTAAGGTAAGGTAAAAAATCGAAACTGAAAGAAAGTATAAAATGATGAAGCAACTGATAGTGGGTATGACGGTGTTGATGACCCTGCTGGCAACGGTCCGGGCAGGGTATGTGGGTTGGCAGCATTCGGGTTCGATCTGGATCCTGACGACTCCGGAAGGAGCCAACCTGCCAGCCACGGCCACGGAAGAAAATTTCCCGGTTCTGGTCCGGCTCAACAAGGAGGGGTTTGATTTCACCAAGGCAAAAGCCGGTGGTGATGACATCCGTTTCGCGGATGCCGCCGGCAAGCCGCTGGCCTATCAGATAGAGGAGTGGGACGCGGACGCGGGAACGGCGAGCATCTGGGTGCGCATACCGGTCATCAAGGGTAACGCCCATCAGGAGATCAAAATGTTCTGGGGCAAGGCCGACGCGGTCAGCGAATCCAAGGGCAAGGACGTGTTCAACGAGTCCAACGGATATGTCAGCGTCATGCATTTGACCGACCCGGTGAAGGATGAGGTCGGCGTGCTTGAACCCAAGGATACCGGAACCACTGCCGCCGCGGGTATGATCGGCATGAGCCGGCGGTTTAACTCAGGGAAGGGCATCAATTGCGGGGAGAACATCACCACCTTTCCCACCGGATCGAGTCCCAACTCCTCCGAGATTTGGTTCAAGGCAGAGAAACCCAACACCCTCTCGGTCGGCTGGGGAAATGAACAGACACAAGGCAAGGTGACGATGTTATTTGAGAGCCCGCCACATATCACGATGGATTGTTGTTTTTCAGGCGCCAACGTTCAAAGCAAGACGCGGTTGGCCATGTCCCAATGGATTCATGTAGTCCACACCTACAAGGACGGCGAATCCAGGATCTATGTGAACGGCGTGCTCGATGGTGAGAACAAGAGCGGCCCCTCGCATAATGTAAAAAGCCCTGCTAGAATGTATATCGGCGGTTGGTATTCCAATTACCAGTTCATCGGCGACATCGACGAAGTGCGGGTTTCCAAAGTCACGCGCTCCGCCGACTGGGTGAGGATGTCCTACGAAAATCAGAAACCCATGCAGACACTGGTAGGTCCGCTGGTAAGGCCCGGCACGAACTTCGCGGTTTCAGAGAAAACGATCACCATCGCGGAAGGCAAGAGCGCCACGGTGACCGCCAAGTTAGAAGGCGCGCAGAAAAGTTTCTGGATCCTGAAAAAAGGTGGAGTTGAAACCATTGCCGCAGTGGACAAGCCCGGTTTCACGATTGATGCGGGCCGCGTGAGTGGCGTCCAGTCAATGACCCTGATACTCAAGGCGGTCTATGCCACTGGCGTGAAGACCATTGAGATTCCGGTCACCGTCAAGGAGGAGATCCCGGATCCGGTTTTCACCTTGAAAACGACACCTGCGTGGGACGGCCGCGCGACCATCGAGATCGTGCCGCAGATTTCTAACATGAAAGACATGCAGGCGAAAAATGTCGGCGAGCTGAAGTATGATTGGAAAGTTTCAGGCTTGGCCGTGATCAAGGAGAGCAAGCCGGGCAAGTTGATCCTCAAGCGCGCCCAAAACAGCGGCCCGATGACCGTGACGGCGAGCCTCTCCAATGGAGGTGATCCGGTCACCCGGACGGCCCAGATCGTGGTGAAGGAACCTGCCAAGGATGCATGGGTTCAGAGAGTGCCTGACAAGGATGAGAAGCCGGTTGACGGCCAGTTCTTTGCCCGCGACGACAAGAACGAAGGAACGTTGTTTTACAACGGCACGCTGGCCAGCGCCGCTGACATGGTCTTCCTGAAGTTGTATGCCGACGACAAACCCGTTAAAACCGAATCGCAGAAACCCGCTGCAGACAAGAGTTATGCCTTGTCGGTGAAGCTCAAGCCGGGGTTGATCCAATACAAAGTGGAGTTCGGAACGAAGACGGGCGGTGCCGAGACGGTGCTCCAGACGGTGACCAACCTGGTATGCGGTGACGCTTATCTGATAGATGGGCAGTCCAACGCGCTGGCGACCGACACCAACGAGAAAGCACCCGCGGATACCAGCGATTGGATCCGCAGTTATGGCGGTCCCGCCGGCGACCCGAAAGGCGCGCCGCAGAACCTGTGGTGCAATCCGGTTTGGAAAATCGAGAAAGGCGAGAAAGCGCAACTCGGTTGGTGGGGCATGGATCTGGCCAGGCGCCTGGTGGAGCGCGAGAAGATGCCGATCTTCATCGTGAATGGCGCGGTCGGCGGAACACGGATCGACCAGCACCAGCGCAATGAGGCCAATCATGACGACCTCAATACGATTTACGGCCGGATGTTGTTACGGGTGAAGCAGGCCAAGCTGACCCACGGCATCCGTGGCATTCTCTGGCACCAGGGCGAGAACAACCAAGGTTCCGCTTCGCCCACCGGCGACTTCGACTGGAAGTCCTATCAGGATTATTTCCTGGATATGTCGGCCGCCTGGAAGCAGGATTTTCCTAACATCCAGAACTACTAGATTTTCCAGATCTGGCCGAACTCGTGCGAGATGGGCGGCAAAACCGGCGGCGGTGACATGATCCGCGAAAAACAGCGGACCC
>CAIVKO010000025.1 GCA_903906515.1 Akkermansiaceae bacterium
CCTCACCATCACACCCTCATTTTCCGAAAAGGACAATTACACCGTGAATGCCATCGGCAGGCTCGGTGAGCCGGTCCGTCTCAGACGGCAGAGAGGACAATATGATGGAAAAATCGATCAAAAATATAGAAAGAATGTTAATTCGTGTACACTGACCCCATTGACCGGCCAGCGCAGCGCCATCATTTACACCCTGGTGGAATGCGCCCGCCGCCACGGCCACGATCCGGAAGCCTACCTCGCCAACATCCTCGAACGGCTCCCGTCCATGACCAATCAGGACGATCTGGGTGCGTTGCTGCCATCCCGCTGGCAACCCGCCAACGCCGCCGCTACACCGGCAGAAGGGCCGGCGCTCAGCACCTGTGGTATTTGAAAACATAGAAAACATACACAGGTGTGTATGCTACTTATGCTGCGGCACGGCTAGTGGCCTAAAATTGACCGCTTACGTGCGACCTCCTCCTTCCGCCTGGGCTATCCCTCATGGCAGCGCGTTTACAACGCCGGATTCCGGGTGATGGTGGAACTGCCTGCTGCTCCTCGGAAGGATTGATGGTTTGATTTGAGTCCGCCAGCCTGTTTTTTTCAACTGGAGAGGGTGAGGATTCGTTAAAATCTGAAGATTTTTGAAAAAATGGGTTGCGTCCGGGGCTGAATGGTTCCAAGTTCGCCGCGAAAGATGAGCATGCGACGCAAGAAGCTAATGATTCTTGTTTCCAGGCACATCCGCTGATTCAACTCACCCAGAAAGCACCCCATCCGATGTCAGAAGAAAAAAAACTGTCCGCCAACGAAGGCATCAAGGACCGCAGCAACTACCTACGCGGCACGCTGGCCGAGGGGTTGGCGGATGAATCCACTGGCGCGATTTCCGAGGACGACCAGCAGTTGATCAAGTTTCATGGGGCCTACATGCAGGACGACCGTGATTTGCGCTCCGAGCGGCGCAAGTTGAAGCAGGAAAAGGCGTATTCCTTCATGGTTCGCATCCGGGTGCCCGGTGGTGTAGCCACCCCGGCGCAATGGCTGGAAACTGATCGTTTGGCCACCGAATACGCCAATGGCACGATCAAATTGACCACCCGCCAGGCTTTCCAATTCCACGGCATCATCAAGAAGCGCCTCAAAACCACCATCAAGGAGATCAACCGTTGCGCCATGGATACCATCGCCGCCTGTGGCGATGTGAACCGCAACGTGATGTGCAATCCGAATCCCTATCTCTCGGAAATCCACGCCGAGGTTTTGGAAATCGCCAAAAACATTTCCAGCCACCTGACCCCACAAACCCGCGCCTACCATGAAATCTGGCTCGATGACGAAAAAGTCGAGTCCAGCGAGGAAGATGTCGAACCGATCTACGGGAAAACCTACCTGCCGCGGAAGTTCAAGATTTCCATCGCGGTGCCGCCATCCAATGACGTCGATATTTTCGCCAACTGCCTTTCGTTCATTGCGATCATCGAAGAGGACCGCTTGGTCGGCTTCAACATCGCAGTCGGCGGCGGCATGGGCGCGTCCGGCACCGGAGAAGGAATCTACCCGCGCATTGCCGATGTGATCGGTTTCTGCACGCCCGACCAAGTCGTGGATGTCGCCGAGAAAACCGTGCTGGTGCAGCGGGATTTCGGCGACCGCACGGACCGCAAACACGCTCGCTTCAAATACACCGTGGACGATCACGGGCCGGAGTGGATCCTTGCGAAAATCAACGAATATCTCGGCTACACGCTGGGACCCGCTCGGCCATTTGTTTTCAACGACAATGGCGACCGCTTCGGATGGGTAGAGGACAAGAATGGGAACTCCCACCTCACGCTCTTCATCCAGGGCGGACGGGTGTGCGACACGCCGTCCTATCCACTTCTAACCGGTCTTCGCGAGATCGCGAAAATCCATGAGGGTGACTTCCGCCTCACCGCGAATCAGAACCTCATCATCGCCAATATTTCGCCGACCAAGCGTGCGCAGATCGAACAACTGCTTGAGCAATATGGCATCAAGGACAGCCATCTGAAGAGCGCGCTGCGTCTCAACTCGCTGGCCTGTGTGGCACTGCCGACCTGCGGGCTTGCGCTGGCGGAGGCGGAGCGTTACCTGCCGGACCTTCTCACCGGGCTCGAAGAGGTCGTTGAGGAAAACGGCCTGCGTCACGACGCCATCACCATCCGCATGACCGGCTGCCCGAACGGTTGCGCCCGCCCGTATCTCGCGGAGATCGGCTTCGTCGGCCGCTCGCCCGGCAAATACAACATCTATCTCGGCGGCGGCTTCGCCGGCCAGCGGCTCTCGAAGCTTTATCGCGAGAGCGTGCCGGACCACCAGATCAAGGTGTTGTTAGGGCCGATCATCGCACGCTATGCGAGGGAACGCGTCCAGGGCGAGCGCTTCGGTGATTTCTGCATCCGCGCCGGATACGTGGCGGCCACCATTCAGGGCGGTGATTTCCACAAGAATGTCAAACCCGAGGCTTCCTCCAAGGCCTTCACGATTTCCTGAAAACCGGACCTCCCCCCTTGTTTCAAAATGACACTCGATTCTCTATCAGAAGTATTGTCTTCGGACCTCGCCGACCTTTCCGCCGGCGAGCGCATCAGCCATCTTTACGAGCGCCTCGGTGACCGCATCATGGCCACCACCAGCTTCGGCATCCAGGCGGCGGTGACGCTGCATCTCATCCATGAGCACGCCCCGAAAATCCCGGTGGTGTTCATCGATACCGGCTACCTATTTCCGGAAACCTACCATTACATGGAGGAGCTGATGTCACTCTTCGACTTGGACCTGCGCATCTATCAGCCCACCCACTCCGCCGCACGCATGCAGGCGATCTGGGGGGACTTGTGGGACCAGGGCAAGGAGGGAGCGGAGCGTTATGCCATGCTCACCAAGATCGAACCGATGAACCGCGCACTGCGCGAGTCCGGCGCGGATGTCTGGCTGAGCGGACTGCGGCGATCGCAGTCGAAAACCCGCCAGAACCGCGCGTTTGTGGAACGCCAGAAAAACACCATCAAAGCGTATCCCATCCTCGATTGGGCGGATGCGCAGGTGGAGCTCTATTTCCAAAAACACGAACTGCCGCGCCACCCGCTGGCTGCAAAAGGATACGTGACCATGGGAGATTGGCACAGCACCCGCCCGGCCGATGGCGATGATGCGGAGGCCACCCGTTTCAACGGACAAAAATACGAATGCGGCCTCCACCTCGATTCCAAAACCTCCGATTTCCAGATTTAACAGACGGTCTGAGAAACCGGCAACTTCTCCTCTTTTCTTGAGTCTTGTGTCTTCAATTCTTGCGTCTCACAATCATCTCCAACCCCAACAGAAAAAAACATGAACATTGCACCTGACATGGTTGCCACCGTTGGCAACACCCCGCTCATCCGTCTCAATCACATCACCGCCGGTCTCGATGCCGAGATTTGCGTGAAGGCTGAGTTTTTCAACCCGCTCTTCAGCGTCAAGGACCGCATCGGCAAGGCCATGATCGAAGCCGCCGAGCGTGACGGATTGCTCAAACCCGGAGGTCTCATCATCGAGCCTACCTCCGGTAACACCGGCATCGCATTGGCATTCATCGCCCGTGCGAAAGGCTACCGCTGCATCCTGACCATGCCCGAGAGCATGTCGATCGAGCGCCGCGTCCTGCTCCGCCTGCTCGGCGCGGAAATCGTCCTCACCCCGCGCGCCCGCGGGATGAATGGAGCCATCGCCGTGGCAAAAAAACTACTGGCCGAGACTCCCGGCGCGTTCGGTCCGGGGCAATTTGACAACCCCGCCAATCCGCAGGTCCACCGCGAGACCACCGCCGAGGAAATCTGGCGGGACACCGACGGTCAGGTGGATGCGTTCGTCGCCGGTGTCGGCACGGGTGGCACGTTCAGTGGAGTGACTGAAGTTCTCAAGTCGCGTTGTGCGCTGAAAGCCTTCGCCGTGGAACCGGCCGCAAGCCCGGTGATTTCGGGCGGCGCACCCGGCCCCCACATGATCCAAGGGATCGGCGCGGGATTCATCCCCGGAAATCTCAATGTGAGCCTGATCGATGAAGTCATCCAAGTGACCAACGAGGACGCACTCGCCACCGCACAGGCGCTGGCCCAGCAGGAAGGTCTGCCAGCCGGGATTTCCACCGGTGCCAACGTCTGGGCTGCCATGCAAGTGGCCAAACGCCCCGAATTCAAAGGCAAGCGTATCGTCACCGTCGGCTGCTCGTCCACCGAACGCTATCTCTCCACTCCGCTCGCGGAAAAAGTGCGCGAAGAATGCACAAACCTGCCAGTGCACGAGATCTGATCGCGTGCCTTATACCCTTATAGGGAAATCGGTCCGAGCATCGCCTCTCCTTGATTTTCGGATCCAGCACCCGCAAAATGGTGTTGCGTGAGGATGGGCATTGACGAGCCTCCGTTTCTTGCCCACGCTCCGCCCGCCAATCGCTTTCTGAACACTCACCTCAACACTCCATGACACTGATCCGACGTTTCTTCGCCGCCGCCATCGCGGTATCGCTCATCACCATTTCCTCCGCCCAGGAAGGCAAACTCAAAATCGCCACTGTGGACATGCAGGAACTGTTCAAACAGTATTACCGCACCAACGAGGCGCAAAAACAAATCAACGTGGAGCGCGCCCGCATCCAGAAGGAAAACAACGAGCGCCTCACCCGCATCCGCGATCTTGAGGAAACATTGGGCAAACTGCGCAAGCAATTGGAAGACCCGGCGATCAATGATTCCAAGAAACAAGGTCTCTACAAGGATTGGCAAACCCAGCAACAGGAAGGCATCGCCCTCGACCGCGAGCGCCGCGAGTTCCTCCAACGCCGCAACCAGGCGCTCAATGAGAAAATGGTCCAGCGCATGAAGGGCATCCTCGAGGAAATCCGCAAACTCGTCGAGGAACAAGCGAAGACCGACAACTTCGATTACGTGTTCGACAAGTCCGGCCTCAGCACCTCGCAAGTTCCCTTCCTGCTCTACACCAAGGACGCCACGGACATCACCGCCAGCCTTCTCAAGACCCTCAACAAGGACGCTCCTGCCGATTCTCTCCCAGGCGCTGGTGACCCGGCCCCGGAAATCCCGCAACCGGCACCTGCCACCCCCGACGTGAAATAATCCAGCCAGGGTCCGCATTGGCTATCTCACTCACGCTTTCCGAGCTCGCCCGATGGGTCGATGGCAACATCGTCCGGGGCGGGCTCGATTTGTCTCTGGACGGCATGGCCGCGCTGGACATGGCAGGCCCGCACGACGTGAGCTTTCTCGGCAACGAGAAATATCATTCTCAATTCCTCAAGACCCAGGCCGGCGCTGTCATTGTCCCACGCGGTGTAACCGACGGCCCGGAAGGTGTCGCGCTGATCGAGGTGGATAATCCGACCCTCGCTTTCGGCATCGTGGTCCGCCACTTTGCCGTCATTGCCCGCAAGTTTGTGCCGGGGATCCATCCCAAGGCATTTGTGGACCCTTCCGCACGCTTCGACCCCACCAAGGTCTGCGTCCATGCGGGTGCCGTGATCATGGCCGACTCATCAGTGGGCGACGGCTCGGAAATCGGTGCCAACACCACCATCGGAACGGACGTGGTGATAGGCCGCGATTGCCACATCATGGCCAATGTCTCGATCCGCGAGCGTTGCGTGCTGGGCGACAGGGTCATCCTGCAACCCGGCGCAGTGATCGGCGCGGATGGCTACGGTTATGAATTTTCCGGCGGCAAACATGTTAAAATCGACCAGGTCGGCATTGTCGAGATCGGCAATGACGTCGAAATCGGCGCCAACACCACGATCGACCGCGCGCGCTTCGGTAAAACCATCATCGGCGAAGGGACCAAGATCGACAACCTCGTCCAAATTGGTCACAACTGCGTGATTGGCAAACACTGCCTGATCATTTCCCTCACCGGGATTTCAGGCAGCACACGCCTCGGCAACTACGTCACATGCGCCGGCCAGGTGGGCATCGCCGGACACCTCACTATTGGCGACAAAGCAAGTCTTGCCGCACGCACCGGAGTGCCCGTCAGTCTACCGGGGGGCGAGGTGTATTCCGGAAACCCCGCAATCCGGTTCCGGGAGGAAATGAAACTCCGTGCCCATGCGCGCCGCCTGCCGAAGCTCGTCGAGCGAGTGAAAGCCATCGAAGAAACTTTGAAAGCGAAGGGTGATCCGGAGGGAGAGTGATTGGGTGCTGGTCGTTATATACAAGTCTGCATCGGCGGGATCAAGGAACGGCGGAACGCGTCCACCGACGCCCATGAGTAGCCAATGATGTGGGGAAACCGCTTTTGCATTGTCCCCTCATTGTCATCGGCGATCATGCATCGCCGCTCCTTGGCGCAAGCGTTTTGTGGAGCTCCATCCCAAGGAGAGTTTTCTTCCCCCGTTATTCCTTGGCTGGCAGCCCGCTCAGGATTTCGATCGCGGGTTTATTGTTGTATTTTTTCGCCAGATCCAAAGCCGTGACTCCTTCCTTGGATTTCACAGTGGGATCCACCTTGTGATCCAGCAGAAGCTTGATGATTTCCGCGCCACCGCTGGCCGCGGCCTCATGCAGCGGCGTGCCGCCCAAATCGCTCAGAGTCATCGGGTCCGCGCCTCCATCGAGAAGTGCCCGGGCGGTTTCAAGCTGGTTTTTCGCACCGGCATGGTGCAGCGGCGTCCAACCGGAATTGTCCCGCATATTGGGTTTGGCTCCCGCCTTGAGCAGGGCCGTGATCACCGCCGGGTTATTGCGGTCGATGGCGAGATGAAGCGGCGTGCGCTTGGAGGCGTTCGTGCTGTTGGCATCCGCCCCCTTTTCTAACAAAAGGACGGCGATCTCCGCCTTGTTGCGCAGGATGGCCTGTTCGAGCGGCGGCCGGGAATTCTCCTTGCCGCCCTTGTTGGTGCTGGCGGGATTGGTCTCGATATGCAGACGAACATCACCGATGTCGCCCTTGGCAATCGCCTCGTCGATCGTCTGATAGGCTGGCGTGGCCGCAACCTTGCCGGTCACTCCGTCTTGCGGCACTTCGATGCCAGCAGTCCATGCGATCGAGTTGAGCACCAGCTTCCTGAAATCCGGGTTTCCCCAGTGATTGAAAAAATGACCGCCTGTAAAACCAAACCCGCGTGATTTGTTAGGGTTTTCCACAACCCATGCCAGCGCTTGCGGGACTTTATCGGCCAACTCCTTGCGCACCGCCGGATTGCCGGTGCGCGGACCATCGCTGCCGAGCGAACTCTCGGGCGGAAGCGCGCGCAACAGCGGCACCGCATCCTCCCGCAACCGGATGTGATAGTAAAACTCCTCCTCGATCTCGAACGGCAAAACACCGCGCGTCGCCTGGTGTTCCGCCAGAACCGGCTTTGTCATTTTCCAAACCGGATTGACCGACCACGCCGGGTCAAAGTGACCGCCAATCGCTTCGTCAAAAAATTTGTCCATCTCCGGATCGCCGGTTTCGAGAGCCCAGTGTATGACGACAAGTCCCTTTCCCGCAGTGAAGCGCTGCTGGAGATCGGCGACGTGTCCTTTGGCGGCGTGGGCGGCTAGGCCATCGCTATAAATCACGATCACATCCGCAGCCGTTATTTTCGCAGCATCCGCAGGCCACCCTTGGCTAACTTCCGTGCGGACCGGCAACCCGCTGGTTTGCAGGTGTTTGGCCAGTAACTCGCACGCTGCCGGGTGTTCATGTTGGCCCGGACCATGGCTTTTGGGCCCGGCAATAAAGAGGATCGACTTTTCCGCAGCAACCAGCGGCGCGAGAATCCATGGCAGGATGAGGCAGTATTTCAGGAATGGCATAACGAGTCGTGTGGCATAACGATGCCGCGAATGGAAAAATTTCGGCCAACGGGTAATTTTTTCAAGAACTTGTAAGAATCCGAATCCGCCAGATGTAGTTTGGTATTGAAATCCACTGGATTTTCTAGAAACCATAGCTAACACCTCCACCACCATGAATTCATCCATCAATCGCCGCTCGTTTCTCGGGAGCACAACGCTTCTGGGAGCCAGTCTTGCCGCCGCCCCCTTGTTTGCCGCCAGCACGCCAGGTGACTCCAAAAAACTCAAAGTCGGTCTGATCGGATGCGGCGGACGCGGCAAAGGCGCGGCAAAGAATTTCATAGACGCCTGCAAAATCATCGGCGTGGAAGCCGAGGTGACCGCAACGGCCGATGCCTTCAAAGAAGCGTCGGAGACTGCAGGAAAAGCGTTTGGAGTCGCCGAGGACCGTTGTTTCAGCGGCTACGACGCCTATCAGAAAGTGCTCGCCACCGATTGCACCTACGTCATCATGGCCACGCCACCGTCATTCCGGCCGCTGCATTTCGCCGCTGCCGTGGAGGCTGGCAAACATTGCTTCATTGAAAAACCAGTTTGCGTAGACCCACCCGGGGCTCGCTCAATCATCGCCACCGGTGAAAAAGCCGCAGCCAAGGGCCTCGCCGTCGTCACCGGCACCCAACGCCGGTATCAGGCAGCCTACTTGCGCAACAAGGCACTCATCGATGCGGGAGCCATCGGCCAGATCAAGGGTGGCGTGGTGCAATGGAATGGCACGGTGCCTTGGACCAAACGCCGCGTCGAGGGTGATACCGATGCATCCTACATCACCCGCAATTGGTTGAATTTCACCGAGCTTTCCGGCGACCACATCGTCGAACAGCACGTGCACAATCTGGACGTCGCAGTCTGGTTCCTCGGCCGTCTTCCGGTATCCGCCCTCGGATTCGGTGGCCGCGCCCGCCGCCAGACCGGCAATATGTTCGATTTCTTCAGCATCGATCTGGACTTCGGCGACGACGTTCACATCCACAGCCAATGCCGCCAAATCACCGGCACCCATCAAAATGTTGGTGAGTTTTTCACCGGCACCGAAGGATCTTGTTACGGAAGTGGCAAAATGACTGGCAAGAAAATCGAAGTTCCGGAAATCAAGCTCGAGTCCCCGGATCCATACGTGCAGGAACATGTCGCCATGATCCGCAGCGTGATGGCGGGCAAGCCAATCAACGAGGCAAAACGCATCGCCGAATCGACCTTGGTCGCCATCATGGGCCGCATCTCCGCATACACCGGCCAGATTGTCCGCTGGAACGATCTGATGCTAAACGAAAGCTCGCCGTTCTATCAATTGACTTGCCTGCCGACGGCCGCCGATTTCGAGAAAGGCCCCGTGCAAATGCCGGTCGAAACACCTTCGGTTCCGGGCAAAGGCTAAGCCTGATCGCTCTAAGCGGGATCGGCGGTGAATTCGGTTTTTTCGAACCCCATTTTCGGGAGGTTCGCGCTTGAAGGGGTTGACGCGGGCGGATTCGTGACTACAGCTATCCGCCATGCACGCCGCCGACGAAACATCACAGCCCACGCAGAACCCGGAAGAAGCCAATTCGGCGGACCCCACACAGGAGGTTCCGGGCCTCGATCCGTGGGAGGAACTCGAAGCCGAAGCCGCCCGATGGAAGGAAATCTCGCTACGCACCGCAGCGGAAATCGACAATCTGCGGAAACGCACCGCCCGCGAACGCGAGGACGCCATCCGCTATGCCAACCAACGCCTCCTCGAAGAACTGCTGCCAGTCGTCGACAATTTCGAGATGGGCATGCAGGCCGCCTCCCAAGACACCTCGTCGATGATTTACATCGGCATGGACATGGTCCGCCGCCAACTCAATGAGTTTCTCACCTCGCAAGGAGTCGAGGAAATCCCGGCAACCGGGAATTTTGATCCCAAGCAGCATGACGCGGTAGCCCAGGAGGATTGCTCCGCCGGCGAGGAAGGCCGGATCCTGCGCGTGACCCGCCGCGGATTCAAACTGCGCGACCGCCTGCTACGCCCCGCCAGCGTGGTGGTTTCCAAACTCCCTACTCCTGCGGAAGGAGGCGAGGCTTAATCTCATGGCCGATAAACGCGACTACTACGAGGTGCTCGGCGTCGAGCGGAATGCCACTGCGGAGGAAATCAAAAAAGCCTACCGCAAGCTAGCCGTGAAATTCCACCCGGACAAAAACCCGGGCGATCACACCGCAGAAGACAAGTTCAAGGAACTCGGCGAAGCCTACGAAGCACTCAGCGATGCCGACAAACGTGCCGCTTACGACCGCTACGGTCATTCCGCGTTTTCCGGTGGCATGGGCGGCGGTGGCGGCGGCGGATTCCACGATGCTGCGGATATTTTCTCCCAAGTCTTCGGCGGTGCCTTCGGCGGCGGATTCGAAGAGTTCTTCGGCGGCGGCGGATCGCGGCGCAAGGGCTCCGGTAAACAACGCGGCAGCGACCTGCGCTACGACCTCGAAATCTCACTCGAAGAGGCCGCGCGCGGCGTCGAAAAAGAACTCGAAATCGAACGCTATGTCCCCTGTGAACCGTGCGGAGCAAAAGGCACCAAAGGCACCGGCGGCGTGAAAGTTTGCCAATCCTGCGGCGGCCGCGGCGTCGTCGCCCGCCAGGCTGGCATTTTCATCCAACAAAGCACCTGCCCGGAATGCCGGGGCGCGGGCGAAACGATCTCCGACCCCTGCACGACCTGCAAGGGCGACGGCCGTGTCCAACGCGACAGTCGCATCAAGCTGCGCATCCCCGCCGGAGTGGACACCGGGACCCGCCTGCGCTCCACCGGAAATGGCGATGCCGGCGTGCGCGGCGGCGCTGCCGGCGATCTCTACGTTTTCCTGCACGTCAAGGATCACGATGTGTTCGAGCGCGATGGATCAGACCTCTTTTGCGAGGTTCCGCTGCCATTCTCGGTGGCGGCGCTCGGCGGCGAACTCAAGGTGCCCTCGCTCGACGGCCAATCCTCGATCAAAATCCCCCTCGGCACCCAAGGCGGCACGGTTTTCCGCCTCCGCGAAAAGGGAATCCCATCGCTCTCCGGTGGTCGCCGCGGCGATCTCAACGTCCGCGTCCAAGTCGAAGTCCCCACCAAACTCAACTCCGACCAACAACAGAAACTCCGCGCATTCTCCGAATCCATCGGCGAGCAAAACTCACCCATGCAGGAAGGATTCTTCCAAAAAGCGAAGCGGTTTTTCGATCTGTGATAGAGACGCAAGTCTTGAAGACGCAAGACGCAAGGTCTTCGCTCCCGCGCCTTCGCGGCTCTTCCAGCGGCCATCACCACAGGTCCGGACGAGCGGAATCAATGCATCGGGTTCCCCGGGATTGAGGTTTCATCGCAACTCGAGTGAACCATACGAGCAGGGATTAGTGTGCTTCTTTGACGGTATTTCAGCGTCTGCGGCGCAGGAGCATGGCGGACAATGCGAAGCAACCGAGCATTGCGCAGGAGGGCTCCGGGATTGCAGCCACCGAGATGCTGTTGTAGTCCAATTGGGGGAATGGATATCCACCGGTTTCTGCTCCTAGAAAAATTCCGACTGCGCCGATTCCATCGTAGGTGAACTCGAACTCGTGATTTCCAGCGCCGGTGATTTCAAAGCTTCCGAGGTCGGACACCGTCGCGCTACCAGATGCGGTGAATGTTCCTGCCTCGCAGCTGACGGATATTCCGTTGCCGCTGCTTCCGCTCAAATCATATCCCTCACCGCTCCAAACGCGCGCCAGTCCGCGATCATTCACGTCTCCCGTGTAGCTGGAGACATCGACCGTGATACGGTAGCGGCCTGCGCCTTCGAGAGATGTCGGATCGAACAAGATAACCGCACTTCGGTAAGCGGAATCAGAAGAAACCCTGAGGTTCCCTCCTGTGATCACGGCGTATCCAACTCCTCCATACCATTGTTGGAAATTAAAATTTGAGCCAAACCAGCCGCCGATGTATCCGTTGACTTGGTTCGTCACCGATCCCGACGAAAAATCGTCAGTGTAGAGCGCCGCCTGGGAGGAAACGGCCGTGGCCGCCATCATGATAATTGCGAGGGATTTGCCTTTGGCGGAGACTCCTAAAACATCTGTTGGGCCTGCCCGAAGGGCTAGGAAAATGGGGGTGGTGGTTTTCATCATGTTTGTTGGTCAGATTGTTCGAATCTTGAAAGCTAGCCTGTCGATTCGGGGATTTCCATGGGGTATAGCCCTACTCATCGCCTTATGATCACCGCGCTCTACTTGATGACGTTGCTAAGGATGCGGGTGAGGCGATCAGCGATGACGAGGCAACGGGGGTTTTCTCAACGAACACCTCCTTTTTCCCCGCCCTTCGGTCCAGCCACCGGTTCTTCCAACGGTGATCATCCCAAAAGCAAATTCCTAGCATTCATATTCTTGTCTTGAGTCTTGCCGTCTTGCGTCTTGAGTCTTTCTCCATGCCTCGCTTCCTACTGCCGCCTGATGCTTGGAAAACCGCTGCCGCTTTGACGGGCGACGAGGCCCGCCACCTTTCTCAGGTCTTGCGAGTCAAACCCGGGGAAACCATCACCGTCTTCGATGGCTGCGGACGTCGCGCTACGGCGGAGGTTCTATCCATCTCGCGCGACCACGTTTCTCTGAGCCTCGGCGAGACACAATCACCCGCGCCGCCATTGCCCGCCATCACCCTAGCCCAAGCGATTCCCAAGGGGAAAAACATGGATTTCATCGTCCAGAAATCCGTGGAACTCGGGATCACCGCCATCCAACCTCTCGTCACCCGCAATACCGTGGTCAAACCCGGCGAGGGAAAATCCGACAAATGGCACCGCACCGCGCTCGAAGCCTGCAAACAATGCGGCCAGGACACGCTCCCTAAAATCGACGACGCCCAAACATTCGATCGCTGGCTCGCCAACCAAACCGAAACACCCGGCCTCAAAATCATCGCCTCGCTCGCCCCCGGTGCCCGCCCGATGCGCGAGGTCCTGCACTCCCATCCCGGCACCCGCGAGGCCACCTTGTTAGTCGGACCCGAAGGTGATTTCTCCCCGGAAGAAACCGCCGCCGCCCTCACCGCCGGATTTCTTCCCGTCTCACTGGGCGACATCGTCCTCCGCGTCGAAACCGCCACCCTCTTCTGCCTCTCCGCACTGCGCTACGAGTTCGGCTGATTGCGGAGCGCGTGCATTTTGCGCGCTGTTGGACGGCGGACATTCTGTCCGGCGAAGCATCTTTCTTGAAAATGGCGGGGGACAGAATGTCCCCAAGCCGACAGCCGACAGAATGTCGGCGCTCCCACCGTCCATAAATCCGCCGTGGCTGAAGCCCTGCATTTTCAGTTTCACAGGTTGCGAGAACCTGCTTGTATCACCACATGACCTTCGCCAGCAAAATCACCGTCACCCGGATTCTGATGGTTCCGGTGTATGCGGTGCTGGCCTTGGCATACGGGATGACCGTGCATGCCGGGCATCCGGATGAGACGCTGCGCTGGTGGGCGCTCGGCATTTTCGTGACGGCCGCGGCAAGCGACGGACTGGACGGTTGGGTCGCCCGCCATTTCAACCAAATGTCGAAATTCGGCGCCTACATCGACCCGATTGCAGACAAGGTTCTGCTGTTAACCGGAGTGATCATGCTGACCGTCACCGATTGGGGACCAGACGGTTGGCGGTTACCCGTATGGTTTGCGGTGATCGTCTTCTTGCGGGACACGATCATCATGGTGGGTGTGAAATATCTCCAAGTGAACCATTACGATGTGAAGATTTCTCCGCACTGGTCCGGCAAGGTTTGCACCGTCACCCAGATGTTCGCGCTGGGCTGGGTGATGCTCAAGGTGGTGAATCTTTCGCCTATCTGGCCCTGCATGGTGGCGGCGGCGTTCACCGTATGGTCCACTGTCGCCTACATCCGCGAAGGCCTGAGAATCCTGCACGGGCCGAAAATTCAGTTCCCCTGATGCTTGACCTGAGGAGGGCCGACATACTGTCGGCTGTCGGCTCGGCGACATGTTGTCGCCCGTTTCAGCCAGCGGACAACATGTCCGCTGGCCGTCAGCGTGCAGAATGCACGCGCTCCTTATCGCGACCACTTACTCCGCACCTAGATCAATAGGCCTGCATCGGCACGAAGGACCTCGGGGGAGTGCCGTATGGGGCGTAATTCTGATTCCCATAATTCGTCGTGGAATAACGGGTCTGGTGATAACTGCTGCCCTCGTCGTCATCATTATGGTGATAGCGATACACGTCATGCACCACGTATGCGTTCGGTGCGCATTGGGTGGACACGACGGCGAATAATACGATAGATGCGGCGGTGGCGATGCGAATCATAGTTTTCATGGTGTGGATCAATGGTTTGTTCCTGGACGACTCGGCTTGGATCCGGATTCATAGAGAGCATCCATCAAAAACGAGCATACTTATCAGCCCTGATTTGCCAAGGAATCTTTGAGGGAAGACGTCAATGACGTGGATTTCTCGGGCAACGCGTTGACAAAGGGCGAGGGGCGCATTATGGAAACGCACATGATCGGCGCACGATGGATCCTTGCTCTCGGAGCAGCCCTGTTGTCGTGCAGTTGTGCCGATATGGGAAAACAAAGCCCATGGAAGGCGGCGGTGGATCATCAGGCCGCCCAACTCGGATACCGCAACTGGATTGTCATCGCCGAGGCATCGTTTCCCGCCCAAAACCGTCCCGGAATCCACCAAATGACGGCCTCGGTAGAAGCTCCGGAAGCACTCGACTACGTGCTCCAGGCGCTTGAACAAACCGAGAACGTGAGACCCCAGATTTATCTGACCCGCGAGCTTCGCTCGGTGGACAACGATTACGCGCCCGGAATCGAAACCCACCGCAAGCGCATCCAGGCCGCACTCCACGGTCATGAGGCAACCGAACTTGATCAACAATCGTTGCTGACACTGCTGGAAGACGCCAACCGGAGTTTCGACGTTCTGGTGATCCGCACCCAGAGCGCGCTGCCTTATTCCTCGGTGTTTATCGAGCTCCAACCCGGCTATTGGGATGCGCAGTCCGAAGGCCTCCTGCGCGAACGGATTCAACGCGAGCGCATGCAAAAACTTGTGCGATAGCCTCGGCAGCCCCATGCTGCCCGCGTGAGCCGAAAAGATGATGATCTCCGCCAAGAACGTGAAGCCGCCTGGATCGGCGACGCTGTCCTCGCATTGTTCGCCCGCCAATTCGTCCTGCGCGAGCGCAACGCAATGGATGGTGAGTGGTTCACCCGCCTAACATCCAACGATTTCCTCAGCGCCTTCGGCAACCCGACACGGGTCGAGGCATCGATCGGTAAACTCTATCAGCAAGACGGCCTCGACGCCGCATTCGCCTGGGTGGACGCCAACCTGGTCCCCATGTTCCGCAAACAAATCGCCAAGATAGCGAAGTGAGTTCTTAACCCGAACTTCGAAGTTGTCTGGTGATTGGCGGTATTTTAACCACGGATTACACAGATTACACGGATTTGGTATTCCGCCAAACAGAGCTCCAGCTGGTTTTCATAATTCTTTCAAAATCTGTGTCCATCTGCGTAATCTGCGGTTCATTTTCGTCTTTAGGCTAACCGATGATTTCCACGGGCGCGTCCGGCAGCGCGTTGAGGAAGGATTTCCCATACCGTTTGGTCAGGATCCGGTTGTCCAGGATGCAAACAAGCCCCTTGTCATTCGCGGTGCGGATCAAGCGACCGACGCCCTGGCGCATCTTGAGAATGGCCTCCGGCACCGAATATTCCATGAACGGATTTCCACCTGCCGCCTCGATCGCCTCCAACCGCGATGCGGTGAGCGGGTGATCTGGCACGGCAAAGGGCAGGCGCGTCATCACCACGTTGGAAAGCGCCTCGCCGGGCACATCCACGCCGGTCCAGAAACTGTCGGTTCCAAACAGCACACTGTGCACATCCTTGCGGAATTCTTCGATCATTTTGTGACGCGGCATCCCCTCGCCCTGCATCAGAAGACGCCAGCCTTTTTTCTTAAAAAACGCCTCTAACCGCTTCGCTGCGTCGCGCATCGTGCGGTAGCTGGTGAAGAGCACGAAGGCCCGGCCCTCGCTCTCGGAAACCGCGAGGCGGATGCCCTCGGCCAGCAATTCATCATACTTCGGCGTTCCAGGATCCGGCACGGATTTGTAGATCCGGATGCGCATCTGCCGCTGGTAGTCGAACGGGCTGCCGATGCACAGCGCGCGGGCTTTTTCCGCACCGATCCTGCCGCGGAAGTAGCCGAGCTTCGGATCGCCCACTCCGAGCGTGGCACTGGTTAGAACCATGCTTTTTCCCGCACCGAATAGCAGCGGACGCAGGCGATCGGCGACATTCACCGGTGCGGCGTGCAGGCTGTATTGTGTCTCGTCACGACCGCCGCGCTCCACCCAATACACACTGTCATCCGTGGCCTGATCGAGAAACGCATTCACCGATCCATGGGCCTCGCGCAGGCGGCGGGACGCGTCCTGCAACTCGGCACGCGTCGTTTCCCCCTCGACATCGGCGGCGAGCGCGTCGATTTCTTGCCAGAGGCGGCGCAGCGGTTCGGCCAGTGTGTTAGGGACCACCTCGGGTTCACGGACGCGGGATTCCTTGGAAAAATTCCCGAATTTTGCGACGTCGCCGACCTGGTGGAAAAACTCGTCGGACGCCATGATCGCATCTTCCACCGCCGTCATGGCGGAGGCTTTGCGGAAGGCTTTGAGCAGGCCTTTTTTGGTCTTGGGATGGTAGAGCCGCTGTAGGTCGAATCGCAGGCCCGCCTGCGAAACCCGCAAACCGAGTTGGATGGCGGCCACCTGCTCGATGGTGTGCGCCTCATCAAGCACCGCAAAATCGTTAGGAAACAAAAATCCCTTCATTTTCCGGGCCTCCTCGTCGGCCTCCTCCATTTCCGTGTTGAGCAGCGCGAAGAACAACGTGTGATTCACCACCACCAATTTCGCATCCGCAGCGGCCTTGCGCGCTTCCTGAAAAAAACAATTCCCGCGTGGCCCGCAATTGCGCGCCGTGCAGAGGTGGGCATCGCTGCACACTTGCAACCAGACTTTCATCTGCGGTTGGAAATCCAGATCACTCAACGTGCCGTCGCGAGTCGCCTCCGCCCATTTGCGGATCGCCTCCAATTCATCGTTTTCCGAGTTCGTGAAAAGATCGCCTGCCTGCTCGCGCGCCCGCCGCAAGCGCAACGGACAAAGGTAGTTCTGCCGGCCTTTGAGCAACACCGCCGGTAAGTCATCGTCCACCAGTTTCCTCACGATCGGGATGTCCTTGCGCACAAGTTGCTCCTGCAAATTGATCGTGTGGGTGGAAATCACCGCCTTGCGTCCGGTCTCCAGGGCGAAGCGCGCCGCAGGCAACAAATACGCCAACGATTTTCCCACACCTGTCCCCGCCTCCGCCACCAGCGGCATCGACTTCATCAAGGCTTCCGCCACCGCCACTGCGAGCTCCTGCTGTTGTGGGCGAAACTCGAAATCCCTTGATTTCGCGAGGGTTCCCTTGGTGGAAAAAGCCTCGCTCACCGCCTCACAAAATCCGGGCACCGGCTGGCCATCCGTCAACGAAATCATCTCCCGCCCATTGCACCCCACATCGCCCCCATTGCCAATCTCAAAACGGCACTCCCTCCCGATTCTTACGAGCGAAGCTCAAAGCTCCAAAGGTGGCGCGCTACCGCTGGGAGCGCACGCCAAAGGAAAGCGAAAGAAACGCCCAAGCCCCGCCATCCTGACTCCTCTTGGCATCCACCTTTCTCCCCCCTTTGTCCTGCGGCCTACGGCGAGGCCGCCCTACCTCCTGTAGCGGCGTGTCTATGACCGTCGCTAATCCCCCCGAGGGCGGAGTGTTCTCGCACAATGGGTCTGTCCTTTCATCGGAGGCTACTTATTTTTCATTTTTCACTGTCTTCATTCTATTGTTATGGATGGCTGTGGGTAGTCAGACGTCATTGGCGTATCCACTCCATGCCGGATCTTTTCAGAAACCATGGGAGTTTTTCCTGGCCGATCCCTTGGGTCATTCCACCGGCCCAGCCGAAGAAATACATGCCCTCACCGCCACGATGCGGGACCACCGGTTGACCGGAAAACAAGATGGCATCGTGAGATTCCACAGGCGCGTGGTATTGCCATTCCAGAAATTCGGACCACGGGCCGGTTTGGAACTTCAGATTTCCGTATTCTTTTTCCGTCACCAATTTTCCATCCACAAGTCCGTGCAGGGTTTCAGGGTAGGATCCATGGCGTTCATGATATTGTTGCACCAGCGATCCGAGCGAGGAACAGCGCTTAAGTTGCTCGCCGGTCCAGGATTCACGCAGGTTTCTCACATGCATCCAAACCAGGAACCCGACGCAGATGAGGATCAATGCCGAAAACGCCAGAAAAAGCCGGGTGGCGGGTCTCATGTGGGCAAGTGTTCGTTAGGTTCTATATGCATCAACACCTCCAGCATGTACAGCGCCGAGACGCAAAGGCGATCATGCTCCATCGTAATTATGATTCTTCCAGACGTTTCGCCAAAGCTACTCGAATTGCGTGTTCGTAAACTCCTTGAGGGGGCAATGACTTTGGTGAAGAAAAAGCCAGGGAAAGCTGATCTGTGGTCGTGGTGGAAGTATGATCGAGTCTCAATGATTTCGGAATAGTCGTAGAGGTTTCGTCGATGGAGTAAGAAAGAAAAGTGATGGACCCTGTTTGTATGGGATAATCATCGAGTTTCCCCACCCTCTGAATGATACGCTCATAGACTGCCGTCGGACAAATGAAGAAGAGGCCACGGGTGCAGAGATTTTCCCGCCTCAGCACATGCCCTTTCGTGATAAGTTGCGGCAGGATTCGCTTGTTGACATTCTCAAAGTTGAGATTGCTGGCTGATGCGGGTGGACGCGGTATTTTTTTGATGATTTTAGGATCGTGTTCTTGTGCCAAATCCCAGTATTGGCGTCGATAATTTCCTGTTGTGTCTATGGTTTGAACTTCAACGGCAACAAAACCGGCCAAATCACGATTTTCATCAACAAGTGCCAAAATCCAATCGATCGAAAATTTGGAAGCTCCCATTAACGCCTTATATGGAATGCGGATTTCATGACCTTGTTTCTGGCCAAAGGGTATCACGAATTTTCCACTGTGGGGCAACTCCCCATTTTCCAGAATCAACGGAATTTTTTCTCCCCATGCTGCCCTAACCACATCTGACAGAATTCGGTAGTTGTCACCATACAATCGCTTGGGACAACATGGCACCGGAGTATTATTAGATGGATTTATCAAGGTGCAGGCACCATTGATGAATCCGCTCGAAAATGCCTTGGTGCATTTTCCTGTAACAAAAGGACAGTTTTTCAATTGGAAAGCACTCGTGCTTTGCGATGAGGTGACCGGGACACCGAAACATTCGTAGTAATTCAGAGGCATGGTTCTGAAATGAGATACTCAGACAAATAGGATATCAGTGATTCCGCAATGGCTTTTGCCATTAGTACCGGCACAGCATTTCCAACCTGCTCATACTGTGCTACACGTGGTCCAAGAAAGCGGTAGCGATCCGGGAAACTCTGAATTCTCGCAGCCTCGCGTACAGTAAAAGTGCGTTTTTGCTCAGGATGAAAAACGGCACCCCAATGCGGATCACATTTTGTCATCATTGTGCCCGCGAGGGCGTTCCATGAGAGTCTTCCATAGCGCATGGTATGGTCACTTGTTCTAGCTTTCTTCATTCCGGCAGGCAGCAGTTTATGGGGAATGCTTGTCCATGCTGTTCCCGGGTGAATATGGGAAAGTCGTTCCAGATTAATTTTTGAAAGCCGATTTGCGGTGTGATTCAGCAGATTCTTGCTGCCAGACCTCATCATTTTCGAATACTCGGACTTAACTGGGGCAGTTCCATAACTGGACAATTCTTCACCTCCACCGGGTTCAATAGGAGGAAGATCGGCGATAGCGTCGGCAAGAGTTACCGCAGGACGTAGACGCAATGTATCAAGAGGAACCAAACGCGTTGCAATAGACGATCCACCTTTAAAATTAGGGCGACAAGTATAGTAATGTGTAGGCTCTGGATGTATCGGCGCTTCATCCAATCTTGATCCAAGAATGATCATTCTCCAGCGAACCTGAGGAACCCCATAATGAGCGGACAATAGAATTCTGGCACTCGTGCGGTAGCCCCGCTCCTGCATTTGGCTTATGATCGTATCGAATATTTTACCGCCACCCAGAGAGAGCATTCCAGGAACATTCTCAAACATGAATAATTTCGGCGCGAACTCATCAACAAAGCGCAGGTAATGCTTGAAAAGGGAATTTCTCGGATCTTCAAGAAACCTCTCCGGCGCATTGATGGAAAACCCCTGACACGGAGGACCACCCACCAGAATGTCCAGATCCCCTTTTTTTAATCCTAGGGATTTTTTAATCCGTTTTGTATCGAGATCTTGAATCGGTCCGCAAACCATGGGCACTCCCGGATGATTATCGCGAAATGTTTCACAGGCATTAGGGTTAAAATCATTCGCAAACACACAATTGGCACCGGCCTGACGAAATCCCTCGGTGATTCCTCCAGCACCCGCAAAAAGATCTATAGTTTTAATTGGCTTCATAGTGTTAATATGAACAGCTCTTTTCTTGGAGTCAACCAATTTTCTATGACCTTTTGAGGTTTTTTTGGGCACGAAATCATTCTATCTTGCTTGGAATGCAGGGGCAAGCTTTGAGGTGTGAAAATTCCAAGCTGAAACGGCGTCTTTGTGACGTTGGTTGTATTCCTTACATTTTATCGGTTCGCGAGCACCAGAATCACCAGCACCAGCATCATCACCGCGAGCACGGCGAGGGTGATCTTGATCCAGCTCAGCGGATGTTCGCCGGCCATTTTTCCGGTGTAGCCATTGACGACGACCTGGAATGACTTGGTGCCGTAGGTGTAGGTGGCCAGCCAGACGGGAACGAGAATGTGCTTGAAGGTGCGGGCCTGATAGAAGGAAGAAACGTCGAGGTTGCGGTGGGTGTCGCCGGGCACTTCGCGGGAGCACAATTGGTACATCGCCGCATCCATCTGTTGTTTGCTGGTTTCCGATGCCTGGCGGAGGTCCACCTGGTAACGCTCCACCGTCCAGCCGCGAACGTAGGCGGGATCGTATGACTTGAGATCGGTGAGGGTGGGAAATGGTTCCACCTTGCGGAGCAGGGCGGTGTGCACGCCCACGGTACCGGGTACGGCGTCGTCATCGAAGAAATGCGACACACTTCCCGAGCTATTCTCCCAACGGGTTCTACGCACCTGACGGGTTTGGGTTTTCCCGTTGGAGTCCCGATAGGTTTCGGTTTCGTAGTAGTAATAACCGGACTCCGCCGTCCAGTCGGCATCGACTTGGGCGTCGAAGGTCCAGTAGGGCAGATAGATTCCCGTCAGGGTGTCGGTGAGCGCGAGACTCTTCAGTTTGTTAGGGGCGAACCAACGGCTGCCATACCACTGGCGAAGTTGGTCGCGCACTTGTGGTTGCGGGATGGCCGCGGGCAGCAGACTTTCCGGAGTGATGGCGTCCTTGAGATCATCCACCGGAACGATTGCCGGGGAGCCGCAGAAATCGCAGCGCTGTGCCGCGCGGGTGGGATCGAAGATGCTGATCGCCCGACAGCTTTCGCAGCGGACGGATTTTTTCTCAGCCTGGAGTCCGTGGGACGCGTCCGGGATGGCGACCAAGGTGGATTCGAGGTCGTGTTCGACGATGGCGGCTCCCATCGGGTCCTCACCATCGGTCCATGGCAGGACGGTTCCGCAAAACGGACAGGCCAGCGCCTTTTTGGCCGCATCCCATTCGGCATCCCCGCCGCATTCCGGGCAGGGATGTTTTTTCAGCGCGCTGACTTCGGAGGAAGACATGGATTTGTATTAGGAAGGTCAATGGTCAGCAGTCATTAGTCATTGGTGAAGAGCAGGCACGGCGCGGAGCTTCTTCCTGATGACCGATGACGGCTGACCGATGACCCGTCTATTCTGCTAGAAATGAGTTGAGGGCGGTGCGGGTGATGCGCCAGGTGGAGCCGATCTTTTTGCCTTTGAGGTCGCCGGCTTCAAGCGAGGCGACCACGTCCGTTTCAGCGACGCCTAACAATTCAGCGGCCTGGGCCGTGGAGAGCAGTTCGGGGGCGGCAGCGGGGGCGCCTGCACCTGGCAGCGGCGGTGGGCTTTGGGGTTGCTGTTGCATCGACTTGACCATTTCCTGAGCCATCCCGAAGCCCATGGCCATCTGCGCGGGCATGGCGGCGCCGGATCCACCGTCGCCACCTTTGGTCATGGATTCCGCCATTTGGAATTTCACGTAATCATTGAGATTGCCGACAGCCGACATGCTGGAACGCTTGTCGATCGCGGCTTCCACTTCCGGCGGGACCGAGATGTTTTCGACGAGGAAGCTGGTGATTTCCAAACCATATTTCGCGGAAACCTGCGGATTGATCAGCGGCAGCAGGGCATCGCCGAGTTCCGAGTAGCGCATGGCGACATCGAGCGCGGGCACGCCGCAGGATGCCAGCGCCTCGCTGAAAACACTGACGATCCGCGAGCGCATCGTGTCGGCGAATTCATCGAGACGGAAGTGTTGGTCGGTGCCGGCAACCTCCTTGAGGAAAATGGCGGGGCTAGTGATCCGGAAATCAAAGGTACCGAAGGCGCGCAGGCGGACGACGCCGAAGTCCTTATCGCGCATCATCACCGGATTGGCGGTGCCCCATTTGTTGCCGGTGAACAAACGGGTGGTGACGTAGTAGATGTCCGCCTTGAACGGGGATTCGAAGCCGTATTTCCAACCCTTGAGCTTGGTAAGCACGGGAATGTTGTCGGTGACGAGCGTGTGCTTTCCGGGGCCGAAACAATCGCCGAACTGGCCGAGGTATGCGAATTGCGCGACCTGGCTTTCGCGCACGATCAACTGCGCGCCGTTCTTGATCGACTTATCCTCATCCGGAAAACGCCACGCGAGGGTGTCGCGTGAGTCGTCATTGAATTCGATGATTTCAAGAAGTTCGCCTTTGATGAATCCGAGGATGTCCATGATGTTTTGGGGATGTTGTATACCTGTTATCGCGTAA
This sequence comes from Akkermansiaceae bacterium, assembly GCA_903906515.1. Taxonomy (GTDB): domain Bacteria; phylum Verrucomicrobiota; class Verrucomicrobiia; order Verrucomicrobiales; family Akkermansiaceae; genus Luteolibacter. The sequence continues at coordinate 22,933 of CAIVKO010000025.1, forward strand.
CCCTGGCGAAAGAAAGCCGAAAAGTCGGGGTCAACGCATCAAAATATAATTCATCGAAACGCAGAGCAGCAGAGATTGCGGAGAAAAGCGCTGAGGTTATCAGATTTTAGAATTGGAGCGGGGTGGAAGTCATTCTTTGCCACATCATGGAAATTCTATATTTCTCCGCGAAGTCCTTTGCGTTCTCAGCATTTGACTCCGTCCAAGCATCCAGGCTTCGCAATTTTAACCAACTCGCCACAGCTCGCTTTGCTTTCCGCGTTTCGATTCTGTCATTCTAGGTGAATTTTAATGCGTCGACCCTGGCCGAAAAGTCGGAATCTTGTGGTGATCGTGACTTACGGCACGCGCGGGAATTTCGTGAAATCCGGTTGGCGTTTTTCGATGAAGGCTTGTTTCCCCTCGCGGCCTTCCTCGCTCATGTAGTAGAGCAGGGTGGCGTTTCCGGCGAGGTCTAACAAACCCATCTGACCGTCGCAATCCGCGTTAAGGGCGGACTTGAGGCAACGCAGGGCAAGCGGCGAGTGGGCGAGCATCTCGCGGCACCACTGGAGCGTTTCCTTTTCCAGATCCGCAAGCGGGACCACGGTGTTGACCAATCCCATGTCGAGCGCCTGTTGCGCGTCGTATTGGCGGCAGAGATACCAGATTTCACGCGCCTTTTTCTGACCGACGATGCGTGCGAGGTAGCTCGACCCCAGCCCGCCATCGAACGAGCCGACCTTCGGGCCGGTCTGACCGAAACGCGCGTTATCCGCGGCGATAGTGAGGTCGCAGACGATGTGCAACACGTGCCCGCCGCCGATCGCGTAGCCTGCGACCATCGCAACGACGGGTTTCGGCAGGGAACGGATTTTTTTCTGAAGATCGAGCACGTTGAGGCGCGGGATGCCATCTTCGCCGATGTATCCGGCGTGGCCGCGGACCTTCTGGTCGCCGCCGGAGCAAAACGCGAGATCGCCTGCACCGGTGAGGATGATCACGCCGACGTGGGGGTCCTCATGCGCCAGATCGAACGCTTTGAGCATTTCCATCACGGTTTTCGGACGGAAGGCATTGCGCACCTCCGGTCGGTTGATGGTGATCTTGGCGATTTGCCCATCATCCGTCGTTTCGTAACGGATGTCCTCGAATTCATGGTTGGTCTTCCACATGGACGGGACTCTGAACCATTCCCGACCGCCCCGCAATCCGGGATATCCGGGAAATTTCACGATCTCCTCATACGTGTCCCGGTTCGGAAATCGGGACGTGGTCCGCGTCGTCAGGCTTACGGCGTTCCACGGTGCGGATGAGCAGAAGATAGGAGAAGGTTCCGGCCAGATAGAGAACCGAAGTCACGACAAAGACCATCCAATACGGGAGATGATGCGTGCGCAGGATTTCGAAGGTGCGGGCGGCCAGCCACCATGCGCCACTCCAGATCGCGCCGTTGCAGGCGCTGACCAATTCGCGGTTGCGCTCGCCCACATAGCTCATCGTCAGCTCGCTGGTGGACGGACCGGCCATACTCATGAGCGGCTGACGCAAAATGAAACAAACGACCGCCACCGGCAGCGCCCAGCCGCAGGTTTTCCACAACTCGGTGAAGCCCATCGCCAACAGCAGCATGACGGCCACAGTCTGCACGCCAAAAATCGCGCCACGCCAACCGAGCCGACGTTTCACCTCCGGCACGATAAGTCCTGCGAAAAGCACCATTACATTGCTGATCGATCCGTAAGCTGAGTAGGAAGCTGAACTGAGTTGATGAACATGGCTGAAAAACAGGTTGAGAAACTGGATGCTCAACCCGGCTCCGGTGGCGATGCATATCGTGGGCACCAACGCCGCGGTCAGTAACCCCCAGTCCCTGCGCTCGACATGCAACCAGTGACCGACGTGTTTATTTTCCGGCACCGGATCCGGCAACCTCGCATAGAGAAACGGCGCGCCAAACCCCGCGAGTGTCAGCACCAGCAGCGTGGCATACTCATCGAAAACCAGGTGATGGCCGAAAATATCGAGATGACCCATGCCCTGAAGCACGGACGAGAGCACGCCGCCGCAAATACTGGCACCCGCCCAAGTGGCGAAAAGCAGGCTCAGCGCCTCACTCGTTTGTTTCGGAGGAGTCAGGCGCAGCGCCATCGGCAGACTCCCCACATTCAAAAGCAGCCCGGAAAATCCCATCGCCAGAAAACAAGCGGACGCCAGCGACATCATCCCGGCATTCACCGCCTCCAACGAGGCCAGCGCCGTCAATGGAAACAGGATCGACCCCACAAACATCGGCATCCGCAGCGGCCGACCGCGCAACCAAAGCCCGGCCGGGATCGCCAGCAAAAAGGTCGCCACAAACCGCTGCGAAGAAAGCGCGGCAATCGCCGGATCACCCAGCCCCTTGTCCTTGAGAAACAGGTTGAGCAGCAGAAACTGCGCGGATGTGATCAGATTGATCAGAAACTGGCCCGCAGCGAACAACAGAACGCGCTTCGGCAACATCCGGTATTTCTCCAGCCATGCGGGCAATTGCGGCATCCGCACAGATGATCCGCGCATCACCCACAAAGTGCAATTAAGAAAAGATCCAGAAAAGAATCTTCCTTTTCAGCACCAGAACCCGTGGCCGGGTGTGGAAGTTGGAGTAACTTCAAATTGCAGGCTGCGGGCGAGACACCCGCAGCCACGTGGCACGGGCACCTCACACCATAAAACCGCTGAAAAAACAGGTTTCTTCTCTCCCCCACCGTTCCTTAATCGCCGAATTCCGGATTTTTTCTAAAAAAACCTTGCCAAGGAGGGGCGATTCGGGTTCTTTTCCGCCCGCACCGCGACCAACGACCCGTTCGTCTATCGGTTAGGACTCCAGGTTTTCATCCTGGCAAGAAGGGTTCGACTCCCTTACGGGTCGCCATCGTTTTCCAGCCTCCGCCCCAAGCGGGGGCTTTTTCGTTTCAGAATCCGTCCCGCCAGCCACCCCACCGTGACCGCCCAGCAAAAAGCCGCCTCCTTGCAGGCCCGCAAGGGCAATCGCCCGATCACCGCGCTCACCGCCTACGACTACCCGACCGCGCGGCTGCTCGACGAATGCGGCGTGGATGTCCTGCTGGTCGGCGACTCGCTGGGCATGGTGGTGCTTGGATTTCCAGACACCACCCACGTCACGCTCGACCACATGTTGCACCACGTCGCGGCCGTCGCGCGGGCGCATCCGAAGGCGCTTGTGCTCGGCGACCTGCCGATCCGCACTTACGACACCCCTGCCCAGGCGCTTGAGACAGCGGAAAAACTCGTCGCCGCCGGGGCGGAAGCGGTGAAACTCGAGGGCGGCACTGATCAAGCGGAAAAAATCCGTGCCATTACCCGCGCCGGGATTCCGGTGGTTGGTCATCTCGGGATGCTACCCCAGAGTGTTTTGGAAGAAGGCGGATACCGCAAAAAGGGCAAGACGCCCGAGCAAGCGGACATACTTTTGCAGGATGCCCGTGCAATCATCGAAGCCGGGGTTTGTGCGATTGTCCTGGAATCGGTGGTTCCGGCCACCGCACGCCTGCTTTCGGAATCCATTGAAGTTCCGACCATCGGCATCGGCTGCGGCGGTTTCACCTGCGACGGTGAGGTGGCGGTGATCACCGATTTGTTAGGATCGTTCCCGTGGTTTGTGCCACCCTTCGCGATTCCCGAGGCGGATGTTGCAACGGTGACGCGTGAGGCAGTGGCGCGCTACATCCGGCGCGTCAGCCGTGACTGATGCATGAATGACGACTAATCCCACACAGAGGCTGTCTGAATCATACCGAAGGCAGGGACTCGATTTGCCTTCGGCCATGCGATTTGCGCTACTCGTCGCATCATGCTGCTTGTAGCAGCACAAGCAAATCGCGAAGCGCATACCGCATGGCCGGAGATCAACGGAGGCAATATCGGTCCCTGCCATTTTTAAGACAGCACTCAACCGGCGAACATTCCCCGCGCGGTGAGGTGCCTGAGCCAGGCCGGAAAATTAAAATCCGGTGCGATGGTTTTGGCCTGAGCGGCCAATTCATCGATCGTGCGAGAGCCGTTCATGAGAATGGCAATCTGCCTTTTGCGCTCATCATCGAGCAAGCATGGCGTGTGGTATACATCAATGATCGGTTGGCCTTTTCCTGCTGCCAACAACCGCAGCGTGCCGAGATTTGGCATTGCGGGTGAAGCCGCGTCAAAGCGGACCGGCGCACAGCGCAGTGAAATGAGGCCTTGCCTGGAAGCATCCGTCGCCAACCGGACGAGCGGCGCAAGATCGCGGGTGAAATCAAATGGTTCGCTCAAGAATTCGCCCATGTGAACGATCACTTCATGAAACGGAAGGGTCTCCGGACTGAACTGGGATAGTGCTGAGAAAAAGGCCACTGACAGCGGGTGCTCAAAACGCGCCAACTCCTCGTCGGCATGATTCAGCAGCCTTACACCTTCCGGGACGCGCTCAAAGACATGTGGACACCGGACTGCGAATTTCAGAATCATCGCGGCATTGGAGCGCGGCTCGATCGGAGCATCGGCACGGCACAAAAGCGAGTGGCGGAACGTGCGGTTGGTGAGCACGTCGATCGTCTGCTGGAACAGATGCGGATCGTTGGCGAGGGGTTGGAGAATCTCCAGAGCGTCAGGAGCCAGCGAACCCGGATAATTCTCCGACAACCGGGATTCACCAAGGTAGCGCAAACCGGAACGACTCGTGTGCGCGATGAAGTCAAGAAAGGTGCAGGGCTCGTTGATGGGACCGAAATCATCGAATGTTAGAAAATAACCACCCTGTCCGAGCATGTCGTGCAACACCTGGGTGAAGTGACGGTGGTAGGCTGTGCGGTTGCCCGCCGCCATGACGAGATCTGCCAGAATTTTTTCAAGCTCCGAACCTGATAATCCGCCGCTTGTTTTCCCAGACAGTTGTTTGACCAGATCCACGATGGATTTCCTCAAAGACCATCCGGGCAGGGTATTATAACTGATCATCACGGATCCCTGCGGGGAAAGTCTGGCATTGCAGAAATCAAGCAACGCTTGGCGAACCGCGCCTGGCACCCAGGTGTATATCCCGTGGCAGATGATGAAATCGTATCTAACATCATTTCCGGGGTCGAAAGTTTGCAGATCGGCTTCAATGAATTCAATATTCGTCAGCCCGGCAATGCGGGCTATCTCGCAAGCCTCCTTGATCGCCGATTTTGAAAAGTCGATTCCGGTGATGCGGGACTCCGGCCACCTTACCGCGAGCGGCAGGAGATTGTGACCGGACGCGCATCCAATTTCCAGAATTCTGGCGCTGGAAGGATCCGGGGCATCCAACCCCGCGAGTTTTGCCGCGACTGCCGTGACCGCCGGATCCGTCGATGGATGGCTCATCGCCGGATAGGCCTGGTTTTGGTAGAGATCGTAAACCGGATCGGACATCGGGATGGAAAATTCCGGATTCATCTAACAAATTAAAGTCGTTTCTCGCATCATCCTCTCCGGCGCTCCAGAAGCAGGAGCATGAGGAAGGAAAGGAACAGGTTGAGCTCCTCGCGCGGGGTGACGTCGCCTACCTTATCGATCTGGAATTTACCCTCGAAAAACGCCGGTTGTTTGGTGATGCGCATGGTGGGCGCGCCGTTGCTGCGGGTAGCGAGGTAGGTCGGATGGCAAAAATATCCGGTGAGCATCCCTATGATCGGGATTTCTCCCAGAATCGAGTCAAGCACCTTGGTCCATGGGTTTTCTTCCTGAATCGAGAAATCGGGCGTGTTGTCACCGGGGTTGAAAGTTTCGTAGTGAGCCTTCCAGAGCGAGCGCCAACCGCGGCGGCCAACACTGCCGATCACGCCGCCGTGGCTATCGGTGAATTGGTAACGCGCCGACCAATCGATCACCTTGTTAGCCTTGATATCGGCGAGGCGCGTGCCTTGAGTGTTATCCGTCCAGATTTCCACGTGCTCCTTGAATTTCAGGAGTTTCTGCTTCGTGTAAAGCACCGTGCGGCCGGACGCATCCGTGACCGTGGCCTGGCTGGCCAGAGCGAGAATTTTGAACGAGAGCGTCAGTGGGTATTGCAGTCCCTGGAGTTGGCGGGAAATATCATCGGTCGCTGGGATGGCGGGCATCGCGGGCGGGCTGTAAGGGTTGGTGTCGTCCATGCGGACCATGTAAGGGCAATCCATCGGTCACCGCAAGCCCGCTCTCGATTGTCAGGTCTGACGAGTCAAGATTTCTTTGGAATGACAGAATCGAAACGCGGAAAGCAAAGCGAGCTGTGGCGAGTTGGTTAAAATTGCGAAGCCTGGATGCTTGGACGGAGTCAAATGCTGAGAGCGCAAAGGACTTCGCGGGGAAATATGAAATCTCCATGATGCGACAAAAAAAAGTTTCCACGCCGTTCCCATTCAAAACTTGATAACCCCTGCGCTTTTCCCCGCGATCTCCGCATCTCCGCGTTTCGATGAATCATATGATGATGTGTCAGTCCGCTCTCGATTGTGCTTTGCGGGGAGTCGCGCGTGTTGTATATGCGGTTATGCGTTTTTCCCATGTGCATCCTCTTTCACTGGTCGTGGGCATCTGGTTGACACACGGTCATGCGTTTTCCCAAACCATCGTCAAACCATCGGTCGCCTCGCCCAAAACCGAACCAGGCCTTGACGTGGCTGTGAATTGGAAGTGGTGGGTCGCACCGCCGGAGAAAAAAGACTGGGGCATGCCGCTGCCGGAGACGTTGATACCGAAGCCTCCGGGAACTCCCGGAACACCCGATCCATCCGCATCCGCAGGAGAGCGCCCTGAAACCTACGAAGTAAAAAAAGGTGACGCCATCATCAAGATCGCACGGAAGTTTGACATGACCGCCGCACAATTGAAGCAGTTCAACGACTTGAAGGACGACCGCATCACCATCGGCCAGGTGCTACGCATTCCCACGCCGGGAGAGGTGCTAAAGATGACGCCACCACCCCCGCCTCCGCCGGAACCCAAAAAAGAAACCACAGGAAAAAAGAAAAACGACAAGTCAGTTAGACCGCTGGAAAGCGAACCCTTTTTCGATCCCAACGACTCGACGAAACTCGAACTCGATCAAGTACGACTGCAGGTGTTCCTCGACCGGGAAATGTTTTCTCCAGGCATAATCGATGGCAAACCGAGCCCTAGATTGCTCAAGATCTGTGAGATCTATCAACGCACGCACCCGGACGCCGCAGACGCCGTCCGGCTGAAGATGAAAGCCGAGGCTTCGCTGAAGGAGCCATACACCCGCTACACCCTGCGCGCGGATGATTTCAAATTCATCAAGATACCCAAGCCGGAACCCGCACCCGTCCGCAGCAGCAAATCATCTACGGCTAAGAAGAAAACGTCAAAGTCAGCCGCCGCCACAGCCACCCCGCCAACTGTCACGATCGACAAACTGGTGGCGGAGGACTTCCTCGGTTACGAGAGCACATGGGAATTCGTCGCGGAGCGCTTCCATTGCGATGAAGCACTTCTACGCCGCATCAACCCACTATTAAAAGGAACGCCCGTCGTTGGCACCGATCTCCAGGTGCCGAACGTCATCCCCTTCGAAATCGAAAAGGCGCTCGATGCCCCTCTCCAGCCGACGGCCGATCCGCAGAAACCCGTGACCGCCGCCGTGGTGTTATTGAATCGTCTGGAAATCTCGTGTGGTGGAAATCTCATCGCCGTCATGCCGCTGACCACGGCGCGCCCGGCACTCCGTGGCCGCGGCTCGTGGATTGTAATGGATGCCATTGCACAGCCACGCATGGCCACCAAGCGTGAACCACGCGAGGTCCCCAAGGAAACTCCCGCACCACCAACTGGTGGCGTTGCGGCAGTGAAACCAGAGACCGTGAAACCCGTGATCGCCCCCCCGTTGGAAAAAGAACAATACCTCGCGCCCGGACCTAACAACCCCGTCGGCATCATTTGGATCAACCTCGCCAAATATGGCAGCACCGACCCCCTTCCCTACGGATTGCATGGCACCAGCATCCCCGAGAAAATGAGCCTGCAAGGCATCGGCGGCCTGCGCCTCACAAACTGGGACATCGCCCGTGCCGCACGTTTGCTCCCCGCTGGCACGGCCTTGCAGTGGAAGGCAAAATGACGTCGGATGTCACTCCATGGCCTTCGCCGCGCGGCAGGAAATTCCATCATCGACTGGCAGGCTCATTCCCACCATCATCCCGCCGCGATGTCTGAATCCTTATCTCCTGCGGAACGACTCCGTTACTCACGCCACCTGCTGATCCCATCAATCGGCGAGGCCGGGCAGATGCGGCTGAAAAACTCGTCCGTTTTGCTGATCGGCACCGGTGCGCTCGGATCCCCGGCAGCACTCTATCTGGCGGCAGCGGGTGTCGGTAGGATCGGCCTGGTGGATGCCGACGTCGTGGACGCCACCAATTTGCAGCGCCAGATTCTCCATGGCGAATCATGGATCGGAAAACCAAAACTCGAGAGCGCCGTGGCACGCCTGCGTGAAGTGAATCCCCATGTGGAACTCGTGCCATACACCACCCGATTCACACCGGCCAACGCCATGGAAATCGCGGCGTCCTACGATGTGCTGGTCGATGGTTCGGACAATTTCCCCACACGCTTTCTCACGAACGACACCGCGTTTTTCCTACGAAAACCCTTGGTTTACGGAGCCATCCACCGTTTCGAGGGCCAGGCCGGAGTCTTTGCGCCGCATCTCGGCGGACCATGTTACCGCTGCCTGTTGCCGGAAATGCCCGCGCCGGGCAGCGTGCCATCTTGCCAGGAAGCTGGCGTGCTCGGCGTGCTGCCAGGCATCATCGGATCGATCCAGGCGATGGAAACGCTCAAGCTGCTCCTCGGAATCGGCACGGTCCCACTCGGCAAACTCACGGCATACGATGCCTTGCACAGCAGCTTCCGCACAATCAAACTCAACCGCGATCCCTCATGCCGCCTGTGCGGCGACTCGCCGCAAATCCACGATGTTTCCAACCTGGAAACCCTCGCATCCATCACCTGTTCCACCCCCAACTCCGCCATGCCATCCATCACCACCACCGAACTGCGCACACTCCTTTCCGGAAATTTCCAAGGCCTTCTCATCGATGTTAGAGAACCCCACGAACATGCCATGTGCAGCATTGAAGGAGCCCGACTAATTCCGTTAGGAACACTAAAAAACCATCTTGCGGAGCTGCCCAAGGATACAGAGATCTACATCCACTGCAAATCCGGCATGAGATCCGGGCGGGCTGTGGAGTTCCTGCTCGACCAGGGATTCACCCGCGTCAGCAACGTGACCGGCGGCATCGATGCCTGGCTGGCCGAAACATGAGGGCGCGTTGGGATTCGGACAACGGCAATCCCAACGGGATTGTGTAACAAAGCCCAGGGTTAGCGTATACCGCCTACCCTGAGTGTATGAGATGTGTTTGATCAAACCAAGCCCAACGGGATTGTGTCCCCGAAGGCGGTGGCATGATCAAAAATCCCGTTGAGATTCGGATAATACAACATTACCGATTATTCAGACGTACGTCCGCAGGATTTGCTAACAGATTTCAAACACGAGCATCTTAGGTCACACGGACCATTTCACGCGCCTGCCTTATCGCGGCCAGCAGCGCCGTGACTTTGTCAAAATCCTTGATCCCCGGCGAAAGCTCCGCACCGGACGCTACATCGAGGGCTGATGGACGCACGATTGCAGCGGCATCCGCCGCGTTCCCCGGCGCGATCGCGCCCGCCAGGATGACCGGCAGGTGCGGGCGGTGGGATTTTCATCCTCCACTCGGCCCTGTCTTTCCCGAAATCCGGGCATCGACAGCGCGGAATCATGCGCTAGGCTGTGCGGCGGATGACCCTCAAAGAACTCGGATGGAACCCGGATTTCGAAAAAGCCTTCGCTCCATACCGCGCGAAGGGCTGGGTGCCGGCACGCCTGATTCGTGAATCACCCATCAACTTCGGAGCCTTTCTCGGGGACGGCGAGGAGATCGATGTGATCTTGTGCGGGCGGGTCTGGCATGAGGCCGCCTGTGATGCGGACCTGCCGGCCGTGGGCGATTGGGTGGCCGTGGAGTTGGGAAATGAAAACCAAGACTACGTGATCCGCGCCACCCTGCCCCGCAAGACGTGCTTTTCCCGCAAAATGCCCGGCAACAGCTCACAGGCCCAGGTGATCGGCGCGAACATCGACTTTGTCGCCGTGGTCACCGATGCAGGACCGGATTACAACCTGCGGCGGATGGAGCGCTACTTCATGCTCATCGAGCGCAGCGGAGCCAAGGCGGTGGTGCTTGTGAACAAATCCGACCTGCATCCCGCGGCACAGAACAAGCAGGCCGCCGCGGAGATCGCCGCATTGTGGAGCGGTGCCAGCGTCCACGTCACCAGCGCAGTCACAGGCGAGGGCCTCAAGGTGCTGAAAAAATACCTCAAGAAAGGAATTACGATGTGCATCGTCGGTTCCAGCGGAGTCGGGAAATCCACCCTCGTCAACCAGCTCTACGGCGAAGATTGGCAGTGGACCAGCGAGGTCAACGAAGCCACCGGCAAAGGCCGCCACACCACCACCTCCCGAGAACTCGTGCCACTGCCCGGCGGCGGCATGCTCATCGATAACCCCGGCATGAGGGAAATCCAAATGTGGACGGATGAAACCACTCTGCGGGAAAGTTTTTCAGACGTCGAAGCCATTGCATCCGACTGCAAGTTCGCCAATTGCAGCCACCGCAACGATACCGGCTGCGCGATCCGCGCGGCAGTCGAGAGCGGTGTGCTGGACGCCGCGCGCCACACCCATTTCCTCAATCTCGAAACCGAGATCGCCGCGCTGAAAAAA
>CAIVKO010000026.1 GCA_903906515.1 Akkermansiaceae bacterium
TGATTTGCAAGGGATGGGCTCACGGATGGTTTGAAAATCCCTCCAGTGATCAATCTCTGTTGCCTCCTGTTAAGAATTCTTTGTTTGAACAGGAGGAAACGGAGGGGAGTGGAAGGGAGGGGCTTGCACGCTGGGCTTACGCTGCTTTGATTCACTTGGCATATGCTGATAGAATCGTGAATGATCGTCCATGGTGAGCTTGAAAATCCCTCCAATGATCAATCTCTGTTGCCTCCTGTTGAAAAATTCTGTATTTGAACAGGAGAAAACGGAGGGGTGTGGAAGGGAGGGGCTTACTCGCTTGGCCTTCCGCTGCTTTGATTTACTTTGCTTACCTTTGGTGCTAATAACTAATAACAACTAACAAATATCTTTTCTTCTACATCTCAACCTCGCTGGTAATCACGGCGGACCACGGCGGGTCGGCCCTACCTGGGATACCACCTGCTCCGCGACTTTATCGGCGTGCAGACGTTTGCCCCAGACGTCGGAAATCTGTTGGGCATTTCTCATTCCATTGTGCCATGAATCCAGTTCTTTTCTTACAGCGGCTAGATGTTCATGCGCATCATTTCTTTCCGCGAGTGTTCCTGAGTTCTCTGAAATATACCACTCGAAAGCCGCCATGGAAACCGATCGCCCCGCCACCACCGAGCATCCGGAACACAGCGCCTCCGCCGCCGCAATTCCAAAACTTTCGAATGCCGATGGGCTGTAGAATACCTGTGATTCATCCAGAATCCCGGCGAGTTCATCACGATCCACTTTTCCTGCTAGTTGGACACGGTTTCCCTGGACTGGTTCCAGAGATTCATGCCATAACCGAAGTTCATCTGTCACTGTTCCTGCTATCACTACCGATACATCCTCGTCTGCGGCGATCAGCGCATCGATCACCTCGATCAGCAACCAAGTGCGCTTCTGAACGATGTCCTGCCAGCGACCAACGCAGGCTACTTGTCGGCGTTTCGGTTCGCCAGTAAACCGGAACCGCTCTTCCACCGCATGAGGGATGACCTGCACTCGGTTCGCCAGATCAGCCCCGCCATATTTTCGGCAAAGTTTCCTGTAATGCTCCGCGGCCTTGGGTGATACACAGGCAATCACATCGCCGTGTTTCAGATGAGTCGCACGCAGCGGATCGGTTAGTAATAGGCCGACGCTTAGCCCACGCAACGAGAGTTGGAGAAATCGCAGCCATGCCGAAGCTCCACGGCCTTGACCTGCTAGAATCCATTGCTCAAGCAGCCAATTCTGGAATCCCGCCAGTGGACTCACCAGTCCGCCATTATCCTGATTCAGCACCAGGAAAATGCCCGCATCATGAATGGCCTTCGCCACCTTACGGAACTTCGGCCTGCCCCATGCATAAAGCACCACTCTATCGAGACTCTGGGACCTCCACCAATCGGCCGATTCAAGATTTGCGAAATCCGTGCGGATCAGATCGGCCCTATCTTCCGGTTTCCGATCCCCCGGCATCACCGCCCGGCTCTCGATCCCTAACGATTGAAATCCACGGCACAACAATCCGCTGTCGCGAGCGAAAAAATCCGCTCCGCCACCGAATGCCACAGGAGTACAGGTGTAAATGCGCATGGGCGTGGCGGCGATCATCGGTCGCCGTTGTGTTAGAGATATTTCGGAAGCTGCGGCGACCAATGATCGCCGCTACTTCGTGAGAATCAAGTTACAATTCGCCCCATATCTCAGCAGTTTCGGAAACTTCCGGAACAACCACGAATCGAATCTTTGCACCACACGGGAAAGAAATGCCAGTCGATCCGAAAACGCCTTCATCGGGTATCCCAGGAAGTTGAACACCTGCACTTCGCATTTCGAGAATCCAGTGGCTTTCATCCGCTCGAACTGTGACAAATACAGATTGCTCTCGTCGCCGAGTTCATGCCTGGCCATGTTCACCGCGCGAACTGCCGCGACAAGCAGGTTGTGTCCCAGCGGTTCGAAGATGAACACGAAACGTCCGCTGGGTTTGAGCACCCGATGCACTTGTCTGCAAAGGCCCTCTGGATCGTGAGCGAGGTGGTGGAGGGCCGCTTGGCCGAAAACCAGATCGAACGACTCATCGGCATACCCGGATAGATCGAAAGCATCTCCTGCGACATAAGAAAGTCCGGGCAGGCGTTTCTTTAATTCATCGATCTCCGGCCCGGACGCGGCATAGAGATCCAATCCGGTCACCTGCGCTTCCGGAAACTGCTCCGCCAATCCAGCTGCCAGCTTTCCAAAGCCACCGCAGATTTCCAAAGCATGTTTGCCACTCAGATCGATCCGGCAAAGCTCACTGTAACCCGCTAGAAACAACGGGCGGTCAGAGGAGGGAAAACCCCCCACCGCTGGCAGCATGGCCTCGGCACGGGGATCGAATGGGGGAGTGGGGTGGATGAGCTTCATGGGTTTGTAATATCATTGATTGGCAGCATTTGTGGATTTGGAACATGCTGTTCAAACATAAATTATAGACTTCTAGTGAATGGTCGTGCCAAGCTGAACTTATGGATTTATTGGATTTTCCGCGCCCGAAATCTCTAGCATTTCTTCACGTGGTAAGGATTTTCGGAAATAATTCATCGCTTGCGTGATTTCAGACACATACTCGGGTTTTATTGCGTAAATGGAAACCTCTCTGCCCGCCGGAGAGATCAACTTTCTTGTGAGTCTCAGAGTGCCCACCTTTTTCCAACTGGAGGGAAGGTTCGGAAACCACTCGGAATAAATCATCGCCAGTTTGACGCCGTGTTTATCTGCCAGGAAGTTCATCCACGCTGGATCTTCGTGGTTCATCCTGGCTTTCAGGGCTAGAGGCGAAGCCAGTCCCCATAAATCCAGGACATAGCTGTCATTTTGGAAACTCACATAGCCCAGATCGTTCACTGCAACAGGCTTGCGCCAGTAATCGACTGTAAAACGATGCATCTGGTATTGCTGCTCGTAAATGTTATTTGTTGCTAGTGGAAGCATAATTAACCCGTATAGATATGGAAATCCGATGATGGGAACCAATGGCAGGATAACCAATCCTAGTCGGCGGCTTGGGTGGATACTGGCATGTTCCAGGATTTTTGCCGTGAGTGCTGCAAGTCCCCAGATAAGCGCGGCAAGAATGTAAATTTCATAGCGGTTGACCCATCCATAAGCTCCTGCGATCAGGTGCAGGAATCCGGCCAACGCCACACAACCGGCGGTGATACGCCAGGTCCGTTCACCACGCCATGCCAGCGCGATGCCGACCAGCAGTGCCACGCCCAGTGCCAAGATCATGCCCCTGCCTAGGTTGATCGAATTCTTGAGGTTCTTGAAAACCGCGATGACGGGTGACTCCCCCACAAAGGTTGACTTTGCTGTGATGGATGCCGGAACGGGTGACAAGCCCAGCGAAATTAGATAACCGCTGAATACTAGCAGGCCTGCGAGCGCCGTCGCTCCAAGTAGGATGGCCTGTCGCCGCCGTCCCAAGGCGTAACATAGGATCACGGCGGCGAGGGTGAGTGCCATGTTTTCGTAGCGCACCCACGGACCGGCTACGACTGCCAGGTAGAACCCCCAGCCCGGTGGGGATTGTTCGGTCACGCGTAGCATGCCCTCCACGACCAAGACGGCAAGTAGCACTTGTAGGCTGTGTTCCATCCCAGTGAAGACGAGTCCGATGGTATTTGTGGCAAGCAGGAAACCTGCAACCACCGCTGCACGGAGTATGTCCCCCGATCGGTTGTTTTCTTTGGGGGGTAACAGTTTTCGCATGCGTCCAAGTGCGAGTAAAGTGGTCAGGAACGCAGCCGCCGCGCTCAAGATCAAGGGAATCAGCGTGAAGCAGGGAAAACGTGCGAAAGGAACCATCAGGAATGGCCACAGCGGACTCGAGCAGGGGGCCGAGACTTCGCCGGGGTTCACTCCATAATGACCGCTCTTTGCCAGTTCTTCGGCTACGGCTAGATGGATGTAGGGATCATCCAACATGTAAGTGAACACTCCGTGGTTCAACACCATGATGGAAATGAAACCGAGCAGGACAGCACCGAAAAAAAACAGCGCGACCATGCCCATATCTCCTGATAGGCGGGTATGGAAAAATCTGTGTGTTCCGGGCATCGCTTGCGAGCGGTCTTATACGATGTTTGACGGGTGGGTTGTCAAAGTCATCGGATTTCTGGAAGATTAGTAGTCGCAGGTAGTGTCAAAAGCACAGCCATCGAATTGCGGTATAAGAAGAGGCCCGGGATAGTGGGCCGACCACGGCGAGTAGCCTACCTGTAAAAGGGTAGGGCGCGCTCGCTGTGGCGCGACCGCTTTTCCGCCATCGGCGTGGGATGATGAAGAGAAGACGCTGCGCGGTCTAAAGGTCTAAAAGTCGAAGGTCTAAAAGTCGATGAAGCATTGGCCTTCGGGCTTTTTTCTTCAGCATCGCAGCTGCTTTGCGAATGTTAGAAACGCAGCACACCTTATTCTCGACTTTTAGACTTTTAGACCTTCGACCTTAAGACTGCGCAGTGTCTCTTCTCTTCCACGATGACCAATGACTCATCTTCTACGTCTCACCCTCGCGGGAAAAGTGGGCCGGGCGCGGCGACCCAGCCCGACCTGAGTTCAGGACTTCCAGGTGATTAAGACATTGCCACACATTATGTCGCTCGGGCCCAGTATTGGGTGTTCGTTGTAACACTCCACGTGGAATCCGAAATTACGGAGGGAGATTACAATGTCATGATTGGTTCGGCCGGATATATTCTGTGCAAACAGTTTAGCGTTACTGATTATGATACCGTTTTTTGACCTGCGGATCCACTTTTCAAAATACTGGTCCTGCAATTGGGTTGTCAGTTCGGAAAACGCATAATTCGATATTACGGTATAATCACCTCTGATAATTTGATCGGCTGGAATCAGATATTCGGAAAGTCCGATTTCTTCCATGATGACAGAAACGCAGGATGTTACCTCCGGGAGGTCCACAATATGGATTTTCGCATCGGAGAGAATGGCGTTCATCGCGCCGAACCCCGCACCTATTTCAACGATGGATCCTCCTTGTGTGATCCATCTGTTTTGTTTCAACCAGAATGCGTGAGCAAGGTAACGGAGTGATGTAGGACTGCAATTCCATGCCCAACCAAGTAGAGATGAAGGCACCTTGAAAGGATTTCCCCATTCGCAGATTTCCCGAACATTCCAGAGGTTTTCGGGTGGAAATTGCATGTGACGTAATATTTGTGCAAAATACCGGCCATCGACTATGCCGAGCGTCTCTACAACTTGTCTTACGGATTTTCTTCTGCGAAAGTCATGTGGCGTCCAAATTTTTTTTGCCAATGCGTCACATGCACGAGGCCATTCCATCGATGAAGATATGCTTGTTCCGGATGTTTCGCCATCCAGTGCGCACGGAACCGGTGATGTATCCTGTAGTAAGTTACAGATTTCAACCCAAAGGCGGTCGAGGATCCGGTCATGTAATCTTCGTTTCATGAATGAATGCAAGGTGGCCTAGAGTGAAATTCAATCCCTCTTCTTCCTCGCCGCAACAATTCCTACTCCCATGTTTCCTTTGAAATACTTCAGTTCAGCGACATCACTGCTTTCCGTGATGTGGTTTCCATCATCGATCACCGCGCATCGTTCGATGACCCAGGCGTCATCGAACCATCCCGCGAGGGTGGATGGAGCTGTCACCCGGTGGGCGTTGAATTCCACCCTCTGCGGTCCGATCGGAGTTGATAGATATAACATCCCTCCTTGTTTGATCATGCGTTTCAATTGATTTAAGCCTTTCAAGTGGCCATCAGGATCGATTGGATCACCATAACGCCCCAGTCCGAAATGCTCGATGGTATGCAGACAGGAAAGTGAGTCGGTGCAGCTTATCCACGGTTCAGGAAGTTCCGCCATCAGGTCGAGTTGATGGAAGCGGACATTAGGGACGTCCGTTGGCTGCGGCCGGATGTCGATCACCTCCACTTCCCGGAAGACTGAGAGATTTCCGATGAATCCGTCCAATCGCGAGCCCACATCGACATGACGCAGTGGAGAGCTTTCATAAATCCAACGAGCGACAAGCTGGTCTTGGAAGAAGTAGGTGCCCAGTGAACCCGATGTCTCTTGCCATTCCGTTAGCATAGGCAGTTCATTACTCCATGGCCAACTCCCGTCATTCGGGGCGTTACGATATTCCGAACGCTCTTTCATATAGCGTCGCCATCCGCAGATTGCGGCAGCCAAGCGCCGAGGATGAATGCCGGCATTGCGAAAAATGGAACGTAACATGAGAGATGATGTGAAAGCTAAAATGCTGAAATGAAAAAGGTAGGGCGCACTCGCCGTGGCGCGCCCACTATCCCGCCGGATGGCGGCGCTGGAGCGAGGTGAAAGAACTGTTTCAGAAACGTCCCACCCTCACGGGTAATCACGGCCGACCACGGCGGGTCAGCCCTACCCGGGTCAGTCCTACCTGGGGAAACAGGGCTTACCACGGCGAGCACGCCCTACCCAGGGTGTCCTGCGGATGGATGATGCGACAATAAGAAGCAGCGATGCAAATGATATCCACATTCCGGATCTCCTCAGTGGTGGGTTGTAGCGCATCTCGATTGCGGCGGGTTGATCGGGCGTCGGGTTTTCCATGATCATGCTGGCATCGGGGGCCCGCATGACATCGTTCCATGTGTCATGGGTTCCGCTCCCTCGGTATTGCCAGCCATCGCCTTGGTTTTCCGCGATGCGGATCCAACGCGCTCCGGCAGGAACGTCTAATGACCGACTGTTTTCCTTCCCCGTTTTTTCACTAACGAAAAGATACTCAGGTTGTTCTCCAGCGAAGAACGAATCCATTTCTATCTGCGACTTGAAAGCCAAATATCTAGGCACGGGTCTCGTGTTTTCATAGAGCGACATCGAGGGGCTGTTCCATACGGGTTTCCATTCCTTAGGAACGTCCGGGTTGCCTGTCCATGTGATCAGGTGGGATACTGCGAACCGTCCAAGTTTAGACGCGTCGCCGGCGGATTCTCCCGGTAGCAGCATGCCCTTGGGAATGATGCTGTCATAGCCATTATCCGCAGCGATACCGTAGGCTGAAAGCGTGTTAGGAATGAATGGGGTGCGAGCCATGTGGGCGGTCGGATGGATCAGGGTGGTAACCCTGCCATCGTGTCCGACATGTTCATGCAGGGCTCTGGACTCGGGTGTCTCCGCAAATAGCGGATCTTTTGTCGGATCGCTCCACGTCACCCATCGAGATCCGAACAACGAGACCTCGCCAATGACCGCAAGGGTGACAAGCCAGGTTCCCGCACTGCGCCGCTTTTCATGGGAGGAAGCAGTCCAGTATAGGCCCGCCAGTGCCACGGCAAACAGGACCAACGGTATCCATTGCTGAGGACTCCAGATGAAAAGATCCGAAATAAAGTGATTGGCGCGTTGTGAGATCCATTCGCTGAAGAAGCCGAATGAGCTGCCCCCGCCGCTTGCCGCGATTTTGTCCCTGATCTTCACGGTGATTCCCGGTTGAGAGTGCAGTAATAAACTTATCCCAAACCAACCTGTGACAGCTAGGGCCGCCAGCGATCCCGTGATCTTGAAAACCCTGAGTCGTGTCTCTCGGGTCGCGTTTTCCATGAAGTGGGTAAAGGCGAGAATCCCGCCTAAAATGAACAGAAGATACAATCGTTGATATAGAACCCTAACCAGAGGTGTGAGTGGCAGCAGAAGTCCGCATCCGATGAGAATCCGCGCAAGAAGAGGTGAGTCTTTTCTCCAGAATGCCAGATAGGCAACGAGCACCGGTAGCGATCCGAAATACGCGACATAAAACAACTCGCTCCTGAACAGTTTAAGCACATCCACTGAACCGCAGCGCCCCAGGATCGATGGGAAGATTTGAAATGGATAAGCAGCCAGATTGAACAACGGTTGTAGCGGACCTTGTGGATAGATGCTGTTGGCGACGTTGGCAGTCATGCCAGTGTGGAGTCCCAGGCTATTGCTAATCAGAAGCGCATCGGTACAGGGTAGGAACATCATCGCGGCAAGTCCTAAGCCGAGGAGGCCCCAAAGCGCGTATCTGCCGATAAGATGCGACTGATAGGCCAGGACTGCGATTGTTGGGCGGTTTCGGAAGCAATTCAACTGTAGCGGCGCTCTATGAGCGTCGCTGATGTTTCCTCCGGGAGAACAGCGACGCTCACAGAGCGACGCTACAGTCTCGGTTTGAATTGCCTCTTCCAGCCATATGGCGGCCACTGCTAGCACAACCAGCGCCGCATGTTGCAGGGTGCCGCCCAGAAACGCCATGCCAATGAATACCGGCACCAACTGCCATGCGAATCGTTTGCCCCGACGATGTGCGTCGATGGCCCACAGAATCCAGGGCACCCAACAGAATGCACTGAGGGTCCATCGATGATAGATCCAGGTGATGAATTGGGAGTTCGCCGCATAAGCCAAGGCTCCGCAGCAGGCTAAAACATGGTTGATCGATCTGCCTCGCAGGAAATAATACATCCCATACGCAGCTAGTAGGACCTGTCCCATCAATCCCAGATGCCAAGCTGTCCAGAAATCAAACCAACGGTGGAGTTGCATCGTCCAATCGTAATACAATGCCATCGTGTTGGCATGCTGGGCGGTTCCTCCATAAGTGAGCGAACTCCATCCGACCCATCCTTCTTCGCGATAATTCTTCTCCGCGATCATTCGATAGACCAGATACTGGTCAACTCCATCAGAAACGATGTGGTTCTTCGCGAACACCGTCTCGTTTCCCGCTCGCCACGGACTCATCATCCGGTTCTGTAGATCCAGTGGGGCGAGAATTTTTCCGCCAATGATCCACGGGGAAAACCATGCGAGGACCACCGCGAGAATCAGCAAGAGGGATTTTGAATGCGTGAAGAACATGAGGCTGTGTGAAAGCTGAAAAGGTAGTGCGGTCTCACCGAGACTGTAGGCGAAAATGGTAGGACGGTAGGGCGCGCACGCCGTGGCGCGCCCACATTCCCGCCGAATGGCGGCGCTAAAGCGCGGTGATTGAAATGTTTCTCCCTAGCGGGTAGACACGGCGGACCACGGCGGGTCAGCCCTACCCGGGTAAAGTGGGCAGGGCGCGGCGACCCAGCCCTACCTGGGTCAGCCCTACCGTTGGTATGGCCAATCCTCGGGATTGATGACCAATCCTGCTCTAACTGGATTCATCCGTATGTATTTGGCTTTCTCTTGGGCGGATTCCCAATTCCTCAATCGGTGATCAAAGAAATCTCGTTGCCATTTAATTTGATGCCGACTCGCCAGCCATGACTTGAACGCGGATATCACAACCTTCATGGATTTGCTGCCGGGAAAACCTAACAAGGCATGGAGATGGTCAGGCATGGCGACTGCAAGACGACAATCCAAATCGCCCTGACTTTCACGAAGATGGATGGTCTCATCAATGGCCTGCCATATTGCTGGAATGGCAAGTTGATTTACCCCGCGTGGATGACAGCAGATTGTGATGAAATAGATTTCGCCCTCCGGGTTGCATGTATTGAGCGGGACTTCGTCATGTGGAAGTTTCTTGCGCCCGATAGAATCCATAGGAATAGAGGTTGAAGTTAGATGGTAGGGCGCGCTCGCCGTGGCGCGCCTACATTCCCGCCGAATGGCGGTGCTAAAGCTCGGTGATTGAAGCGTTTTAGAAAAGTCTCACCCTCAGGGGGAAAGTGGGCGGACCACGGCGGGTCAGCCCTACCTTGGGGAAAGTGGGCGGACCACGGCGGGTCAGCCCTACCTTGGGGAAAGTGGGCGGACCACGGCGGGTCAGCCCTACCGAAAATGGCAGGGCGCGGCGACCCAGCCCTACCTGCGGTTCCCACGGCGGTGGAATCCTACCCCTATCTAAATCTCCACACTGTCCACAGGGCTTTGACTCCATCCTGCCATTTGATCTTTTTCCCGTCCCGATTCTTTCGTGGATGATAGGAAATCGGGACCTCATGGATGAAGATGCCATGGTTGAGGATTTTTACAGTTACTTCCGGCTCCCATGCGAAATCATTGCTTTCAATGGTTATTTCATTCAGGACAGTTCGGCGGAAACATTTGTAACACGTCGGTTCGTCGGTCAGCGAGGATCTGCATATCAGATTGACAAACTTGGTGATCGTCACGCCTCCCAGATAGGCAAGCACGTAGGAGTGCGGATGTTTCCCTGTGATCAGTCCGCAGATTCCGGATCTTCCCAGCGCTTTTTCCATCAGAATGCGCGATCCGTAAACCACCTCTGCCCGGCCTTCGGAGATCGGTCTCACTACGCTTGGTATTTCCTCGGGATCATATTCGAGGTCGGCATCTTGGATGATCAGGATTTCTCCTTCTGCAACTTTAAATCCCGTTTTTACCGCAGCTCCCTTGCCGCAGTTTCTCTCATGTTTGATCAAACGGATCCCGGTATCGGATCGTGATTGAATGAAGGATTCTATCACCGCATGAGTGCCATCGGACGAGCCATCATCCACAACGATGATTTCCTTCTCCATTCCATCTTCAAGCTGCAGGTCCATCACTTTGCGCAGCAGTTCGCAAACGAGATTCACCTCGTTGAAAACCGGTATGATGATGGATAGCAACATGGGAGAGGGGGTGGAAAGAGGGAGAGGTGTTTCGGTGTTTCGGTTGCGACTTCGCCGCTCAGTGTTTCAGTAAGAGGGCAAGAATCAGTCGCTACGCACTGACTCTTTCTCTGTTCAATTACCGGTTCCCTGAGATGACCGGCAGCTGGTTCGAATTGGTTAAAACCATGACCACAGGATATGAAGGTGCCGACCAACCGGGTTTGAAATGAGGAACTCCCTGATATTCCAGCATACCGGAATGCCGAAAAACAAAAGATACCAATCCTTTGCTGGCAGGCGACTTAGGATATGTTCCGCTCGCGTTTTCTGGAATAATGCGGTCACAGCGGATCTCGTCCATAGGGGTGCGTCAATTTCCTTCGTGTGCAACATGATGGAACTCGCCACCCAGAAAAAGAGCCATCGGCCATAGTCATAACCGAGAAGAAAGAGCGGTGAGATGAAAATCAACTGCATCAACAGGAGCGCGGACACACGGATTCTGGAATCCATGATGGAGGCATCGTCCCTTTCAGTATCCCGTCCGATGAAGAGCACAATCAATCCGAACGAAACCGCAAAAAGGATGATCCACGCGGCTGGTTGGTATATGCCCGAGGTCAGTAGCGTGAGCCCGAGTGACAAACCTTTTTCAGGACTCCAACCCAGTGCTTGGATTGATGCCGCAGGGACTTCCAGATTTGGGTTGGTGGGATCGATGACCTTCCAAAGTGGGAGCCATGAATCGTTCACCGCTTGTGCGATTTCTGGCGTTCCATGCATCCGTGTGACGCACAGGAAACATAGCACAGCCGGTAGCAATGCCAAGGAACGCTTGAGTATGCCATGGAAGGTAACCGGGGATTCATTGCGGTGGCCGAAAATAATCAGTGCCGGTAGTCCGTAAAAGGCGAAGGCCTCGTGGGAAAGGATAGCAGCTATGGCAATCAGATTGATGGTTGGAATGGAAAAATGGCGCGGAAGGCGGCTGTGTTTGATGCTCAGGCACAGGAGTAGAAAAAGAAGTCCCAGACAATCCTTTCGCACGATGGATTCCTGATAGGCGGGAAATCCCAATACCACGCAGGAGAGAATGAGTATTGCAGGAAATTTGCGGGTGGCCCGGTGGAGGAACCAGAATACGAGGATTCCGTAACAGAGAAATGAGAAGACGATAATTAGGTAATTGGCCTGTATCCCAGACCAACCTGCAACGAAACTGATCACTGTTCCTGGCAGTCCACGGCGCACAAAGCCCCCTGAATAATTGATCAGCCACTCGGTTAGCTGAAAACTGTCATGGCCCCACGACATGGCCGACCATAGATGGCCGCCAATCGCCCAGAGAAGAAGGCAGACCAGTATCGAGAGAGTAGGTGGAAATCTTATGCGCATATATGGGAAGAGCGGGATGAGGTGCACAAAAGGTGGGCGCGCACGGGAAAGGTAGGGCGTGCTCGCCGTGGCGCGCCCATTTTTCCGCCGGATGGCGGTGCTGATTTGCGGTTAATGAACTGTCTCTCCCTCACGGGTAATCACGGCCGGGCACGGCGACCCAGCCCTACCTGGTCAGCCCCTACCGTTGGTATGGCCAATCCTCTGGATGGATGACCAATCCTGCTCGAACCGGATTCATCCGTATGTATTTGGCTTTCTCTTGAGCAGACTCCCAATTCCTCAATCGGTGATCAAAGAAATCACGTTGCCAACAAATTGATTTGGATTTGGTAAGCCATCGTTTCCAGGAGGAAATGGATTTTTTCATAAAAAACGAATTTGGGAAGGTTACGATGCCATGCAGATGGTCTGGCATGGCAAGAAAGAGGTTCCATTTCCAATCGCCGCGTTCTTCACGGAATGTGATGGTCTCAATCAGGGCCGTCCAGACATGATCATGAGCAAGGTGATTGGATCCACGAGGTAGGCAGTTGATCGTGATGAAAAAGGCTTCCTGGGTCGGGTCGATCCAATTCGGTGGATCATGCGGTAGATGGGATCTTCGAAAATCAGTCATTGATTTGATAGGCGCGGTCTGGCTCAGACCGCAGAGAATGGGATGAATATGGTAGCGCGGTCTGGCTCAGACCGCAGAGAATGGGATGAGAATGCGTGGTTCAAGAAGAGACGGAACGGCGGTCCTTGATCTGATTATTCGCTCATCATTCACATGCGGTCTGAGCCAGACCGCGCTACCTATCACATGCGGTCTGAGCCAGACCGCGCTACCTATCACATGCGGTCTGAGCCAGACCGCGCTACCTATCACATGCGGTCTGAGCCAGACCGCGCTACCATCTCTTCTCCTCAATCGGAGCTTTGATGCTGTGCGCATACCAGCGCTCTGGCATGATGACTTGCTGGCCGGGCTTTTCTCCTAACCAGGCGGCCCACCAGGAATAGGTGCTATTGGCAATGATATGGTGACTAGCGAGGCTCATCAGATAGAGATCGTGCAGCGGATTTGCGCGTGCGTGATCGTGGCGGCGATCCCCGGTCGCCGCATCTTTTTCTTCATTACAGCGGCGACCGATGATCGCCGCCACATCAGGTGCTTTGAAGTTCTCGCGACACCACTGCGGGTCATCGGAGAAAATGAAAAAACGCGCTGCCGGGAGGCTCGCGCGCATTTGTTGCATGGAATCCAGATAGTAGGCGGAGTCGCACACCTTGAAGACGGGATGGTGCAGGTAATCGCCCCGTCGCACATGGACGGCGACTGAATTGGGTTCGGATAGACGTTGATGAATAGATGGCGGGCAGGATGCCCGCGCCACCGTGGCCCGGGCATCCTGCCCGGAGCTTTCGAATGCATCGGCAAATAGTTGCCTGAACTCGGCACGAAGTTCACCAGCGATACCCTGAAAATACAGAGGCGTCTGGAAATATCCGAACAACACACAGTCCGCAGGCGCATTCAGAAATCGAGGGTTAAACGACTGATCGTCGCTTGCTTCCTTAAGCACCGGTACACCCCGATATTCCCAGTAATGTTTTCCCGTAAGCTTCCGCAAGGCTCTTGAACCCAGGGTGCACGGGCGCACAACCTTCGCTTTAATTGGTAGCCTGAGGAAATGAGAAACCTCCGCCCATCCTTGCGCATTATACCAAGATCCGTCTAGCACCAGTGGCACGCCATGCTTCTCCGCCAACACCCTCCCCAGCGCGTACTGGAACAGATTGTTGCCCGTGCGGCCAAGGAGGATGATGCGGAGCATGGGGGGGAGGTGTTTCGGTGTTTCGGTGTTTCGCTGTTTCGGTGTTTCGGTGTTTCGGTGTGTCGGTAAGAGCGGGAGCCGGTGTTTCGGTGCCGCTGTGCGGCCGGAATTTCGGTGTTTCGGTTTCGGCTGCGCCGATCGGTGTGTCGGTAAGAGCGAAAGAATCGGACGCTTCGCACTGTTCCTTTCTCTCTTCTATTACTGTTTCACCGAAACACTGGGCCGAAGGCGACTGAAAAACCGGAATTTCGGTGTTTCGGTTTCGGCTGCGCTGCTCGGTGTTTCAGTAAGAGCTAAAGGACCGGACGCTCCGCATTGTTTCTTTCTCTCCAGTATTACCGTTTCACCGGGTGCCGCAGGCGCAACCGGTTCACCGAAACACTGGGTGCCGTAGGCACAACCGAAACACTGGGTGCCGCAGGCACAACCGGGCCGCAGCGCTATTAGCCTCGTTTTTCACTTGCTCACTCCTGATTGTAGCATTATGCTACTGGTATGAAATCGCTGCATATTCGCGACGTTCCAGAACAAACGATTGAACGGCTCAAGCGACGAGCCAGTCGGCATCATCGATCGCTACAGGGTGAATTGCAGGCCTTGCTGGAGGAGGCTGCAAAACAAGCCATCATCGGCGAAATTTCGGAATTTTCACTTCACACGGTCAAGACTCAAGGCAACCAAGATTGGTCACGGGAGGGGCTTTATGAAGATTGATCGGGGAACCAAGGCTCTTGTGGACACCAACGTCCTTCTGGAGGCAACTGATGAGGGACGGCGACTCCATGGCCATGCATTGGACTTGTTTCGAAACGCTTCCGATGCTGGAGTAGATCTTTTTCTAGGCACCCAAGTCCTCCGTGAATACCTCGTCGTGGCAACAAGGCCGATTGAAAACAATGGTTTGGGCATGACGACCGATCATGCTCTCGACAACATCAAAAGGTTTCAAAAAAGAGCCTCGTTGGTTGCGGAAACCCTGCAAGCGGGAGAGTTGTTCCTGGAATGGGCCGGTAAATATCAAATTCGAGGCAAGAGATTGCATGACTTGCAAATTTTAGCAACTGCCTCAGCGGCCGGAATGCATGCGCTGATCACTGCAAATATGAAAGACTATCCGAACTCCTCGGCACTTAGCATCATACCGCTTGCGGCGCTGAAACTCGGTGAATGAATCGCCGCGTAAGGCGTGAATGCAAGTCCATGATGGCTTGAAAATCCCTTCAATGGTCAACCTCTGCGTGCTTTTGACTCGAAGCCGCCCTACGGGCACGTCGCGTTCGCTCCTGTCCAAACTGCCTACAAGCCTTCGGCAGTTTTGTTAAGAATTCTTTTGAACAGGAGGAAACGGAGGTTTGAGGAAGGGGAGGGGCTTACGCGCTTGGCCTTCCTCTTTGTTTCAATTGAAGAACTATGGCTTATGATTTGTAAGGAATGGGTTCACGGATGGTTTGGAAATCCCTCCAGTGATCACTCTCTGTTGCCTCCTGTTTAGAAATCTTTATTTGAACAGGAGGCAACGGAGGTGTGTGGAAGGGAGGAGTTTGGCGCATTCATTCCTCTTTGTTTCAATTGAAGAACTATGGCTTATGATTTGTAAGGGATGGGCTCACGGATGGTTTGGAAATCCCTCCAGTGATCACTCTCTGTTGCCTCCTGTTAAGAATTCTGCTTCTTCGTGAAATCTGGTGGGTGATTTAGTGGGAATGTTGCGAGTTATGTTTTCTGGAGAGTTAGTAGAGGCCGGGATGCCCACGTGGTTTCTTCGCGAGAATGGGCCCATTCAA
>CAIVKO010000027.1 GCA_903906515.1 Akkermansiaceae bacterium
CTGAGATCAGCGGCCTTGCGGCGTATTGCGATGCCGGGCCGGAGAGGCCTCCTACCATAAAGTTTTCGGTGCCAACCTGGAAACATCGGTGTAATGGAAGTCATTGATGATCAATGAGAAAATATCACGCCAACTCGCGAAAAACCTCACATTATTTTATCCCAAATGACCCTTAAGTTAGCGCCATTCGGGACCGACCTCCGGGCGGTCCACATGCATGAGATGTAAATGAAAAGAGAATGCAGAGTTCTACAGATCAAACATTCGCATGATCATTCGCTGCCCGGCGCTAGACCGCTCGGAGATCGGTCCCTGCCTTTCGCAACCGGACCGCCCGGAATGCCCTAGTCGTGCAAACGATATCTTTCCTCCGCGAAGCGCATTCCGCATGGCGTGAGCGAAGCGAGGGCAAGTCGGTCCCTGACATTTTTCAGACTGTCTCTAATACCGGATGATGAAGCGAATGGAATGCGGAAGAGTCAGACAATCGATATCTGGCATCTTCTTACTCGACGACCATGGGCCCAATGAGATGGAGTGAACGCGTGCATCAGGAATCACCCGCTCCGCAAATGACGACGGAATCTCCGCCACGCAAGATATCCGGTCGTTGGCTCGTTACTCCGCAAGCTGTGCTGCGTGTGGCGATTGTTTCGGCCTTGTTTCCTATGGCGGGATGGTTCAGCGGGTATCACTGGTCGCTCGATCTCTTCAATCATCCCCAGGCGCAGTATTTCTGCTTTTTGCTACCCTGTTTCATAACACTCGCGGCGTGGAGAAAACCGAAACACGCGCTGTTTTGCCTCGCCTTGCTGATGACCCTACCGATCGACCACATCCTGACCCGCGGTTTTTCAGGAACGATCCGTCGCATGACCGGCCCGGCATTGGGTTCGGACCATCGTCCGGTCATTGCAGCTCTTTCGTGGTAAGAAGCGACGACCAACGTGTATGGCGGGATAACGGCGGATGGATCTAGCGGTAAACGTCCCGGCGATGGCGGATTCTCACGACCCATACGATCAACGTGTCATCATGAATATCGTAAACCACACGGTAATCCCCAACCCTCAGGCGATAAGTATGTTCGGAACCCACGAGTTTTTTGCAACCGGACGGTCGCGGATCCGACTCAAGCATTTCGATGGTCGCCACAATCCTAGGAATCCACTTCCGGTCGATCCCCCGCAGATCTTTCACGGCAGACTTGGAAATCTCAACGCGGCAAGAGGCCATCGGCGGACAATTGGATCTTGAGTTGGTTAAGGGAAATTCGCTCGTCGTCTCTGCGCTCAGCGACCGCCGCAAGATCAGCCACATCCTCCATAAGTGACTCATAGTCAGCAATAGGAATGACGACTGCGACCTTCTGACCGCGATCATCAGTAAGAAATTGGGTTGTCATGAGCGGAGCATACCATGGCACTTCAAAGGTTTCAAGGAACGATTGAGCCAGGCGGTGATGGCGCAACGAGCCACTTATTGGTGTCCGTGCTGCCAGAAGTGAGGATGGGGCGCTTGGGTGATGAAGTGGATGGATTTCCAAATCTCAAAACGGCGGCGGACATCATGTTGACTCTAGCCGTTGAAAAATACTGGCGCAATCCTCCAAGCAACGCCAAGGACCATGAAAGTGACTTACCCTTGTGAGCACCCAGGCATGCACCCGCCAACCGCAACTGGCGCAGGTTTCTCCCAACCGGTTCAGAAAAACCAAGTGGTCGTCTTCGGTCTCAAACACGATCTTCCCGCCGTCACCACGAGCCATGACGTGGTAAAGCGCCCCAGGATACTGAAAACGTAGTGGTCTTGCCATGCCCTAAGACAACTCGATTCTGTCGAATCGTTAAACATATTTTGTTTCACTGCGGGGACTGACCCGAATGGCGCTAACTTAAGGGTCATTTGGGATAAAATAATGTTAGGTTTTTCGCGAGTTGGCGTGATATTTGCTC
>CAIVKO010000028.1 GCA_903906515.1 Akkermansiaceae bacterium
CGTTGGATGACAAGCCGACCTTCGATCTGCTCAACCGGGGTGACACGATGGGCGTGTTCCAGTTGGAGTCCGGCGGCATGGTCGAGACCTGCCGGAAATATCAACTCGATCGGATCGACGACATCATCGACCTTCTCGCACTCTACCGTCCCGGAGCCATGCAATTCATCGACCAGATGATCGAGGTGAAGAAGGGCCGCAAGAAGGCGATGTATGAACATCCGTTGCTGGAGCGCATCTGCGGCAACACCTACGGGGTCATGATCTATCAGGAGCAGGTGCAGAACGCGGCCAAGGTGCTGGCCGGCTACACCCTCGGCGGTGCCGACGTGCTGCGCCGCGCGATGGGCAAGAAGGACCCGAAGAAAATGGCGGAGGAACGCGGCAAGTTTGTCGCGGGTTGCGAGACAACCAATGGCATCGGCCCGAAACTCGCCAACCATATCTTCGAGAAGATCGAGATGTTCGCAGGTTACGGTTTCAACAAATCGCACTCCGCCTGTTACGGTCACATTTCGTATTGGACGGCCTATCTCAAAGCCAACCGCCCGGTCGAGTTCATGGCCGCGCTGTTGTCTAACGAAGTTCACAACACCGACAAGATCAGCGTGTTCGTCTCCGAGTGCCACCGCATGGGCATCGAGATCCTGCCGCCCGACATCAACGCCTCCCAGCTCCGGTTCTCACCGGAAACCACCATCAATGGAGTGAAGGGAATCCGCTACGGACTCGCCGCAATCAAAAACTGCGGCGAGGGTGCCATGGCCACCGCCATCCAGGAACGCGAGACTAACGGAAAATTCGCCTCGCTCGATGACTTTGCCGCGCGCCTCGATTCGAAGGTGGTCAACAAGCGGATCCTCGAAAACCTCGTCAAGGCCGGAGCACTCGATTGGACCGGAGAAACCCGCGCTGGCATGTTCAACCGCCTCGAACAGGTCGTCGCATCCGCCTCATCCGCGCAGCGCGACCGCGCGTCCGGCCAGGTTTCCTTGTTCGATGCGATGGACTTCGCTCCTCCCGCACCGGTGATAAAATCCAATGCTCGGGACTCGCAGGTTCCGGAATGGAGCAAGGACGACCGCCTCGCCCACGAGAAAGAATTGTTAGGGTTTTATGTCACCGGCCATCCGCTCGACAAGTTCCGCCGGGTGATCGATTCGGACAAATACAAGAAACTCGGTTTGATCGAGGATTTGGTGATCAACAACCCGCGCGACCGATTCGCCTTCGCAGGCATGATCCGTTCAGTGGAGTCAAAGACGACCAAAACCGGCAAGCCCTTCGGCATCCTGACCCTCGAGGACTTCACCGGCAGTTCCGAAATCATGTTGTGGGGGGAAACCTACACGCCATCACGTGACGCAGGACTTTTGGAAGCGGGGAAAATCATCAAGCTCAAGTGCGCCATCCAAACGGACGACCGCACCGGAGCCCGCCGCCTGACCGGCTATGAAGTCGGCGAACTCAAAGCCAAACGCGGCGCGGGCAATGTCAACGGACCGCTCGAACTGATGCTCTGGACCACGCGCAACAGCGAGTTCGATCTGATGGAAATCAAGAGTGCCATTTCAAAACATCCCGGCACCACCCCGGTCCTGTTGCATTTCCAGAACAGCGCGGGCCGCCGCGTCACTGTTGCCGCCAACGAGGCATACAACGTCAGGCGCTGCGAAGAACTCGATTACGCCCTTGATCGCTGGATGGAGGATTGATCGGACAATCAAGGAAATGTTTGCCGACCGCATGGGAAATACACATTATCACGCACATGCAGAACCGTTTTTATGGGGAATTCGACACCGAACGCCGTTCGGGCAGGCAGGATGCGGGTGATTTCCGGACACCATTCCAGATCGATCGCGACCGCGTTTTGCACACACCGACGTTCCGGCGATTGCAAAACAAGACGCAGGTATTCTGGAGTGGCGAGTATGATTTCTACCGCACGCGGTTGACGCATTCGCTGGAGGTTGCGCAGATTGGAAAATCGATTTCCTATTGGCTCAAATCGCAGTCGGACGGCCCGCTGACTGATGATTTTTTCATCGACCCGGACCTGATAGAAGCCATCTGCTTGTCACACGATCTCGGACACCCGCCGTTCGGCCATGCGGGGGAGCGCACATTGAATCACCTGATGGCGAAGTTCGGCGGATTCGAAGGCAACGCCCAAACGCTGCGCCTTCTCACCGAACGGATATTTTCTGTGAAACGCAGCGGCATGGATCCTACCCGTGCATTTATGGATGGCATCCTCAAATACAAGTCGCTGTGGAGCGAACTCATCAGCACCACCGGGGTCGCGCCGCTGCATCATTTCATCCATGACGACCAACACGCCCATCTCGACTGGGCGATGGGAGGAAACGACTTTCCGTTAGATCTTCCCCCCGGACCGGCGAGGAACAAGTTCAAGTCAATCGAATGCCAGGTGATGGATTGGGCGGATGACACCGCCTATTCGCTCAACGATCTATCAGACAGCGTGAGGGCCGGTTTCCTCAACATCGAGAAAATCGAGACATGGTCGGAAAAACACGGCATTTCCCACGGAGAAGGAACACCACTGGGAGACCTCATGCAGGCGATCCGCAGCAAGCGGGTGGACCCCTTCGTCGGCAAACGCATCGGCCGCTACATCCAATCCACCCGGTTGGAAAGTGATGTAAATTTCCTCAGTACGGCGACGCACCGCTATCGTTACCAGCTTGTCATCGATGAATCGGTGAAAGCGGAGTCCGCTTTATTCAAGCGGCTGGCCTTCGATGTGGTTTTTCTGTCCCCGCAATTGAAACAACTTGAGCACAAGGGCAACCGGATGTTGAGGCAGCTGTGGGAGGTGCTGGGCGAACGCTATGTCACCGGCGTCACCATCGATGGCCAGGATTTCCAACTCCTGCCTGCGGATACCGCAGCGGAAATCGAGACCACTCCCGACGAGGCCGGACGCGCCCGGTTGGTGTGCGATTTCCTCGCAGGCATGACCGATGGATACGCAGCGCGCACCTACAAGCGGCTTTTCACGCCGGACTTCGGATCGATCGGCGACCTCGTCGGCTGATTCCCCCTCCGGCTCACGGCCAGTGGGTGATGGACTGAAGAAAATCCCGGCGCCCCTCGATGTCGTCACGGGTGATTTCCTGCAAGCGGCGGGTAGAAAACGCCTCGCAGGTAAAGGACGCGACCACCGAGCCCTCGACCACCGCACGGCGGATATCATCGAAGGAAAACTCTGTTTTGCCAGTCGCGGCAAGATATCCCGCCAAGGCACCGAGGAATGAGTCCCCCGCCCCGGTCGGATCCGCCACCTCATGCAGCGGGAAAGCCGCGCAACGGAAGAAATTTCCGACGGAAAGCGGTGCCTGCGCAGCATCCGAGGAAAACAACATCGCACCAAACTCACCGAGTTTGATGACTACGAAACGTGGCCCCTTCGCTAACAGGCGCTGACCGGCGACGATCAGGTTACTGGTCGCCACAAACTCACGGGCCTCGCTCTCGTTGATCACGAGCAGATCGATGCGCTTGAGCACGTCGTGCAGGCGTTCGTTCGCAATGCTGATCCAAAGATCCATGGTATCGGCTACGACGAATGGTTTCGCCGCCGTGCATTGATCGAGCATCTGGATCTGGTTTTCCGGCGACATGTTGGCCAGCACCACCATCGGCGCTCCCGAAATCGTGGATGGCACCTTGACCGACCAAGTTTCGAGCACGTTGATGTCCACCTTGCGGGTGGTGCGGTCGTTCATGTTTTCATGGTATTCACCGGACCAGGAAAATGTATCGCCGGACGAGCGTTCGAGCCCGTCGAGCGTGACACCGCGGTCGGCCAACAACGTGAGATGCTCCGCCGGGAAATCCTTGCCTACGATACCCACCAGATGGACGGGTTTGGAAAAATAAGATGCGGCGATGGCGGCATAGGATGCCGATCCTCCGAGCAGGTTGGCGGCTTCGGCAGTGGGCGTTTTGACGTGGTCGATGGCGACGGTACCGCCGATGATGATGGACATGAGGATGTGATAGTGCGTGTTGGAATCCAGCTGCGTATCGAAAATAAACGGCAGGCGCTGGAGGCTGACGAATCAAAGGTGGGCTTACAACTCGAAAAAGCTATGATCTGGTACAATCCCTAGACCGTCACTTTTTTCACGAAGCACGCTTTCAGCCCGATGGCCATGCCATCCATCTTGCAGGAAATTTCGTGATCACCATCCACCAGGCGGATCGGCTTCGACTTGGTGCCCACCTTGAGCACATCGGAGGAACCTTTCAGCTTCAGGTCCTTGATCATGGCCACGATGTCACCATCCGCGAGCACATTGCCGTATGCATCCTTGACGACACGTGGACCGGCGGCTTCGTCCTGTGCGGCTTCCTTTTCCCACTCGTGACCGCAGGTTGAGCATTCATAAAGATCCGGATGCGTGAGCACATCGGTCATTTCACACAGCGGACAGGTGATTTCGTTCATGGGCGGGCAGAAAAGGCCAGCGATCCGCGTTATTCAAGCGAAATCCCATGTAGCAGAATCAAGGAGCGGCGATTTTAACACGGGAGAAATCCCCTGCAAAGCTCGTGGAATCGGAGTTTTTGCGGAGCGCGTGCATTCTGCGCGCTGTTGGACGGCAGACATTTTGTCCGGCGAAGCATCTCTCTTGAAACGGCGGGGGACAGAATGTCCCTAAGCCAACAGCCGACAGAATATCGGCGCTCCACCGTGCATGAATCCGCCGTGTCCCTAGGGCACTGCCATGAAAGAATGCCTTTGCCAGTTCCTGACGATCCATTCACAATCCATGCCGATGGCATCTCATCCAGACATTGTCACCGTCACGCTCAATCCGGCCATCGATGAAACGGTCTTTCTCGACCGACTCCGGCAAGGCGAGGTGAACAGAGCCCGCTGCCACCACCGTCAGGCCGGCGGCAAAGGCGTCAACATCTCCTCCATGCTTGCGCAGTATGGAATCGCCACCACCGCCACCGGATTTCTCGGCAACCAGAACACGCAGCTTTTCGAAAAACTTTTTAGCGAAACCGGAGTTTGCGATGCGTTCATCCGAATTGACGGCGAAACCCGCTTCGGCATCAAAATCATCAGCGAATCCATCAGGGAAACCACCGATATCAATTTCCCAGGTGCCGCACCGACCGAGGCGGATCTCCTGGCGCTCGATGAAAAACTCGCCGGTCTTGTGGCCCCAGGACGGTGGTTTGTTCTGGGCGGCAGCCTACCGACGGGAGTTTCGCTGTCGTATTTCGAAAATCTGCTCAGGCAACTCAAAGACAGTGGAGCCCTCGTCGCTGTAGACACCCATGGCGAAGCATTGAAATCCGCGATTGCTTGTGGAGTGGACCTCATCAAACCCAACCGCGATGAGCTTGCGGAAATTCTCGACCTCGATTCAGAGGACCTTTCATCGCTGGCCATCGCCGCGCGGGAACTCCAACGTGAAAAGGTTTCCCACGTCATCGTCTCCTTGGGAAAAGACGGCGCGTTCTTTGCCGGGCCGCAAGGATTTCACCATGCCCAGTCACCACCCGTGCAGGTGGTCAGCACCGTGGGTGCCGGTGATTCCACTCTCGCGGGTTACCTTGCCGGACTGGTCACCGGCCGTACGGCCATCGAATGCGCCGCCCTTGCCACGGTTTTCGCATGGAGCGCACTGGAGGATGTGAGCCGCCGTCTACCCGATGCGGCGGAAATCTTCACACGCATGAATCACATTCACGCCGGATGAAAGATTCCCCCACCTTTTCCGGTAAATGCGTTGCGCGCTGGCAAATCCGCGCTTAAGATCACCCCAGACAACAACCACATCAATATTATGGGATCAATAGGAATGCCTGAAATGGTCATGATTTTCATCGTGATTCTGCTGCTTTTCGGAGCTAAAAAACTGCCCGAACTCGCCCGCGGAGTCGGCAAGAGCATGGGTGAATTCAAGAAAGCTCGCGATGATTTCGAAAGAGAAATCACCCGTGCCGAGACCGATGTCCGCGTGAAAGACGCCCCCGGCAAGGAAGCGAAAGACGCCTGATTCCCTGTCTGGCACCAAAATTCAGACCACTCTCTGAAATGCGCTTCTCCGGTATGATCGGACCGCTTTTCTGCGCGGTCATCGCTCTGGGAACGATATCCTGCGGTAAAAAAAACGGAAATCGTGATTGGGACACGCCCGACGTTAATCCGACGGCGGAGCAGGAGTCGGCCCCCAGCACAAAGGCGGCCACACCGGCACACAAGAAGCGGAAATCCGCAGAAGCCACCCCAACATCCGAACCGGAATTCGGCAACGGCGGACTCCGTTTCATCACCTACAATGTCGAGAATTGGCTGACGATGGATCGCTTTACCGGCAACCGGACCACCAAGAGCGCTCCGAAACCGGATTCCGAGAAAAAACAGGTGATCCACATTCTAGCGAAAAACGCTCCGGATGTGATCGGCCTCTGCGAAATCGGTGAGGCATCGGACCTCGCCGAAATCCAACAGTCGCTCAAAACGGCAGGGCTCGACCTGCCACACTCCCGCTACACCGGCGGAACCGACCCGGTGCGTCACCTCGGGCTCTTGTCACGCTATCCGATCACTTCCATCGGCAAGGTCACCAACCTTGAATATCAGATGAACGGACAAACGTTCGGTTTCAACCGGGGGATTCTGGATATCTCCATCACCGCCAACGGCAAGTCCTACCGATTCCTCGGCGTGCATCTCAAATCCAAGCGCGATGTCGAAGAGGGCGATCAGGAACAAATGCGCATTCACGAGGCCCACATGCTCCGCGAGCACGTCGATTCGATTCTCGCGACTGATTCAAGCGCTCGTTTAATCGTTTACGGCGACTTCAACGACACCTACCCAAGCAAGGCAGTTAGAGCTGTGACGGGCAGCACGGAGGAAACCCAGCGGCTCATGCCAATTTATTTCAAGGATTCCAAGAACGAGGCATGGACCCACCACTGGAAAAACCAGGACATCTACTCACGGATCGATTTCGTAACCGTGTCCCAGACTTTGCGGCCCGAAGTGAACTTCCGTGTGTGCCGGATTATCGATGACCCGGCATGGGACGAGGCATCCGACCATCGTCCGTTGATGGCGGTTTTTAGATAATCGGGGTCAGAAAAGACATGGCGACAGTGCCTGTCCAGTAAGGATCTTTCTCGTTTCACCCCCGGTGAACATTCCACTCACTCTGCCCAGTCAGCTCCAACCGACCATCACACGGGATGGTGATTTCCTCACGCTTGGCCATCACGATCGCCCCAATCCCGCATTCCCGGAATAAATCCAGCGCCACTGTCAAACGAGACAAGGACAACGCGCTTCCGGGACGATCCATGCAGACAAACTCCGGCCGCGAGAGCAGAATACGTGCGATGGACAACAAATGCTGCTCCTCAATGGAAAACATCCCGGCCCAATCATTCGTCGAATCCAGCCCCCCTGCCCGCTTGACCGCATCAGGAAGCCCCAATTTCTCCAAGGTAGTCTCGATTTCCTCATCCGAGGTTTTTTCCTCTTTTCCCGACCGCAGCAAAATCCCCCGCAGCGTGCCCGGTGGAAGATACGGGCGCTCGGTGAGAAATAAAATTTCTTCAGGCCCAGGTGCCA
Organism: Akkermansiaceae bacterium; assembly: GCA_903906515.1. Classification (GTDB taxonomy): domain Bacteria; phylum Verrucomicrobiota; class Verrucomicrobiia; order Verrucomicrobiales; family Akkermansiaceae; genus Luteolibacter. The sequence goes on from CAIVKO010000028.1 coordinate 7,631, forward strand.
AAACCCGACCAGATCCCCACTGCCAGAATCCGGCAGTCGCCCTGAACAATGAGGACTTCGGCCCATCTTCAGAACACGTCACAATCCAACGGGAACCCGCTTCTATCCGTAACGATAAGTCGGCCACCAAAACCTCGCCCGCATCCTTGGAAACCAAATTCAGCGACTCATAAACCACGCAATGCCCACCCTCTTCCCGTGCAATTTCACAAGGATATTCTTCCCGCGCCACATACAATGCGTCACTCAAATCCTGCAACCGCGAGCTGATCGCGGTGAACGATGAAATCGAATGAAACTGCGTCACGATCAACGAAAACGCACCCAACAATGCCGCAAATGCCATTGCCGACTGCGTAATGACTCCAAACTCGATTTTCCCATCAATATACAAAGGCGCAATGATCAGCGCGGGCAGCAACTGGATCAAATTGTTATAACCGTTAGTAAAGAATCCCAGGTTCCGGTTGGTCCGAATAATACGCCGGTAGTTCCCAACCAATGATTCCAGATGCGCATCGATCCGGCTGCGGAACCGTCCTTCACGGTGGGACAATGCGATCGCATCGGCATGCTCGCGGACGTGGATCAAATCCGCCCGGAAATCGGCCTCCCGGTCCAGTTGATCATAATTGTATTTCATCAACGGTCTGCCCAAAAGAACCGCCACAACCGTCCCGACCGTGGCATAAACCACCGCCACACCAAACAGCTTCGGGCTGATCGACCATAAAACCCCGGAAAACGAGATCGCCGTCATGAACCCATTCATCAACAGCAAGGTAAAGGACAATGAGGTGGTCGTGAACGCACGCACATCCTCGGAAATCCGCTGGTCGGGATTCGGAAACGAAACCCCCACCTCAAGCTTTTGAAAAGCCCGCTCACTCAAATACGCATTGGCCATCCGCGCCGTCAATTGCCTCCGCCAGACCAACCCCAAATGCTCTTCGGTAAATCGAAAATAGGCGGCAGCCAAAGTCGAACATCCGAGAACCGAAAGATAAATCAAAGCACATCGCCAAAACATGTGACCATCCTTCTGCTCAATGGCCGACATAAAATCCCTCCCAACGTAGCTATTGAGCACATTCAGTCCATTTAGCCCAAGCATCATCACCACCAGCAAAACAAATAGCAGCACCGCCCGCCCTCCCTGCTCGGAACGAACCAAATTGGAAATCGCCCTTCGGAAGCGTTTCACAGTCGTCCTTATCTTGTTTGTATTGAAAAACATAAAATAGACCCCCCCCATACACGGCAAACCTTCGTTTACGAGTGTGCATAGTTTCCCAAAACAAGAGGTGAATGGGAAGAACAAAATCGACCGAAAAAAACAGCGCCCGCACAACCGATCCCGCGCCCACCAATGGGGGGCTCTAACTTAGAGGCTGTCATAAAAATGGCAGGGACCGTCTCTCCGAGCGGTCCGGCGAATGGAAAGGAGAACGCGGACGGCCATGAAAATGCTTAAAAATCAAATCATGGACGATGGTTCACACCTCATTCTCTCAGACCGCCCGGAGGATCGGTCCCTGCCTTTGGAAATATTCAGACAGCCTCTTAGAGCATTCGGGTCAGGTATCACAACTGGAGATCACGGAGGGGCGCCCTGGGCCAAGTCTCGGGAATCGAATTCTGGCGATCATATGACCACTGCTCCCGCTCCGGTTGTGATGGATCTACCTGCGTGGGTGCTCCGTATTTGCGCCTCGCTTGGGTGATGGTCACAGGCGTTCCAACATTCACGGCATCGAAAAGAATCGGCGCGAATTCCTTTGGCATGCGGATGCAGCCGTGGGATGCGGGTTTTCCGGGTTCGGGGATCAAACCTCCGTGCATTCCGATCCCATAGGAAGTGATTCTCATCCAGAATGGCATGGGGGCGGGCACATAGACCATGCCTTTTGGCACCCGGTCCGAAGGTTTGGCATCGCCATCAGTCACATTGCCGAATTCGTCCTCAATCCATCCATAGTGGTTTGAGTATTTATCCTCTATCTTTTCAGTGATCGAATAACTACCGGGGGCGGTACCATGGCCTTCCTTGCCGGTGGCCACGTAACACCAACCGATCTCACGCCCGCCACGCTCGAACTCTGCAATCTGATCGGACAAACTGATCCGCACGGAAATCTTTCCCGGATCACCGTCATCATGCCAGGCATACATCACTCGCTGCGCCCGGATAGATTCCCGAGAAGAGCCTCCAGGGACACATGAGGCGGCAAGCAGAACAAGCGCCACGCAACCCAAACCGGTGATGGATGAATGCAATTCTCTCATGGCTTTCTTCATATCGAGTCAGAAGGGGTGAGACCTGCTTGGGTGATCACGCGTGACGGCGATCCTTTACAACAATGGCAGGCAGGTCAAGCACTCAGCGTACCAGCAACCCTGTTATATCCGGCAAAATCAGGGCTACTTGCCCGCCGCTGTCCTCGCCCGGTGCTCTGAAAACAGCTTTTTTAACTCATCCGCTGCGGCGGGGCTGGATTCGCGGATTTTTTCCAAAGACTCCTTGTTGAGGTATTCCCTGCTGCGATTGTCGGATGCCAGCAGATCAATCTCCAACAAAATCCGCGGACCTAGCGGAGTGGAAATGACCGGGTAGAGCGGAAAAGCGGGTTTTCCCGCCCTGGTGGTTTCAACGCCCACAGCGGTTAGGATATCACCGCGTTGGATCGCAGTGATGGTTGGCGGAGTTGGGGTGCCACGGGCATCGGTGATCTCATAGCCTAGATTTCTCAGCAATGTCAGCTTGCTATCCGGATTGCGAAGACGGGCGGTGAGACGGGCCGCCGCTGCCAGATCACCGGCCCGCGTGGTGGTGATCCATGACTCGATGAGCTTTCTCGCCTCCTCCTCCGTGGGGACCTTGGCCGTTGGAATTTCCTCCAATTCAGCACAACCGGCCAGCAGATCCTCCCGCCACTGCCCACTCCATTCCTTTTCATGACGGATTCTCCAGTCTTGAAAAGTGTCCACAATCTCCTGAGTCGGAGCGGGTTCCCACAGCCAACCCTTGGTGGTTTCATTGAAATAGAGGATTTTCAAATTCGTGTGATCCGGGTTGCGGGACGAGAAGAGCTGAAATGCAGCGGCGGCATGATCACCCGATTCTTCCTCCGCAAGGAAAAGGGCATGATGCGATGCTGCGGGGTCGCTGAAGTCCCACCACAACCGCGCGGCAACAGCACACGCCTCCATGGCTGCGGCGGAATCGGATGGAAGGTGAAGTCGCTTCACCCATTCCGTGGGGTTCCCGGTGCCAAACGCGGTCATCAATGATTCCCTGGCCTGCTTCACGGTGGGTGACGGGGAGGCCGGATAAAGGCTCGCTAGACTGGCGGAAAAGAACTTGGAGAAATCTTCTTCAGAATCATCACCCGGCTCTTGGTCGGCCTTAGGGGGAGGATACATGAGAAACGCGGCCGGAGGATCAACCCTCCACAGACCATCGGATGTTTTCGATAAACCGAACCTAACCCACTCCACCTCGGGTTTCTCCGCATGGGGCGGTTTCCCGACTGGATCGAGAAAAGCGAGAGTGCTTGAGGCCATATTTTTCGATTCCTCATGGTGCACCGGAATCCGCAGCACATTCTTGGAAATGAGCAGACGCCATGGCCGAGCTGACTTATCGGCGGCGTTCATGGCGGCATTCGCGGCCTTGAGACGTTGTGGCCAGTCGTCCGGCGGCGTGACCGAGGCCGCACCTAACAAACCAAGGACGACGGGCAGTTCACGATCCACACAAGCGGCGAGAAAGCGTTCGCAAACCTGATTCGCCCCGAGCTTCCTGAGCATGTCAGCGGGCAGGATTTTTTCCACATCCCCGCGGAGGCGCTCCATGGATCCCATGCGGAGTTTTTCCAATTCCAGCGCCTTTTGACGAAGCATCCAATCCTCAAGCACAGCGGTCCTGGCACGGACCGAGGGCTCGAATCCGACGCCGGAATTTTCAAATGACGCCGGCACCGGTGCCGCGATCCACACGTCGTTCCTTTTGACCATGGCCACCGAAAAAACCTGGAACCTATCCGGGTCCACTCCAGAGGATTTACCAATCAGGACGGCGGCCAGATCACCATCGATTTTCACGCTGCCCGCCTGCAACAGCTCCTTCCCGAGGTCCGGCACCATGCGATCCAAACGTCGGGAGATTTCGAGGCGTTTCTTCTCACCGGTCTGGGGAGCCAGAGCCGTATCGCCGCCGGGTTCCAGATTGAGATTTTTTCCCCTGATCTTCTCAAGAAAACGGATCGCCTCCGTTCCGGGGTCGCTCGGAGCCGACAGCGCGGTCGTGACCATGACAAGCAGTGCGGCGATTGTTCTCACTGGGAAAAATCCATAACCGCAAATGGAAAATTGAAAACAACAAACCTGCCGGACGGAGACCACCGTAGGTCCAGCCTGGGTTTAAACATGGGAACTCCCTGATCTTTCCCCCTCAAAACAAGGAACTGTGAACCCAGACTTGCCGAATCGGACTTACGTGGTCATAATCCGTCCATGCAACCCGCCACCGAACGATTGAGGAACTTTCTCCAGTATATCGCCGTCAAATTGATCGACGATCCTGCACAAGCGCAGTTGAAAGTCGCCGAACTGGCTCCGAAAAAGCTGCGTTTCAAGCTCGTTCTGGCCCCTTCGGACGTTGCGGTGCTCATCGGACGCAATGGTTTCACCGCATCCGCCATCCGCAACCTGCTCAAAATCGCTGCGGAAAAGGAAGGCGTCCAAGTCACCCTGCAAATCCACTCCCACGAAGAAGAAGCGGAGTTCCTGGCTCAGGAAAACGCGCAGTAAGCCGGCGTTTGATTCCGGGCCGTTTGGAAAACCCGCACCATGACCCGAACGCCGACCCATGACGATCCGCCGCCCGCCCGGCTTTTTATGCTCGCCTTCAAGGTGCTCTCACTCCTGCTCATCAGCTCGGGAGTTGGCTTGCTCGCCGCCAAAAAACTCAATCTAGGCCTGGTTCCGGGCGCGGTGATCGGACTTTCGGTTTTCGGCGTTTGCCTGTTCGCCGTGATGAAACTCAAGGGGGCTCCCCGCGAAATGGGGTTCACCTTCGGCCTCAAGTTCCTCAGCGTCACCGCCTATAAAATCCTGAATGTCACCCTGGTCCTGTGGTTGTCCAAGGATTTGGGATACAGCGAACAAGGAGCGTTCAATCTGATCGTCGGATGGTCGTTGTTCATGACGCTCACCACGATTCTGGCCGGCAGCATCACCGACGCGCTCGGACTACGGCGCACCCTGCTCATCGGCATGTCGCTATGCGTGCTGACACGCCTGGTGATGGTCTTTTCTACTAACAGCCTTCTGGCGCTGGCGTGCGGACTGTTTCCGCTGGCTGTCGGAGAAGCGCTCTGCACACCGGTCTTGGTGGCCGCCATGAGACGCTACTCGCTGCCCCAACAACGGTCCGTCGCGTTTTCACTGTTCTACGCGCTGATGAATTTCGGTTTCATGTTCGGATACTTCATTTTCGACGGAGTGCGCGAGACCATGCTCAAACAAGGGCCGCTGTCGATTCCCATCCTGCATGCGGAATTAAGCCCGTTCCGCACGCTTTTGTTAGTCAGCATGAGCATCGAGCTGATCATGCTGCCGCTGATCCTCCTGCTCCGCCCCGGTGTGGAAATGACCCGTGACGGCCTGATCAGCGTGCCGGAAGGCCACCAATATCCCGGCGTGGGATTCTGGGAGAAAATCCGCCTCACCGCCTGTGATGCGGCCAAGGACACGCTGCGGACGTTTTCCGGCTTGGTGAGATCCGAGGGATTCTATCGGCTGTTGGTGTTTTTGCTGATGATCGGACTGCTCAAGGTCGTTTTCAACGCCATGGATTACATCCTGCCGCCCTTCACCCTACGCGAGTTGGGACCTGGCGCCCGGGTCGGCCGCCTCAATGCCATCAACGGCATCCTCATTCTCATCCTCGCCCCTGCCATCGGCATGATGACGCGGAAATACGCTTCCTATGCGATGGTCATCCTCGGCGGATTCATCACGGCATCCTCATTCGTTTTCATGGCCCTGCCCGTCACCGTCTTCCAAGGCATGGCGGATGGTTGGCTCGGCAAAGCCATCGGCAATGGTTATCTGGAAATCACCGGAGTGGTGCATCCCTACTACGTGATGATTTTCTTCTGGCAGGTCCTATTCTCGGTGGGCGAGGCATTCTATTCCCCGCGGGTTTACGAGTATGCCGCATCCATCGCGCCCAGAGGTCAGGAAGCCTCGTATTCATCGCTATCCTACATCCCTCTGCTGATAGGAAAACTCATCACCGGCGCGGCATTCGGCGGATTGCTGGCAAAATACTGCCCGGAACAGGGAGCACGACACCCGGATCAAATGTGGCTGATCATCGGCCTCATGGTGCTCGTTGCCCCGGTGGGACTGCTCCTACTCAGACCGTTCATCCGCATGAAGGAAGAAGGCCGCGAGGAAACGACCACCTGAACACCTGCGAGGATTTTTCTATCAGAGGCCGTCTGAATATTCTGAAAGGCAGTGACCGTTCTCCGCAACGGTCCGGCGAATGGAATGAGAACTCGAGGCCCATGAAAATGCTTAAAAATCAAATCATGGACGATGATTCACACCTCATTTTCTCGGACCGCCCGGAATGCCTTGGCCGCTTAGCGGCACAACTAACCGCGAAGCGCATCCCGCATAGCCGTAGGCAAGATCGGTCCCTGCCTTTATGAATATTCAGACAGCGTCTCAGGCTTTCCTCACCAACAGGCTCGTCCCGGTCATTTCCTTGGGCTTCGCCACGCCGAGCATGTCGAGCAGGGTCGGAGCCACATCGGCGAGGATGCCGTCCTTGACATGATAGTTCGCGGCATCGTCCGCCACATAGACCACGTGAACGAGATTCGTAGTGTGTGCGGTGTTGGGAGATCCGTCCGGATTGCGCATGTATTCGCAGTTCCCGTGGTCCGCGGTGATGAGCAGTTTTCCGCCGAGGCGCAGGGTTTCCTCGACCACCGCCTGAACGCCGGCGTCGATGACCTCCACCGCCTTGATCGCGGCCTCCACCACTCCGGTGTGGCCGACCATGTCGGGGTTGGCGAAGTTGAGGATCACGAGATCGTAGTCCTTGAGTTTGGAGACCACGGTTTCCGTCACCTGCGGCGCGCTCATTTCAGGCTTGAAGTCATAAGTCGGCACATCCTTGGGAGACGGAATGATGAAGCGGTCTTCACCTTCGTTCGCCTTCTCGACTCCGCCGTTGAAGAAGTAGGTGACGTGCGGGTATTTTTCGGTCTCCGCGATGCGCATCTGGTTTTTCCCGGCTGCCGCGACGGTTTGGCCTAACACCATTTCCAGATTCTCCGAAGCGAAGATGGCCGGACAGGTGTAGGTCTCGTCATACTCGGTTAGAGTGTAATATTGGGTTTTGGGAGTCACCACGCGATCGAAGCCGCTGAACTCGGGTTTCAGGAAGGCATCGGAAATCTCGCGGGCACGGTCGGCGCGGAAGTTGAAAAACAGGATCACATCACCATCGCGCACGCGCTGCGTGTCGGCTTCGGTGAAAACCATGGCAGGCATGAACTCGTCGGTCTTGTCGAGACGATAGTAGTCCGCCACGGCCTCGCTGGCGAGGACGTCGCGCTTCTCTCCCCTGCCGAGCACGATGGCATCCCATGCGATCTTCACCCGGTCCCAACGCTTGTCGCGGTCCATGGCGAAATAACGACCGACCACCGTGGCGATGCGGGCACCGCACTTGGCGGCCTCGTCCTCGACTTTGGCGAGGTAGGCCTCACCACCGGTGGGCGAGGTATCGCGCCCGTCGGTGATGGCATGGATCATGATGTCGGTGACGCCCGCTTGTTTTGCCAATTTCACCATCGCGATGAGTTGGTCCTGATGGCTGTGGACACCACCATCGGACACAAGCCCGATGAAATGGAGACGGGATGATTTTGCTTTTTCAAGCGCTTCGGTGAACACCGGGTTGGTGGCTAAGGTCCCTTCTTCGATCGCCTTGTTGATGCGGGTGAGGTCCTGATAGACAATGCGGCCGGCACCGAGATTGAGGTGGCCCACTTCCGAGTTGCCCATCTGCCCTGGCGGCAGTCCGACATCCATCCCGGACGCGCTGAGGAATCCTTTCGGATATTTTTCGAGCATCACGTCGTGGAATGGCGTGTTGGCGAGCAGCACGGCATTGCCGTCTTTTTCCGCCGTTTCAAATCCCCCGGGGTTGACACCCCAGCCGTCGCGAATGATGAGTACTACTGGTTTCTTAGCCATGACGGCGGGCGTTTAGCCCCCTCTTGGGCGGGGTGCAAGCCTTGAAACCACACATTTTTCAATCCAGCGCCGGTTTGGACGGCGTGTCGATCACCACATGTCGGTGAATCCATACGCTCTGCACAAGCCCGAGCAGCATCATACAAATCACCACAAAGGTACCGGAGTAGCTCACCAGAGGCAGCGGAATCCCGGTGATGGGCATCAACAACACGCACATGCCGATACTCTCAAAAACGTGGGCAAAAAACAACGCGACGACGAGACAGACCAACAACCGTCCGCACAAATCGCGGCTGTAGAACGCAATGAAAAGGCTCTGAATCATCAGCATGGCAAACGTCGAGAGCAACAAAAGGCTGCCGCGAAACCCGAGTTCCTCGGCAATGACGGCGAAAATGTAGTCGTTGTGGGCGGTGTCCTTGGGAATGAAAGCCTTGGCATGAAGCGACCCCTGTTCGGCAGTTGCCTTCCAACCCACGCCCTTCCAACCCGCTTTGCCCACGGCCATCGAGATGTTGTGTGGCGCATATCCTTCGTTGGTGATATCGACTTCCTGCCCCTGCATCATGCGCAACCACGTCTCGATCCGCTGGGGGCCGCGCTCGGAAACCAGCGGCAGCACGATAAAATACAGCAGCACAATCATCCCCGCACCGATCAAGGTCATGAACGACAAATACCGGTAAGGAACCCCGCCGATCAGCAGCGCCACAATCGAGACCGGAATCCAAACCAGCGCCGATCCCATGTCGCCCATTTTCATGACCATCAGAAACGGAACAGCAGAAAGCACACCGATGAGTCCCACTTTCATGATCGGCGCTCCCAGCCAGGGATGGAGTTTCGGCAGATCCTGAATCAACCATGCGATCAACAGGATGCCTGAGGAAATCCCGAGCTGCGCAGGCTGGAACGTGAGCCCGCCGATATTGAGACGGTGCACCGAATCATCCTGGTGCATGGCCATCGCCATGAGCACCAGACTCACTAAATAAAACGGCAGCCCCAACCAGCGGATCCAACGGTAATCCACGAAAGCAGTCGCAAAGTAAGCCACGCTTCCGAACAAGATCCACCGTTTCTGCATCGCCGCGTAATATTCGCCCGGGCTGCCATAACGATTCAGAACGTCCGATGAAACCCCCAGATGGCGCGCCGCGCTCTCGATCATGAACACACCGAAAATGAGCAACCCGTACATCACGAAGACGAGCACCCAATTCATTCCCAAAATTTTTCTCAAAAACGGCGTCATGAAGAACGGCGGCGAACATACGCCACCCGGCCATCATGGCAAGACAGGCCTCAGAAAATCAGGAATTCTTTCGCACATTCCATCTTGCACCGCGATCGACCCTCACTAGATTGCCGCCTCATGATCAAAAAATTCGTAATCCCCCTAGCCTTTCTCGCCACGATGCCCACCAGTCACGGAAAACCCGGCGTGGAAATCGCAGCCACCGGTTTCGAGCGCCCAGTTTGGGCCGGAATGCCAAGCGGATTGAAAGAAAAACTCTGGGTCATGGAGCAGGCCGGACAGGTGTGGATCGTCGATTTGAAAACCGGCGAGCGCTCCAAGACGCCCTTTCTCGACATCCGCAAGGACGTCAGCCGCGTTGGCAATGAAGAGGGCTTGCTGGGACTCGCATTCGCCCCGGACTTCCTGAAATCCGGGCGCTATTACGTCAATTTCACCAATAAAGAGCACCACACCCGCATCATCCGCTTCAAAACCGGCGACCAAACCACCACCGATCCAGCATCCGGCGAGACGCTCATCGATTTCAAGCAACCCTACCAAAACCACAACGGCGGCTGGATCTGCTTCGGGCCGGACGGTATGCTCTACATCGGCAACGGAGACGGAGGTTCCGCCAACGACCCCGAACAACACAGCCAGTCACTCGATACCTTTCTCGGGAAAATCCTCAGGATCGATGTTTCCGGAGATACCGGCTACACCGTTCCACCGGACAATCCTTTCGTCAAAAAAGCCGATGCCAAACCGGAAATCTGGGCCTACGGCGTGCGCAATCCATGGCGTTGCTCATTCGACCGCATCACTGGAGATTTCTGGATGGGCGACGTCGGCCAGAATGCATGGGAGGAAATCGATTTCATGCAAGCAGGCAAGGGCGCCGGGGCCAATTACGGTTGGAGACTGCGTGAAGGCGCGGTGCCCACCCCGGCCAATGGAGTGGGTGGCGAAAGCCCGGCGGGTGCCATCGAGCCGGTCTATGTGTACAAACATGGCGGCGGCAACACCGAAGGATTTTCCGTGACCGGCGGCTACCTCTACCGGGGCCCCATCAAGGCACTCCAAGGCCGCTATGTTTTCGCGGATTTCCAAAACCCGCGGATCTGGTCGTTCCGATTGAATGACGGAAAAGCCGCGGATTTCGCCGACCACACCGCCGACCTCCAACCGGATGGTGGCAAAATCAAATTCATCTCGTCATTCGCCGAGTCTAACAACGGCGATCTTTTTATCATCGATCACTCGGGCCCGGTGTATCGCATCGTCGAGAAGTGACGCGAGATAGAGGTAGGAACGGGGCTTTACCCCGCTCCCCCCTCCGAACCGGACTTGCGGATCTCCCGCATCCGGCTCTCCAGTCAGCAGTTTACTCCATTACGGAGGCTCGCGATTTCAGCTTCTTGGGCGTCCAGCAGGCAAA
>CAIVKO010000029.1 GCA_903906515.1 Akkermansiaceae bacterium
AAACGAAGACCAAAGCCGCACCAGCTACTCAATGTTTCCCGGCATCAAATGATCGAGATCAGCCATCGCTCCCGCTACAAGAAACCCGCAAATGAAATCACCCCAAACGACCCTTAAGTTAGCGCCATTCGGGTCAGTCCTATCGGATTAACATGTTAGGTTAATTTTGCATCCGGCATCGGGTTCAACTTTCTCCCATCTCCGGGTTGCGCCCCGCGTCTCCATGTCGGTGTGCTATCACGTGGCCTGCTCGTCTGCGGAGCTATGCGCGAAGTAAGTAGCGATGTAATACGCAGTGTCAAATGAGATCTACAGCACGAATTATTCGATACCCAAGCGGCACCATTGAATGAATTTAGTCTTTTCCTGCAAGCCGTGATCTGGCAGTAGTTCCCCGCATTGTTCCATCTCACCTCCATTGTCCCGACACTGTTGTTTTCCCTGTTGACGGGGATTCTCAGTCCACGGACTGAGGTCACTGTCGTTGTCGTATGGCCAGCCATGGCTTCCGGCCCGTTCACCATTCCCAGCATCGCTCATGGTTTTGAATACAACCGCTCGGGTCAAATCAAGACCCTTGGCGACCCATCCGGCTCACGCAGCCTAGACTACCAGAACGGCAGGCTATCCGCGACCACTTACACCGCCGGACTGCTCAAGGGATACGCAATCATCCCCGGACGTGATACCTCTGGACGACAGACCGGCACACTCATCAAGCGCTACGGTGCCACCATCCACAGCACGCAAAAAGCCCCCAACGGCGCGAGCGACCAGATCACGAATCTGGCTTCAGGTAATATCACCGCCACTCCCCAGCGCGATGGTGCAGGACGCATCACCGGTTACGTCTGGAGCAATGGCACCAACAGCGTCAGCCAAACATGGACTCGCGGCACGGGTGGTCGCATCGAGTTCGCAGGCTCCAATGTCACCGGCGCACCATCGTTCAACTACGCATCCTTCGACGGCTTTGGACGCCGTTTGAAATGCACCACGGAAGGCGGCTCATGGGCCTACACCTACGGAGTGGGTGGACAACTCACCTCCGCCATCCACAAGAATGCAAATGATCAGGTCATTCTTGGAGACTTTACCTATGCCTTCGACGGAATCGGGCGACGACTTGAAAAAGGTCCGGTGGGAGCTGATCCCAACACCACAGACGTTCTCAACCGCACCACCGCTTGGACGAATAGCCAAAACAAGACGCTAACCATCCATGCCGATCCCGCCGCCAGAGTCTGGTACAACGGCACCGAAATTCAAAACTTCACGGGCACCCATAGCGCGACCATCACTCCACCGGGCGCGGCGGGTGGCTGGGTGCCATGGAACACCCTAGCCGTCCTCGAAGGCGCAGGAGAAGGAGCCGGAAACCCAGCCGTCAATCCATTGGCCAGCCCCGATGCGAAAGCCGAAAAAAAGGGTGCTGTCTGGGTGCCGCCCACCGCCGAAACTCTGACTTACGATGCCGCAGGCAACCGCCAATCCAGCGCCCAGTGGGATTTTGGATGGGATGGGAAAAACCAACTCGCCCGCGCCCGCACCAAGGATTACAACACTGCACCTCAAGGCTGGGACATCACGTTCACGTATGACGCCGAAGGCCGTCGTGTTAAAAAGCATGTTATTGAATATCAGGCGGGTGTAAGGGTTTCCGAAAAGATCGTCACCTTTGTTTGGGACAACTGGGAACTCCTTTACGAACGCCATCAACTCCCTAGTGGACTAACAACTCTTGAACGCAAATATCTCTGGGGGCCAGACATCGCCGACGGTGCAGCAGGCGGCGCAGGTGGTTTGCTCCTCATTCGTGAAACCAAAGGGAACACCACCACCGAAATTATTCCCTTGTATGAAGGCACCGGCCACGTAGCTGCACTAACAAACATCAACAAGGATTTGTTGGCCAGTTATGCCTACGGCCCATTCGGTGAAAAGATCACCGCCACCGGACCCAAAGCCAACAGCAACCCGTGGCGATTCCAAACCAAATACCTCGACGAGGAAACCGGCCTCTATTATTTTGGAAAACGCTACTATGATCCGATCACAGGGCAGTGGCTCTCACGCGAACCACTTGGGGAAAGCGAATCTGTCAACCTTTACACTCTGGCTGGCAATGACCCTGTGAATCATGTAGACAAACTTGGTTTGGCAACGGTTGCGGTGAATGGTGGGCTGTCCACTTCCCTTGATTCCATATTCGGCATCTTAACTGGCGATTTTCTTCCAGAACCCGAATCGACCACAACCGTTTCTCTGGAAACCACCAGTCCAAACGACCTAACTTGGCTCTCATACGTCGCCGATTACGTGGAAGCCAACGCACTCCCGCTGCCAGAGATCGATTGGAGCGCCGATCATTCGATTGATTTGTGGGCGATGAATGCACCATTACGGGAGTTGGACAAAGCCGCCGACATGAGAAGATTTGATGCCCGCACTACTGAAATGCTGAGACTTACCTCACAGGGTAGAAGTAATGGTGAGGCAGACTTCAATCTCGCTTCCGGCACAACCAATGGCGTGTTGTTCTTTACTAATCCGGAGGCGGGGGCCTTTAAGGTAATCGCTGCCGGATTCCTCGCAATAAAGGGGCTGAGAGGTGTAAAAATGATCGGCAGCGTGGCGAGATTTGGCGATGAGGCTGTTGAATTAGAACGGGTAGCAGAGGGCGGAGACGATCTAATAACCTTCTATCATGGCACAAAAAATCCTTGGGTGGGCGACGGATTCGATATTAGTAGAGCACGAGCTAAGGTCGACTTTGGGAAAGGATTTTATACAACAACAGATCCAGCACAGGCAGCTATATGGGCAGGAAAAACTGGCGTTGTCTTGGAGTTTAAAGTGCCTCGTTCCGCATTAGCTGGATTGAACAGTCTCGACATGGGTCTAGCCACGCAGTCATCACTATTCAGGTTCTTCCGGCATAACCGACTTGGAGGACGACTCCATTCCTACGACACAGTTTCGGGAACAATGCTTAGAGAAGTAGATGACTTTTTAGAAGGAGGAGCGCGGATAACAAGCGGCCAACAGACATCTTGGCATACGCAGGAATCGTTAGACTTAATTTGGAGTTATAGAGTTCGCTGATTATGAAATACACATTTATAACTGATTCAAAAAACGAAGCTCACTTCGACAAAATAGCATTAAAGATGGTAGATCTCTTCAAGATTGATCATGAGGAAGCTGTGGGCAGAATCAACAGGCATTGGAGTGGTGAGACCGTCACCGGTTCCGATAATATGCTTGATCATGAAGTTTTAGACTACTGGGCAAATACCGTTTTTTATGGTTGGGGTTCGTTTTGGTGGATGAATCCGCCAGATTTGAAGCCTCTGCCATATCCGTAAGTGTAATTAGTGAATAGGGTCAGAGTAGAATGGCGCTAACTTAAGGGTCGTTTGGGGTGATTTCATTTGCGGGTTTCTTGTAGCGGGAGCGATGGCTGATCTCGATCATTTGATGCCGGGAAACATTGAGTAGCTGGTGCGGCTTTGGTCTTCGTTTCACAGCTCTGG
>CAIVKO010000030.1 GCA_903906515.1 Akkermansiaceae bacterium
AAAGTAGGGCGGCGCTATAGGCCATGCCGCAGGTCATGGACGCGGGTGGGATGCCAACCAGGACCTGGCATGCGCGGTGTCCGTAAATCGAATCCCGGATACATTCTCAAGTTCTGCTGCGGCGATTTCCCGGATGACTTCCGATGGATTTGACAATGCTTCCGCATGCAGCGCGAGACTCAATGGAGCATCGCTTTCACTGCCGAGTTCGAGACTCCACTGAACGAGTATCAGATCACCCTCACGGCACCAGGTTTTCAAGAGTCCTTCAATCTTTGCGAGTTGGTGGGCATCCGCCAAGGTTTTCAGGTGATCGTGCACGGCATTGAAATCTTCTGCGGCAACAAGCTCCTTGAGTTGTTGTTCGTTGGGATCCGCGCTACGCGGTTCCGGGCGCGGCTCTCGGTTCCGGGGTTGGAATTTGGGTGATGTGTTGAATGTGGATGGAGACCCAAAGAGTTTGGAATGCGGCTTCCGCGTTTTTGTAACCGAGTCCGCTGCGCTGTTGTCATTGGATTTTGTATTTTGCAGTGCGTCAGCGTGACCCCACCAAACCACCAACAACACAGCGATAACACCCAGGATGGTAATTCCGCACAGAGCTTTTTTCCAGCGGGAGATAAAAGAATTCATACGTTTGAATACGATCAAACATCATACGATTTCCAAGGATACGTCAATTCTAACTGCCTTACAGGCTATCGCCGAAGTCCTGACGGAACTTGGCCATGAGTTTTTCCGGCCAATCGGAGACGGGCGCGAGGCGTCCTAGGAAGAAGCGGAGCACTGCGGGTTCGTCGGTGAATTTGAGGCCGCCCACAAGTTCGCGGTTGGCGTGGAGCCACTTCATGCGGTCTGCCACATACATGACCTGGGAGAGGGTGAAAACCCGACGGGGCAGGGCGAGGCGGAGCAGTTCCACATCGGCGAGCACGTCGTTGCCATGTTCGTCGCGGACGCTGGAGATCGTGCCGCGCTCCATGCCGCGTGTGCCGGAGATGATGAAAAACGCCGCAGCCAGAGCACCGGCCGGATATTCGGATTGTGGCACGTGCGGCAGGAAACCGCCGGCATCGATGTGTGCGCCGAGACCGCCAGCCGGGGTCACCACAGGGACACCCGCTGCATCGAGGTCATTGACCAGGTATTTGATGAAAGCCGGGGATTGGCCGCACATCGCCTCATCCGTGGTTTCGCGAAGGCCCACGGCCATGGCCTCGATCTCACGCACGGACATGCCGCCATAGGTGAGGAAGCCTTCGTAGAGAGGAACGAGGTCCTTCATCTTATTGAAAAGATCAATACTGTTAGTAGCGATGCCGCCACCGCGCGTGCAGCTCACCTTGCGACTGGAGAAATAGATCAGATCGCTCAGCGAACACATTTCCACCAAAATATCGGCGATGGAGGCGGTCTCGTATCCGGGTTCGCGTTGTTTGATGAACCACGCGTTTTCCCCGACCAGACTGACATCGAGCAACACCATGATGCCGTGTTTTTTTGCCATGGCATTGACCTCACGCAGGTTCTGCATCGAGAACGGCTGACCGCCGATCAAATTGGTGGAGGCCTCCATGCGGACGTAGGGGATTTTCGCCGCACCGTATTTCTCGATGACGGCGGCAAACTTATTGAGGTCGAGATTTCCCTTGAACGGATGATCGCTCTTCAGTTTGAGTGCTTCCTCCGTATAGATTTCGAGGATGGTTCCGCCGTTGATGTCGATGTGCGCCTTGGTGGTGGTGAAGTGATAGTTCATCGGCACCACGTCGCCGGGTTTGACGAAGATTTTGGAAATGATATTTTCCGCAGCGCGACCTTGGTGGACGGGCAGCACGTGCCGCATTCCGAAGACCTCACGCACGGCATCCTGCATGCGGCCGAAGCTCGCGGAGCCGGCATAGGCGTCATCCGCTACCATCATCGATCCGAGTTGTTGGTCACTCATCGCGTTGGTGCCACTGTCGGTGAGCATGTCAAGAAACACATCCTTGGTTTCCAGCAGGAAGGTATTGTAACCCGCTTCCTCCATCGCTTCTTTACGCCGCTCGATCGGGCGCAGGTGGAGTTTCTGGACAATGCGGACCTTGTGGAGTTCTAACGGGATTTCCTGGCCGCTGAAAAATTTGACTTCTGGTGTGCGGGATGGGGTTTTGTTCATGATGTTGGTAATCTTTGAGTTTGAGGCGCGTTTTCCATGCGTGGATTGTCCGCAACTCTTTTGATACGCCAAAATCCGGCGCTCCACTTCGCCTCTTGTCTCATTTTCTCCGCAACTTATCGCTTTTCCGGTCGTTTTCACCTTGCATGAACCGACCCAAATCCAACGGCTACCCGTAGTGCTTACAGGAGAAGCAGAGCGGCACTCAAAGAGCTATCACGATCGGCGTACCCACTTTGATCCCGGTATTAAATTTCAACGAATCATCCTTGTTGAGGCTGATGCAGCACGACTTAATTGATTCTATTGGACACACCCTTGCAATTGAAGTGACTATTCCTCAGGTGACCTTACTGAGGGAATGACCGACATGAAGAGATTAACATATACCACACGCTGTCTGCTGACCTATATATTCATTTATTCCGGGCTTGCGTTAACAAGCGTGATCGCAGCGCCACCACAAGAACCTGTGCCACCGACAACGCCCACATTGGAAGCTCAAATGGGAGTTCCATTTTTGGACAACGCGGTGCTGCAGCAACAAATTCCATTACCGGTTTGGGGCGCATCGCTGGACGGGGCAAAGGTAACGCTCAATTTCAAAGGTCAGGTCAAGACCGCCACTGCGGATAAAGACGGAAAATGGAAGGTCGTGCTCGACCCAATGACGGCCGTCAAGTTGAAGACCGTCAATGACTCGCCCGAAGGTGAGAGCATGACGATCACCTGTGAAAAAGACGGGACGAAAACGGTGAAAAAAATCAAGAATCTGATCCTGGGTGATGTCTGGTTTTGCGCGGGTCAATCCAACATGGCTGGTGCGATAAGAACCAAAAAAATCAGTCATTATCCGGAAGACACACTCGAAAAAGCGACGTATCCAGCAATGCGTCAGTTTCAATCCGGCGACAAGGCATGGGTTGTCTGCGCCCCTGATACGGCTCCGGTTTTCAAGAAGGTCGCCTTCTTCTTCGCCCGCCGCTTGCAACAGGATGCGCTGGTTCCCATCGGCTTAATCGCCACAGCCGTTGGCGGCTCCAACATCGAATCATGGCTCAACCAGGAACCCTACAAGACGGGTGGCAACTACACCCAATTGGTCGCTCCGCTCGTCGGCTATGGCATTCGCGGCGCGATCTGGTACCAAGGTGAAAGCAACGAAGCGGATCGCCGGAACTATCAGCCCAAACTCGAGTCGCTCATCACCGGTTGGCGGAAGGCATGGAATCAAGGTGACTTCCCGGTTCATTTTGTGCAGTTGCCAGGAATCGGGGCTTCTACCACCGACAACCCAGCTGGCGGCGACGGCCGCGCCGAAATCCGCCAGGCTTATGTCGAGGCGCTGGCATTGAAAAAAACCGGCATGGCTGTAACCATCGATGTGGGAGCACCCGGCGAACACCCGCCTAACAAATATGACACCGGCGATCGTCTGGCGCGTTCGGTGTTGCAGAAGGTTTATGGATACAAGGACCTGACCGCTTGCCCGCTTTACAAAAAGCATACCACCGAAGGCAACGCGATCCGCATCACTTTCGACAACGCACAAAACGGACTGATGGTTGCCAAGAAAGAAGGATTTCCACCGCCTGTGCCGACACCCGATGTCAAACCGCAGTGGTTGTCGATCCAGGCAAAAGACGGCACATGGCACTGGGCCGATGGCGCGATTGATGGCTCGGAACTCATTGTTTCCTGCAAGGACGTCAAGGACCCCATCGCCGTGCGCTATGCCTATACCCAGCAACCTATCGGAAACATCCTATACAACAAGGAAGGTCAACCGGTCGGCCCATTCAGCACCATCGGATACGGCCCGGAGCAACCTGCCGATTCGACGACAAAGCCGAAGAAGTGATCCAATCCTTCCGACTAGGCCGTTTGCCAAAAGTTCTTCCGTTTATTGGGTGTGGGCTTTGTAAACGGAGCGAAGCGTTTCCGGCTTTGTGAGCAGCTTCTGGATGGATTCAAATATTTTGTCAGAAAGCTCCGCTCTGCGTTTGGTTATAAATCCTGCAAGGCAATGGCTTTTGAAGTGCTGCCAATGTCTTTCGATGGAATTGAAGTCGGAGCTTGAAGTCTTGGTTCTCCCAAGATGCTTCATCAAGCCTCCACCTGCTCCAACAGCAACTGCAGGATCTTTCTTGCGGAGTCCGGGATGACGGTGCCGGGGCCGAAGATGGCGGCGGCTCCGTTTTGATAGAGGTAGTCGTAGTCCTGGGCGGGGATGACGCCGCCGCAGACGACCATGATGTCTTCGCGGCCGAGTTTCTTGAGTTCGTCGATGAGCGTGGGCAGCAGGGTTTTGTGGCCTGCGGCTAAGGAACTCATGGCGACCACATGCACGTCGTTTTCGACAGCTTGTTTGGCCGTCTCCGCAGGGGTTTGGAAGAGCGGGCCGATATCGACGTCGAAGCCCATGTCGGCGTAGGCGGTGGAAACGACTTTGGCGCCACGGTCGTGGCCGTCCTGGCCCATCTTGGCGACCATGATGCGCGGGCGACGGCCTTCGGCTGCTTCGAATTTTTTGATGAGATCGGGGATGTCTTTCATGTCGCCCTGGTTGCTGAATTCCTTACCATAAACGCCGGAGATCGAACGGATGACGGCTTTGTAACGGCCGAAGTGGGTTTCCATGGCGTCCGAGATTTCACCGAGCGAGGCGCGGGCTTGGGCGCACTCGATGGCGAGGGCGAGCAGGTTGCCATCGCCGCCACCGGCACAGTCGGTGAGGGCTTTGAGGGTGGCCTGGCATTTGGTTTCATCGCGTTCGGCGCGGAGTTTCTTGAGTCTCTCGATTTGGGAGAGGCGGACGGCAGTGTTGTCCACGTCGAGAATATCGAGCGGATCTTCCTTGGCGAGGCGGTATTTGTTCACGCCGACGATAGTTTCCTCGCCGGAGTCGATGCGCGCCTGGCGGCGGGCGGCGGCCTCTTCGATGCGCATTTTCGGGATGCCGGCTTCGACGGCTTTCGACATGCCGCCGTATTCCGCGGCTTCCATGATGTGGGCCCATGCGCGCTGGATGAGTTCGTTGGTTAGAGATTCCAAGTAGTAAGAACCACCCCATGGGTCGATCACGCGGCAGATCGCGGTTTCGTCCTGAAGGAAGATCTGCGTGTTGCGGGCGATACGGGCCGAGAAATCCGTGGGCAGGGCGATGGCTTCATCGAGCGCGTTGGTGTGCAGCGACTGCGTGTGGCCGAGGGTGGCGGCCATGGCTTCGATGCAGGTGCGGGCGATGTTGTTGTATGGGTCTTGTTCTGTTAGCGACCAACCGGATGTTTGCGAGTGGGTGCGGAGAGCGAGCGACTTCGGGTTTTTCGGGTTGAAGGTCTTGACGATCTTCGCCCAAAGCACGCGGGCGGCGCGCATTTTCGCGACTTCCATGAAATGGTTTTTTCCCTGTGCCCAGAAGAACGACAGGCGCGGCGCGAAGGCGTCGATATCGATGCCAGCGGCGATGCCGGTGCGGAGGTATTCCCAACCGTCGGCGAGGGTGTAGGCCATTTCAAGGTCGGCGGTGGCACCGGCTTCCTGCATGTGATAGCCGGAGATGGAAATCGAGTTGAACTTCGGCATCTTCTGCGAAGTGAACTCGAAGATGTCAGCGATGATTTTCATCGATGGACCGGGCGGATAGATATAGGTGTTCCGCACCATGTATTCCTTGAGGATGTCGTTTTGGATCGTGCCAGCGAGTTGGTCGAGGGTCGCTCCTTGTTCGAGGGCGGTGACGATGTAGAAGGCGAGGATGGGAAGCACCGCGCCGTTCATGGTCATCGAGACGGAGACCTTGTCGAGTGGGATGCTGTCGAAGAGCACCTTCATGTCGAGGATCGAGTCGATGGCGACACCGGCCTTGCCGACATCACCGACGACGCGTTCGTGATCCGAGTCATAGCCGCGGTGGGTGGCGAGGTCGAAGGCGACGGAGAGGCCTTTTTGTCCGGCAGCGAGGTTGCGGCGGTAGAACGCGTTGGATTCCTCAGCGGTGGAGAATCCGGCGTATTGGCGGATCGTCCACGGTTGAAAGCAATACATCGTCGCGTATGGGCCGCGGAGGAAAGGTGCGATACCGGCCTGATATTTCAGGTGCTCCATGCCCTCGATGTCGTCTTCCGTGTAGAGCGGCTTGACCGGTATTTTTTCCATGGTGTCCCAGACGATCGATCCGACGGGTTTGCCATGTTCTTTTTCAAGGGCGGCGGCCCATTGGTCGTAACCCGTGTTCGATGGGGTGGTGGTGTAGGGGATGTCTGCGAATGCGGGGCGGGACATGGGAGTGTGAGTTGAAATTTGAGATTGGAAATTTAAAATCAGTGATTCACAGCACTCCAGCTTTTTTCAGGAGTTGTGCGTTGAGTTCGTAGTTGTTGCTGCGGACGTTGACGAAGTCATCGACTCCGGCGGCGCGCCAGGCGGATTCGTTTTCGCCGGGGGCGCCTGCGACTAACAAAGTGACGTCCGGTTTCGCGGCCTTGACGGCTTCTGCCAGCGGGGCGACGCACGTCTGATAGGTCGTGTCGTCCGACGTGATGACGGCAATGGTGGCATTGCTGGCCGTGAGTGCGGCGATGGCGTCATCGTTGGTTTTGAAATCGCGTGTGCCATCGATGGCGAAACCGGCGGCCTCAAAGAACGAGGCGGTCCAGTCGGCGCGGAGGCGGTAGCGACCGGATGGGCCGATGTTGAGTTGCAGGATGGTCGGTGCGGCACCGGTCTTCGCAGCGAAGGCGGCGGATGCGTCGCGCAGAGCTTCGTATTCCTCCGCGGCGCGGTGGGATGGCAGGGCGGTGACGACGGGCGCGCCTTCGTTGTTAGTCAGGCCGGTGGCGATCGCAATTGAGACTTTGCTGGCTCCATTTTTGGCAGCGGCGATGGCTTGTTCCATCATCGATGCATCGACTGAGGCGGTGATTTCGAGAGGTTGTGGCGACGGAGCTCCGGGAACCGGCTGGCCGGCTTTGCACTCTTGGCTGAAGATTTTGAGTTTTTTACCCTTGAGGTCGGGATACATGTTAGATCCGACGACCTTGTCCTTGCGGCGGCGGATATTTTGGAACTTCGCCTTACAGACGGCTTCGACGGATTGTTGGACGCTGCCGCTTTCGAGTGCGGCGATCATGCCACCTTGTTTTTCGATACCTTGGAAGATCTCCCAGCTTTTCGCTGCGATCTGGTCAGTGAGCCACTCGATGTATGTGGATCCGCCTGCGGGGTCGATGACGTGGTCAAGTCCGCATTCCTCGCGGAGAATGGTGTGAATGTTGCGGGCGATGCGGCGCGAGAACTCGTCGGACTTGCCAGAGATTTCATCGTAAGGCCCGATGTGCATGCTATCCACGCCACCGACGACGGCGGCGAAGGCTTCTGCGGTGACGCGCAGCATGTTGGTGTGGGCGTCGTAGGTCGTCTTGTTCCACTGCGATGTGCAGGCATGGATGTGGACGGGCGCGTTTTCGACACCATAAGCTGCGGCGATCTTGCTCCAGAGTGCGCGTGCGGCGCGGATCTTGGAGATTTCCATGAAATAGTCCGAACCCACGGCGAGGCGGATGCGGATGTGGGGCAGGACGGTTTCCGGTGAGATACCACGGGTTTTCATTTCCTCGATATAACAAACGAGGGTGGCGATGACGTGACCGAGTTCCTGGGTGGCTGTGGCGCCGGCGTTGTGATAGACATCGCCCTTGATCGCGATGGTGTGGAGTTGGGGCGCGTTTTTCGCAGCATAGGCCGTTAGGGCGGCCATGTGGTTGAAGCGTGTTTTGAGCGACTGGCGGAGCGAACCGTGTGAGACGAGTTGGCCGAGCGGATCATTTTCGAATCCACCGCGGAGTTTATCTGCGGAAACGCCAAGTTGTTCGGTGGCTGCCAGGACAAGTGCGGCGACGGGCACACTGGACGGACCACATTGCCAGTAGGTTGAGATGGCATCCACGGCGACGCCGGCGAGCGCGGTTTTCACGTCGTCCGCCGTGTTGATGGCGACTCCGCCATGGCAGCAGACCGGTTGTCCGCAGCCGACGACGATGTTCAACTCGCTTTGGCCACCGTTGAGGCCTTCATGAATGACTCCATTGAGCAGCGCTGGCGAGGATGCCTTGAGTTCCTGCGAGACTTCCCAGCCGGCTTTGAGGAAACCTTCCGCATGACTGCCGCGGACGAGCGATCCGGAGCCGGGGAAATGTTTCCGCTGATCCAGATTCGCGATGTCCTCACGCCGGTAGATCGGCTGAATGGTGATGTTCTCGTAGGTCTTGCTGACGAGTTTCTGCTCGAATGAGGCGCCCTTGAGAAGGGCCTCGGCGGCGGCGTGCCACTGCTCATAGGTGTGCTCTGGGAATTCGGATAGGAGGTGGGACATGAGGTGTCGGAGTTTAAGCGTTTTGGAAAGACGGAAGGGCTGTTGATTGGAGACAGAAGACAGAAGACAGAAGACTTTGAGACAGAAGATCAGAAAGCGTAAGCGGCGGTGCTTGGGCTGGCCATTTTCTTTTCTTCTGTCTTCTGTCTTCCCATCTTCTGTCTTTTTTCAAAACTTCGTGTTCCGCATGTCGCCGGACTCGAGGAAGGCTTCGTGGAAGGCAAAGGCGGAGCGGAACGATTGCGGGGTGTGGCCGTTTTCGGTGAGCTTGAAGTATTGCCGGAGAAGATCCCGGTAAGAGGGATCGACGCAATTATTGATGACCAGTTCGGCGCGTTCGCGTGGATCCTTGCCCCGGAAATCGGCGACGCCGTGTTCGGTGACGAGAACTTGGACCGAGTGTTCGCTGTGGTCCATGTGCGAGCACATCGGGACGATGGCGGAGATCTTGCCATCCTTGGCAGTGGACGGGCAGGTGAAGATCGAGATGTAGGCGTTGCGGGTGAAATCTCCGGAGCCGCCGATGCCGTTCATCATCTTCTGGCCGAGCACGTGGGTGGAGTTGATGTTGCCGAAAATATCAGCTTCGAGTGCCGTGTTGATGGAGATAATGCCGATGCGGCGGACGATTTCCGGATTGTTGGCGATTTCCTGTGGACGGAGGAGCAGGCGACCGCGGAATGCGTCCAGGTTGTCGTAGATGCCTTGAAGCACCGGATCGGTGACGGTGAGTGAAACGCCGCTGACAAAAGAACAACGGTCCTGTTTGACGAGGTCGATCACCGAGTCCTGGATGACTTCCGAATACATCTGGAAGCGCGGGATTTCCGGGTGGTCTCCCATGGCACCGAGCACGGCGTTGGCAACGTTGCCGACTCCGGATTGGATTGGCAGAAAACCTTTCGGGATGTGGCCGTTGCGGATTTCCCCGGCGAGGAACTCGGCAACGTTGAGTCCGATGCGGGTGGTGACATCGGTGACAGGGGAGAAATCCTTGACTTCGTCGTTGCGGTTAGAATGGACGACGCCGACGATTTTCTTCGGATCGACCCAGACGCGCTGGGTGCCGATGCGGTCATCGGCCGCGCAGATCGGGATCGGGCGGCGGTGGGGCGGCGACGCGGGTTCGTAGATATCGTGGAATCCTAACAACTGCTTGGGGTGGCGACTGTTGACCTCGATCAGGATTTTTTTTGCTTGGGAAAGGAAAGTGGGGGCGGCACCGACGCTGGTGGTGAGGAGGATTTTGCCGTCTGCCGAGACATCCGCCGCTTCGACGATTGCCCAATCAAGTTCACCGAGGAATCCGTAGCGGACGTATTGCGGGAGCAGGGAAAGGTGCATGTCGAAGAAATGCGTTTTCCCGGCGTTGATGCTGGCGCGGAGGTCCTTGTCGGATTGATAGGGAGTGCGGAACTTGATGGCATCCGCCTTGGCAAGTGCGCCATCGAGAGAGGGGCCGGTGGAAGCTCCGGTGATGACGCCGACTTTGAAATCCCTGCCCGCCTCGTGCTCGGCGATGGCGCGTTGCGCGATGGCGGTGGGAATGACTTTCGCGGCACCTGCGGGGGTGAATCCACTGAAACCGATGTTTTCATCGTGATTGACCAGTGCGGCGGCTTCTTCTGAGGTGAGGTTGGGGAACGAGGGCTTCATGATATGGAAATGGATGAAATCACGACCCGGCATCAAGCATGTGTGTGCCAATGCGCGGAATCAAATGCGGGTGGTTTTTCCCCGAATTAGCTGATGGTGAAAAGAGGTTGCCCTTCTTCGACCGCGTCTCCCACTTTCACGTGAATGGCGGAAACGGTTCCATTAGATGGAGCGTTGATCGGGGTGTACATCTTCATCGCTTCGAGAGTGACGCCCGGGTCACCCTCGCTGACAGCGGTTCCAACTTCGACGGCGATGGCTTGGACGATGCCGGCCAGCGGGCTCAAGACGTCACCGGCAACTGCCGCGGCCTTGGGCGCAGGTGCGGGAGCGGGAGCCTTGGCTACTGCGGCAGGCGCAGCAGCCCGGACTGCGGGGATGGAGCTGGCGGATTCGCGTGAATCGCCGCCTGTTTGTTTTTCGACAATGACATCGTAAACTCTGCCTTCAACGGTAATGCGGAGGTGTTCCATGGTATTTTCTTTGTTAACGGATTCGGTGGGATGTTAGAACGGATTGGCGACCAGATTTTTCCCAGCTGGTATCGACCTTTTTGATGGAGATGATGCGGCGGTTTCTGCCGGTGACCGTGTGGACGGCGGCGGCGATAACGGCGACGATTTCCGGAGCGATTTCATCCTCCAGCGGGGCGCGGGCGGCGGCCGACCTGGAAGCGGCCGGTGCGGGTGTCTGTGGTGCCGGGGTGGTCGCGGCGGGTTTATTGTTCAGTGCCCGCCTGAGTCCCGAGATTTGGAAGATCGCGGCAAGTGAGATGGCAAGTGCGACCAGGCTGAGAAGATATGGATA
>CAIVKO010000031.1 GCA_903906515.1 Akkermansiaceae bacterium
CAGTTTGAGAGGCACGGGCGATTCGATGCGCATCATTGCCAAAGTCATCCCTAGGGCCAACAGCAAACCCAGATGCTCGGGGTGTGGCAAACTTCGTCCCGGCTACGACCACATGCCGCAGCCGCGGGAGTTCGAGTTCATTCCCATCTGGAATATCCCCGTCTCGCTCTCTTACACCATGCGGCGGGTCAATTGCCCCACTTGCGACATCAAGGTCGAGGCCGTCCCGTGGGCGCAAGCTGAGCGGATCGAGTGGATTTGTGCCGTAGAGCAAATATTCTTCCGAATCATTCCAACCATCTGTGTCGGTATCCGCCACGTTTGGATTAGTGCCGAGGTAGAACTCCCAAGCCAAGGATAGCCCGTCACCATCAAGATCTGAAAGGCCGTCTGCGGGATTGAGAGGGTCCAGGCCCCAGAGAATTTCATCGATATCTTTCATTCCGTCTTGATCGGCATCTTCCAGAATGCTCCAGGACGGTGGCACGGGTGGTTGTGAATTAGTTCCGCCGGAAGAGGTCTGGGCAGAGGCGGGAAGAGCCGCGATTCCGGAGAGCAGCGCAAGGGTGGTGAGCGCGTGTTTCAGGCGGCGAATGTTTGTGGAGTGGATCGGTTTTTCCATTGTGAAATTCAGTAATGGGCATTTTTTTCCATCAGTTAAAAATCGGCAATAATGGTAGCCTAAAAAAATGATAGAGATGACCTAGGTAATTTTCAAGATATTTTTCTGTATCTGTTCAGTCGTCGCCCATGAAACCGCAGCTCACCGCGATCGTGGCCATGACACCCGACCGGGTGATTGGCAAGGGCGGCACGCTGCCATGGCATTTGCCGGAGGATCTGGCGTTTTTCAAACGCGTGAATTGGGGTCAGGTTTCACATTTCAACAAATATAACAGTTTAACACACATCAATATGTTAGATTGACTGGCTGTATGCTTTGGCTTTCCTTGAACGCCCCGCCCACGGGGGCAATTAGCGGCGGTCATAGACACGCCGCTACAGATACGGAACATTTCCGGCAGGTGGCTTCTGTGAAGCGCGGCGGTTTGGGTGAGGGATCAGAAGTCCCAACGTCAGTCATTCCCCAAACGTTTGACGAATTCGTCTAACAACGATTTAAGCCTGGGTTCGCTGGCGATGACGGTGGGTTTGTCGAAGCCGATCCAGATGGCGGTGGCGCCGCCGGGGCCGAGACGCAGTGTCCATGCGTCGCGCTCGGAGCCGGTGGCGCCTGTGAAGGTGCGGGTGCCGTTCTTGCGGCTGAGCACGCTGGCGGCATCGAGTGCGGCGGAGGCGCTGATGGCCTGGGTGAGCTGGGGTTTGGCGGAATAGACCAGTTCGCCTGTGGAGTCGCGGATTTCCTGGATCAGATAGGGTTTCGGGCGGCGGCCCTTGTTGCCGAGGGTGGCGAGGCCGACGGACATTTCCTGAGGGGTGGCGGCCACGGAGCCGCGGAAGAGGTCTTCGGTTTGCTGATAGGGTCCGGCGACATCGATGCCGCAGCGTTTGGCGATGCGCGCGACCTCCGCGGGGCCGATCTGGCGGCCGGTTTGCACGGGTTTTCCGGGAAGCACGAGCTTGCCACGCTCGGCGGCGGCGGCGGCGACAAAAGGTTCGAAGGCGGATCCGAGATCACGGTGGGCGAGGGTGCAATCGACACGCGAGTGGCTGTAATTGCGCCCTCCGATCAGCGCGAGGGTGGCACCGGTTTTGGTCTCGGTGGTGATGGCGGCGAACAACACGTATGCCGGTTTCTCGCCTGCGACGTGCTGCTCGGGAACCGGGTGGGTCCAGGACTTTTCCTTTTCAAGAGCCTCGACGGCGAGGTTCAGTTCGTTTTCCAGGCGCTGTTGCCATGAGGCATTGATGGTGGTGCTCACTTTCAAACCACCGGCCGCGATATCCTCGTTATCGAGAATCATATCGAGTTCGCGGCGCACGGCCTGCAAGGCGTATGACGTCTGGGTTTCGCGCTGCTCGTCGGGCACCAGCTTGACGGGTTCCGCAGCGATGGCATCGCGACGGGCTTGGTCGATGAACCCCATGGCGACCAGGCGAGTGAGGGTCTGGCTGCGTTGTTCTAGCGCGGCATCGAGATTCCGGAAGGGTGAGAAAATGTGCGGTCCGCGAATGATGCCGACGATGAGAGCGCACTCGCCATCGGTTAGATCACGGGTGGATTTTCCGAAGTAGGTCCGGGCCGCTTGTTCGACGCCATACGCGCCGGCCCCGAAGTAGATGCGGTTGAGGTAGTGGGTGAGGATCTCGTTCTTCGAGTAACGGGCCTCGACGCGCAGGGTGAGGGCGATTTCGAGAAACTTCCGGTGCATGGATTTCTGCTTCATCTTGAAGCTGTTGCGGGCGAGTTGCATGCTCAGCGTGGATGCACCCTGAGTGAAGTCGCGGTCCTTGATGTTTCTAATGGTGGCGCGGGCGAGGCCGCGGACATCCACTCCGCTGTGTTCGAAAAATCGCGCGTCTTCGCGGGCTTGCAGTGATTTCACCAGGAAATCCGGAATATCCTCGCGGGTGACAAGCTTGCGGCCGGAACTTCCGGGTGCGGCGATTTCCTCACCCTTGTTGTCATAAAACGTGGTCCCGACGGGCAGTTTGGCAACATCGTCGAGATTGAAGCGCATCGCGAGCATGAAGTAGAAAAACGCAATGCCTGACAGCACAATCACCCCGGTGATGGACAACTGGAACAACAGCTTCACCGGCCCATGCAGCCGCTCCGGAAGCCAACGCTTCCAAAACGGTGGGGGACTGATGGGACGCCAGGTGGACATGGGGTGGAAATTTTAAATTCTAAATTTTAAATTCTAAATGGAAGAGCCCGATGACTAATGACCCATGACAACGCTATTCCGGTTCCGATTCATCCACGGGGATGGCGCGGGCGGGTGGTTCTTCGACGGGCAGGGCGCGGAGGGGTGGCCGTGGTTGTTCCTCCACCGGCAGGGCGCGGGCGGGTGGCGGGGTTTCTACCGGTATGGCGCGTTTGGGTTTTTCCACAGCGACCGTAGGAGCTGATAGATCGACGCCTTGGGCACGGGCGGGATGGATCGGGCAGAAATCGTTTTCCGGCGGTGCGGTGTCGCCGGGGACTTGTTCGGAGTATGAGGTGCCAGCGGCCTCGCACCCTGCGGTGGCACGTTTTCCGGAGAGGCGGCAGAGATCCATGGTGACGAGGTTCGTCTTGCTGTGGAGTTTGCCGGCCTTGTAGCCGAGACGGTCCGCGGTTTTCATGATGTCCACCCAGATCGGGATCGAGAGGACGGCGCCGTAGCCTCCCTGGAAAGTTTTTTTCGGGTTGTCGAATCCGACCCACACGGCGCAGGTGAGCGATGATGTAAAACCTGCGAACCACGCGTCCTTGAAATCGTTTGTGGTGCCGGTTTTGCCGCCGCAGGGTTTGTCAAATCCGAGACGTTTGATAGAAGCTGCGGTGCCGCTGGTGGCCACTTCGTTGAGAATGCCGGAGACAGTCCATGCGGAGTTGGTGGATGCCGCCTGATAGGAAAGCGGCAGCGTGGAGTAGAGGACGTTGTTGGACTTATCCTTGATCTGTGAAATCAGATAGGGACGGAAACGAACCCCTTCATTTGGGAAAATCGTGTAGGCCGTGGCGACTTCCCATGGCGAGCCTTCCCACGCGCCGAGAAACGATGCGGGGTTTTCCGGCATGGGTGTGGCGAACCCTGCCATCAGCGCAACGTCCTTCACCTTCGGAATGCCGGCGTAGTCGCCGACCCGCACCGACATCGTGTTGCGGGAGCGGATGAGGCCGTTGTAGGCGGGCATCATGTCGCCGAATTTTCCATCCGAATTGTGGGGCCTCCATGTGCCGCCACCTTTGATTTCCCCTTTTTGGATCGGTCCGTCGCTGATCAGGGTGTCCGGCTTCAACCCCTTGTCGAAAGCTGCTAGATAGACGAAGGGTTTGAAAATCGAGCCGAGCTGGCGTTTGGCATCCTTGACGCGATTGAAGCGGGATTCGTTGGCATCCCGCCCGCCGACGAGGGCGAGAACGGCACCGGTGCGGTTTTCGACGACGATCGTCGAGCCTTGGATGTAGGTGGGTTCCTCCCGGTCCGCTTCCGAAATTTTCTGCCATGCCGTGCGTGTGACGTGGGAATATCCTGACATCCGTTCGATCTCGCGGAGTTTCTTTTCGAGCGCCTCCTCCGCTTTTTGTTGGACGCGCATATCGATGGTGGTGGTGATTTCGAGTCCGCCGAGTTCGATGTCCTGTTTTTCGAGAATGACTTCGAGGTCGCGGCGGATCGCATCCATGGCGAATGACTCGCGGGTCTGACGGCGCATTTGTGGGCGCACCTCGATAGGTTCGTTTTTAGCGACGTCCGCATCGGTGCGGGTGATCACCCCGGCGGTGACCATGCGCTCCAAGGTGGTGTTGCGTTCGCGGGTGGCGGCCTCCATCGAACTGAACGGATTGAATGAATCCGGTCCGCGAACGATGCCCGCCAGCAGCGCCGATTGCGAGAGTGTGAGTTCGGACGGGTGTTTTTCGAAATAGATGCGGGATGCCTCGCCGATGCCCTTGATTTGGCGTCCCCAGTTGATTTGGTTGATGTAGGCTTCGAGGATCTCGTCTTTTTCGAGTTCGACTTCGAGGCGCACGGCGATGGCGATTTCGAGGAGCTTCCGATCGATCTGTTTGAAGACATCGCCGCGTTTTTCGCCGCTTTTGAGTTGGAAGATATCGGATGCGAGCTGCTGGGTGATGGTGGAGGCACCCTCACGTTTGCCCATGGCGTTTTTGGTGATGGCGCGGGCGATGCCGATGACATCGAAGGCACCGTGGGTGTAGAATCGCTCGTCCTCGCGGGCAAGGATGGCCTTGCGGAAATTTTCCGATACCTGGCTGAGTGGAAGGACGCTGCGTTTTTCACCGTGAATCCGCCCGATTTCCTCGCCGAGCCGGTCGCGGATGATCGAACGCTCAGGCATGGCATGAATTTTTGATAGATCGTAGGATCTCGAGCGGGACCCGTAAATGACGGACAGCACAACCAGCACGTAAAGACCGGCAATCACAGGATATCCGATCATGCGGGCGACAAACGAGAGCGTCTTTCCCAGCGGCCGGATCAGGAGGTTGAATATGTGAAAGGGCCCGAAAAGCAGCAACGAAAGCGCACCCGTCTCGCGACGTGAGGCGGACTGATTTCGTCGTTGTTTGGTTTCCGGTGGGTTGCGTTTTGGCATCGACGTGCGAATGATATGCGATCCGCAGCTGCCAATCCATCCTAGATTCCGGGTTTCCTTGGAGAGAAAAACAAAGTGGGAATCGGGCGGCGCTATGGAGCACGAAACGATGAAAACGAAAAGAATCCTTCAATTCCTCGCCTGCGGCCTTTGTTTGGCCCAACCCCTCCATGCCCGGGATGCCACGGCAACCCTGCAGGAGTTGGCGAAGCTCGAAACCAAGGTTGAGCAGGTTTCCCGCATGGTCATGCCGTCCACCGTGGCGCTGATTTCCGAACGCACCGGCTCGTCCGGGTCGGGTGTGGTCGCCACCGAGGAAGGCCTGATCCTCACTGCCGCCCACGTCGTCCAAGGCGCGGACTCGCTGCTGGTGGTTTTCCCGAATGGCAAACAAGTCCAGGGCAAGGTGCTCGGTGCGAACTACTCCAGGGACATCGCCATGGTCCAAATCGCAGATGCCGGAAAATGGCCGTGCGTAACCCTAGGCAACTCGAAACCTCTTCAGGCCGGTGACTGGGTCATCGCGCTCGGCCACTCGGCCGGATTCGATGCGGCACGCACGCCGCCGGTGCGCTTCGGACGCGTGATTTCCAAAGGTCCGGGGAATTTTCTAACCACCGATTGTACCCTGATCGGCGGCGACTCGGGCGGACCGCTGTTCGATCTCGACGGCAGGGTGATCGCCATCCACTCGTCCATCGGCCAATCGTTGTCCAACAACAACCACGCCGGCATCGATGGCGTCCGCGAGGATTGGACTCGCCTCAAGGCCGGGGAAACATGGGGAGAACTTTCCCTCAACCCATTCGCCAATCCGGAAATGCCGGTGCTCGGCATCGGCATGGCTGCCATGCGCGGAGTGGAGGGAGTCATCGTCGATACCGTCGTCCCACACTCGCCCGCCGCCGCGGCAGGTGTGAGGCCGGGTGATTTGATCGTCAGCATTGATGGCAGTGAAGTCGCCGATGCCCGGGAACTGCTCACGATCCTTGCGAAAAAACAAGCAGGCGACCAAGTGAAGATCGGCGTCACGAGGGATCAGAAAAAACTCGAAATAAACGTGACGCTGAAGCGCCGCAACGAACTTTTCCAACAACGCTAACCGATTTGAACGACATGAAAAAAATCATCATTCCCATCATCACGGTGCTCTCGTTTCAAGGCGGTTATGGAGCCGTTGGCCCCGAAGAGCCGCCCTTGCTCCGGCCGGAGGAAAAACAAGCGGTCGAGGTTCAGACCGACGAGTTCAATAAAGCGTTAT
This sequence comes from Akkermansiaceae bacterium, assembly GCA_903906515.1. Classification (GTDB taxonomy): domain Bacteria; phylum Verrucomicrobiota; class Verrucomicrobiia; order Verrucomicrobiales; family Akkermansiaceae; genus Luteolibacter. The sequence continues at coordinate 6,497 of CAIVKO010000031.1, forward strand.
CTCCGACGCTAACAGAATCCGCCAAATCCACCGTGCGTATCTGGTCCGGCAGAACCCGCCTTGCATACGGCACCGTGATCGGCGACGGCCACAAGGTTCTGGCAAAGTTGAGCGAGGTTGCGCGGGGAGTCGGAAATCTTAACATCGAGCCATCTAACGGAGAAGTGGTCACCGCCAACATTGCCGGGATTTACAATGACGAAGATCTGGCGGTGCTCGAATTTACCGGCACGGCAATGACACCCGTGAAATGGTCGACCGACCCCGTGAAGCTCGGCTCGTTTCTCGTCGCGCCGCAACCCAGCGGACGCCCGGCGGGATTCGGCGTCGTGAGCGTGCTGGAACGTAACCTGCGCGATACGGATCAGGCCTATCTCGGAGTGATCGGATTCATGAACTACAACGGACCCGGAGTGAAAATCCAGGATGTCGCAGCGGAGTCCGGTGCCGCCACCGCAGGGTTGAGGCCCGGCAACGTCATCCTCAAAGTCGGCGAGCGCCCGATATCCGGTATCATGGAACTGAAAAACTCGCTCGCAGGCTTGAATCCCGGCAGCAAGGTAAAACTGGCCGTGCTCGCCGACGACCAGGGAAAGACCCTCGAAGTTCTTCTGGGAAACCGTCCCAACCTACCGAAGTTCCCCGGTGATCGCCTTCAACTGATGGAACAAATGGGCGGAAGAATCAGCCGAGTGCGCGATTCATTCAGCCGCGTCATTCAGTCCGACATGCGCCTGCAACCGGATCAAGTGGGCGGGCCAGTGGTGGATTTGAAGGGACACGTCGTGGGCATCAGCATGGCCCGGGCCGGCCGCACGAGTTCCTATATTATGCCCGCCGCCGCCGTCGAAAACCTGCTGAAAAAAGAGCCGGAGAACCCATCACTCGTCAATACCCAGCGCGATAACCGGCCTGACAGAGGAAACCGCGTGATGCCCGGCAACCGTGAACGCATGCAGCACCACATGGAGGAAATGCAGCGCCTCATGGACTTCATGCGCGATGAAATGAACGGGCTTCAACCCGAACGCTGAGTGAAAAAATTGGCCGTTATCCACGCCGGATGCGGTCAGATCGGTCAAGACAGCCGTGTTAGCATGGCTGCATGAGTCTCGACTCCCTCAACCGCCGATTGGATCGCATCCGCACCACCCGCCCTGACGATGATACCCTCGCCAACGAAGCCGTAGAGCTCGCCGCCGAATGGCTTTCTACCGCCAGCGGTGGCATGCTTCGCGAAGAACGCAAACAATCGGCGCAGCTCGCGCGGATGATGCATGATCCGTCCGGCAAGGCGCTTACATTCGCCCTAGCCGATCAGGTTTTCCGACCGCCTTCCGCAACCCGTTCGGCATCACGTTTCCGCGCGCTCATCGATGACTATGGTGTGCCGGATTACCTGCCGCAGGTCGAGCGCGTTGGGATGAAAATGGGGGCTTATGCATCCGCCGTGGCACCGGGCATCGTGATGCCGCTGGTCACCGCGAAACTGCGTGGTGAGAGCGCCTCGGTGATTTTGCCGGGCGAGGATGACCGCCTCCACCCGCATCTCGAAACACGCCGCAAGGCCGGCATGAAAATGAACCTCAACCAACTCGGCGAGGCCATCCTCGGCGAGGACGAGGCGGAGAACCGCATGAAAGCCGTGCTCGCCCGCATCGCCAGCCCGGATTGCGATTATCTCTCGGTGAAAATCTCGGCGATTTTCAGCCAGATCCACCTCGTCGCCCATGCGGAAACCGCGGAGAAACTCAAGGAACGTCTGCGCAGGTTGTATCGCGCCGCAATGGCCCACCCGGTGCCCGATGGATCGGGCGGTACCCGTGCCAAGTTCATCAATCTGGACATGGAGGAATACCGCGATCTCAACCTCACCCGCGATGTGTTCGCCGGTGTGTTAGACGAGCCGGAATTCATGCAATTGGAAGCCGGCATCGTGCTCCAGGCCTACCTGCCGGATGCATGGCCGGTGCAGAAACAACTCAACGAATGGACGCGCGGCCGCATCGCGCGCGGCGGAGCAGGCATCAAGATCCGTATCGTCAAAGGGGCCAATCTGGCCATGGAAAAAGTCGAGGCGGAACTCCACGATTGGCCGCAGGCACCCTACCCCACCAAGGAGGAGGTGGATGCGAATTTCAAGCGCATGCTCCATGAAGGGTGCAAGCCGGAAAACGCCGAGTTTGTTAGAATAGGTCTCGCCAGCCATAACCTCTTCGATCTTTCCTACGCCATGTTGCTGCGCACCCGCGAGGGCGTGGAGGACCGCGTCGAGTTCGAGATGCTGGAAGGCATGGCCAACCACCAGGCCCGCGTGGTCAACGAAGCCGCCGGCGGCCTGCTTCTCTACGCGCCGGTCGTCAGTCGCGATGATTTCCACAGCGCCATTGCCTACCTCGTCCGCAGACTGGATGAAAACACCTCGGAGGAGAATTTCCTGCACGATCTGTTCGGCATGAAACCCGGCGATGCTTCGTGGCTCTCGCAGCGTGATCGTTTCCTCCGCGCCTGCGCGAGAAAAGACACCGTGATGGCCGGGCCGCGCCGCACCCAGAACCGCGCCACCGAACACGCGCAGGCCCTGCCTACCGGAGCGCCTTTCCACAACGAACCGGACACCGATTGGGCATTGCCGCACAATGTCGAGTGGATCCGATCAAAAGTGGAGGACGTGAAAAACGCGAAAGATGTTAGAGTCCCACTGTGCATCGCTGGTCGCGAGGAAGAAGGGCAATTTGATGCCATCGGCCACGATCCGTCATGCCCGGGAGTGGAAGCCTATCACTACGCGCTTGCCGGAGAAGAGCAGGTCGAACGCGCGCTGCAAGCCGCGGTGGATGCCCGCGCATCATGGCGGGCGCTCGGCATGGATGGCCGCGCTGCCCTGCTCCGCAAGGTCGCGGCATCGCTTGCCGACAACCGCGGCGAGATCATCGCAACCATGGTGCTTGATGCTGGAAAAGCCGTGGTCGAGGGCGACGTCGAGGTTTCCGAGGCAATCGACTTCGCCAACTACTATGCGGATGGTTTTTCCGATCCGACATTCTTTGATGGCACGGAGTTCGAACCGTACGGCACCATCGTCGTCACTCCACCATGGAATTTTCCGTTTGCGATTCCCTGCGGCGGTGTGCTTGCCGCGTTGATGGCCGGCAACACGGTGATCCTCAAACCCGCTTCCGCCACAACCCTCACCGGATGGGCGCTTGCCAATTGCCTGTGGAACGCCGGCATCCCGCGCGAAGTTCTGCAATTCATCGCCTGCCCCGGCGCGGTCGGCCGCAAGCTGCTCACGGACGATCGCACCGGCGGAGTCATCCTAACAGGCGGATGGGACACCGCCCGCATGTTCCTCGACTGGAAACCGGAGATGCGGCTTTTCGCCGAAACCAGCGGCAAGAACGCGTTGATCATCACCGCCGCCGCAGACCCGGACCAAGCAGTCAAGGACCTCGTGAAAAGCGCCTTCGGCCACTCCGGACAAAAGTGTTCGGCGGCCTCGCTCGCCATCGTCGAGGCAGAGGTTTATGACAACCCGGCCTTCCTCCGCCAGCTCCGCGATGCCGCGGCATCTCTAACCGCTGGCACGCCGTGGAAGTATGACAGCATCGTCACCCCCACCGTCGTTGAACCCGGTGAAACCCTCCTGCGCGGTCTGACTCAACTCGATCCCGGTGAGAAGTGGCTGCTGGAACCCAAGATGATCGATGGAAACCCCCACCTTTGGTCGCCTGGCATCCGCATCGGAGTGAACCCGGACGGCTGGTATCGCAGCCACGAATGTTTTGGTCCTGTGTTAGGTGTGATCCGCGCGAAAAATCTCGAACACGCGATCTCCATTCAAAACGCGTCGTCGTTCGGACTCACCGGCGGTATCCACTCGCTCGACCCCGGAGAAATCGATCTCTGGAGATCCAATGTTGAAATCGGCAATGCCTACATCAACCGCCCGATCACCGGAGCCATTGTGCGCCGCCAACCGTTCGGCGGGTGGAAAAATTCATCTTTCGGCCCTGGGGCCAAGGCGGGCGGGCCGAACTACTGCCTGCTTTTCGGGTCATGGAAAAACACGACAGCACCGAAGGCATCCGCCTCGCTCTTCCCATCGGCTGCCGTGATGTTAGAAAAACTCACGGCTGCACTTCCGACCGCCGCCACCAACCTGCGTGCCGCCGCCGCCAGTGACGCCGCCGCGTGGAAAAGAGAATTCGGCATCCCGCACGATCCGAGCAAACTCGCCTGCGAATCGAACACATTCCGTTATCGGTCGTTTTTCAATGGCCTTGTCCGTGTGAACGAATCCACCGGTGACGCAGAACTCGCCCGTATTCTGTTAGCAGCAGACATCACGGGAACGGAGTTGGAAATTTCCACCTCACATGCCCGCGAATTTTTCACCACTTTGGGCATCTCACCGATCATCGAGGACGATGCCACATTCGCAAGGCGCCTGCTTGCCGGGCAACGTCCGTGGTGCGGTCTGCGCGCTCCGGGTGCATCACCGGTCATCAAGGCCGCCGCCACCGAAACAGGCGCAAGACTCGTCGATCACCCGGTTCTCTGGAATGGCCGCCTTGAAATGCTCTGGCTTCTCCGCGAGCAATCCGTCAGCGAGACGCTCCACCGCTACGGCAACATCCTCCCCACCCCCGCCCAGCTCAGGGGGTAGGCACGCCTGTGAAAGGTGATTGCCAGCACCGGCAAAACCCTTCATTTTCCGGTCGTGAAAGTTTCCAAAGCCATCATCACCGCAGCCGGTCAGAAACAGCGCACGCTTCCGCTCCAGACGCTGGTGGACCGTGATGGGGTGCCAAAATCCGCTCTCGCCATCCTTGCCGAAGAAATCACCGCAGCCGGAATTTCTGAAATTGCAGTGATCGTTTGTCCTGGTGACGAGGCTGCCTATGCCACCGCAGCCGGCCCGCTCGCCTCCGGAATGAAGTTCATCCCACAAACCCAGCCGCTCGGATACGGTCATGCGGTCCATTGTGCCGCCGACTTCACGGGTGATGATCCATTTCTCCTGATGGTGGGCGATCACCTCTACACCAGCCGTATCAGCCGATCCTGCACCGCCCAACTTCTCGAAACCTCCCAATCCGGAAAATGCTCGGTTTCCGCCGTCCAGGCGACCCACGAAAGCAAACTGCCCTACTACGGCAGCGTCGGCGGCCGCCGCGTTCCCGGCTCCGAGCGGCTCTATGAAATCGATACCGTGATCGAAAAACCCACCCCCACCGAGGCCGAACAGAAATTGGTAGTCCCCGGACTGCGCGCCGGAAATTACCTCTGCTTTTTCGGTATGCACGCGCTCGCCCCATCGGTGATGGAGACCCTCGGCCGCCAGCTTGCCGCCGGCCCCGCCGATCTCTCGTCCGCCCTCGCGGAAACCGCCCGCCGCGAGCGCTACCTCGCCTATGAAATCCAGGGACGACGCCACGACATCGACCTCCATTACGGCCTGCTCACCACCCAGCTCGCGCTCGGCCTGGCCGGGAAGGACCGCGATGAGGTGCTCGCTCTCATCGTCGAATCGCTCGTCCAATCCCAAGCACAAGCCTGATCCGCTCATGGCCAATCTCATCGATCTTATCATCTCCGCGGACGAGGACGTCCGCAACCGCGCGCTCGACGCCGCCTGCGCGAAAATGACTCTTGCGGAATTGCTGAAGGAAGCCGCCGAACTCGACGCCTTCCGCCGCCAGAGCGAGAATCTCTATCAGCGTGTCAGGGCCCTGTTGTTTCTCCACTCCATCCACCGGTTTCACCTGCCCGCTCGGCTGGTGGCGGAGAAATCCGGAGTCATTCCGTTCAAAGGATACTCGAATTTGTTAGAGCGGCGGTTCGAGGAGGCCATCGACGTGTTTCTCAAGACCCAGGCCAAGGATGGTCCGAGCGATGCGATTTCCAGCGCGCTGGCCTCCGCCTATCAGAAGCTCGCATTCCAAACACTGGCCGACCAGGTCCGCCGCAGTGTGCGTGGCGTGCGTGGCAACCAGTGGATGTTCCGCATGGGCCACCCGGCCGACCAACCGCTGCGCATCCGCAAGGAACTCACTCGGCGCGATCCTAACACCGGACTTTTTCCCGTCCTGCGCGAACGCACGCCCGTGCGCATGGACCTCACCCACTGCGGATGGAGCGATATCTTTTTCCTCGGCATGGATTACCCCGAGGGCGCGAAGGTGCTCAACATCTCGGTGGATCTCACCGTCCACGGGCGCGACAAACATCCCGCCCCGCCGGTGGAGGCCAGCCTGCGCGTGATCGAACAACCGGTGCTGCGCCTCACCAGCGTGGATCTCGGCTGCACCGCGGATATTTCCAGCCTCAACGAGGTGTTCGATTTCGCCAAAGACTACCTCGGACTGCTCAAGGCGGCGGTCATTGCCAGCGGCATCGTCCCTCCCGGCATCGAAGGCTCGGGGCAGGATCTTGCGCATTTGTTAGAGCGGGTGGTGGGTCCCGGACGCGGCCTGGAAATCGTCAGCAACGTCAACAACATCCCCAAAGGCTCGCGACTCGCGGTTTCCACCAATCTGCTGGCCGCGCTGATCGGAGTTTGCATGAGGGCCACCGGTCAGGCGGGTTCGCTGGATGGCGGGCTTGAGGAAAACGAGCGACGCATCGTTCTCGCCCGGGCTTTGTTAGGGGAATGGATTGGCGGCTCCGGCGGCGGCTGGCAAGACTCCGGCGGCGTTTGGCCGGGCATGAAGCTCATTTGCGGCACCGTCGCCAGCGAGGGAGATCCCGAGTTCGGCATCAGCCGCGGTCGCCTGATGCCTACCCACCGGATTTTGGATACCACCGACGTCCCTGAGGATGCACGGCGCAAGCTGCAGGAATCGCTGGTGCTCGTCCACGGCGGCATGGCGCAGAACGTCGGCCCCATCCTCGAAATGGTCACCGAGAAATACCTGCTCCGCAGCGAGCCGGAGTGGAGCGCCCGCAAAAAAACGCACGGCATCCTCGATCAAATTCTAACCGGACTCAAACACGGCGACATCGCATCCGTCGGCACCGCCACCACCGCGAATTTCCACGGCCCCATCCAGACGATCATCCCTTGGGCGGGCAATCTTTACACCGAGACGCTCATCGAAAAAACCCGCACGGAATTCGGCACGGATTTCTGGGGATTCTGGATGTTGGGCGGCATGGCCGGCGGCGGCATGGGTTTCATGTTCGCACCGGAACGCAAGGCGGACGGGCAGCGTTTCCTGCAGAAAACCATGTCGGAAACCAAACGTCTGCTCGCAGCCGCACTGCCGTTCGCCATGGAACCGGTGGTGTACGATTTCGCGATCAACGAACGCGGCACATGGGCGGAGTTGTTGACAGAAAAAGACGCGCTGATGCCATCCGGCTACTACCGTTTCATCGTCCCCAACCTGCTCCGCATGGATCGCCGGGCACTCGGCGCGGCCCGCCACGCGGAACTCGACCGCTTTGCCGACGCCTGCCGGACCCGACCCGAACTCAAGGGCATGGTCAGCACACTTTTTGACTCGATTTTTCCCGACGTCGAAGAGGACTCTGGCAACAGGGAAACCCTCGCCGCGACCCTTGAAAAATACGGTTTTGACCACGCCACCCACGAGAAGATCCGCGAGGACCTCCGTGCGGGACGCATCGGCCTGGCCCAGAACCGCCTACCCGCCAACACCCTCATCGACGACGTCCGTGAATCAGATCTAACCGATATAGCATCCGGCCAAACCCTTCCGGATAACCTCCGCAAGCTCGGCCTCGCCGCGCTGGCGAATGGCGAGGTGGCCGTCGTTACGCTCGCCGCCGGTGCCGGATCCCGTTGGACACAGGGCGCGGGCGTGGTGAAGGCGCTTCATCCATTCTGCAAACTCGGCGGGCGCCACCGCTCGTTTGTGGAAACCCACCTCGCCAAGAGCCGCAGGATCGGCCGCCTCTGCGGCACTGCTCCGGCACATGTTTTCACCACCAGCTACTTCTCGCACGAACCGACCCGCCGATTTCTCGAACAGCACGATCATTTCGGCTACGATGGTCCGCTGGTTCTATCCGAAGGTAAATCCATCGGCCTGCGTACCGTGCCCACCGTGCGCGACCTGCGCTTCGCCTGGGAGGAAATGCCCCAACAAACGCTGGATGTCCAACAACAGAAAGTCCGTGAAAGCGTGCGCACCGCGCTCATCCAATGGGCGCAATCCACCGGCGAAGCCGCCGACTACACCGACAACCTGCCGGTCCAGTGCCTCCATCCTGTCGGCCATTGGTATGAAATCCCGAACCTCCTCCGCAATGGAACGCTGCTGGGATTGTTGAAAAAACGTCCGCAGTTGAAAACCCTCGTCATGCACAACATCGACACCGTCGGCATGGACCTGGATCCAGCGTTGTTAGGCCACCACCTCGCCAGCGATGCGGGGCTCACCTTCGAGGTCATCACCCGCCGCCTTGAGGACCGTGGCGGCGGCCTTGCCAGCGTGAATGGCAAGATCCGCCTTGTTGAGGGCCTCGCCATGCCGCGCGAGGAGGATGAATTCAACCTCACTTACTATAACAGTAATACTTGCTGGATCGACATCGACTCCCTGCTCTCCACTTTCCAACTCACCCGCGGGGATCTCACGGATGCCACAAAAGTGGCCGCCGCCGTCCGCACGCTGGCCGCCGCGATGCCCACCTACATCACGCTCAAGGATGTGAAAAAACGCTGGGGCCACGGACAGGAGGATGTATTCCCCGTCTGCCAGTTCGAAAAACTGTGGGTGGACATGAGCCAGTTGTCTTCCATCGAGACACGCTACATCGCCGTGCCCCGCCTGCGCGGACAACAACTCAAGGACCCATCCCAACTCGACGGCTGGCTGCGCGACGGCTCCGCGTCTTATCTGGAATCACTCTGCGAGTGGGAGTAAAACAGAGGCGAGCAAACACACCAAGGCAGGGACCGATCCTCCGGGCGGTCCGGCGAATGGAAAGTGAATGAAGGCAGGGACCGTCTCTCCGAGCGGTCCGCGCGCATGAGGTGAGAATGAGAAGCCTATTCTTCATCCCATGGCTCATGCATCGTCATTTCATACTCTTTCCATGCGCAGGACCGCCCGGAGGTCGAGTCCCTGCCTGTGCTCTTGGAACGCGCTCTGCAAGGCAAAGACGGTTCATGCCTTGGGGCAACTGCCATTCCTTCCTCTGATTATCTGCCCAACGCGCGGCAGACATCGGCCACCCAGGCGTCGGCCACATCACCTGCCGTCCAGCGTGTGATACGCTTGGCCTTTCCGTCTACGATCAGATCGATGCGTTTCATCGGTTTGCCGTTGGCATTCCCGGCATGACTCGCCCGGGCATCTCTAACATATTTTCTCGGAAACGACTGCTCCTTGATCACCCTGCCATGTTGATAGGTTCTGATCGCCACCTGGATCTCGTCACCTTCCAAGCGCCTTTCCAACCCACGTCCAGGCCAGTTGCTGGAGACGAGTTGCACGCCGACCGCGCCAAAAGCGAGCCCGACAATGATGGGAATGAGGCTGAAAAGACTGAATACGGCATTGAATGAGAAAGCGATCCAATCGATGCCGTCTTTTCCATGACTGGAGAGATCCGGTCCGTTGAAAATCCACATCGCCACTCCGCCCAGGCCCGCCAGAATCAAGACCACACCGACCATCCAATACCCTTTCGGCGCAGGCGGCAGAGGGAATGAAAATGATGACTGTCTCTGCGCGGCTATTACTTCGGGGGAAACTGCGGTGACCGGGAAATTTTCGATCTTGGCCTCACCGAACACCGAGCGCTTGATGTCGGCTACCAACCAGGCTTTTTCCGCCTCTTTCAGCGCCGTGCCGAAGCGGAGCTTCCCGGAACGCCCGCGGATCTCGACACCGTAAATCGGTTGGTAGTTCTGCTGATAGAACACGGCTTGCTCGACTGCTTCGACATCCCGCGTGATCAGCGATTTGTCCTTCACCCGGCCGAACATCTCTCGCCGCAGAGTGACGAGGTCGCCCGTGACAGTGATCTGGTGACGGGCGTATTTGTTGCGCACTGCAATATACAGGCAACCGAGCCCCACCGCCCAGAATATTGAGAAAAACAGATAGAGAAACCATGGCAGGGACTTCAACTCATCGTTGAACGAAGTCATCAGGAATCCGCCACTCACCATCGCAGTGATGGTCGTCCACATCACTCCGAAGAAGAGGAAAAATCCGAATTTTCCGCTCGCGGGAATATGCCAGATACAATCACCGGGAAACCCACCCTCGCGGCGGATGCGTGTGTCGGCAGGGATTTGATCGGGATGGCCCACGGGCACACCGCCCGTTGCGGGCCGCCAGTCACTCGGCAGCGCATCAAGCCCACATGACGCGCAGCGCATCAAGGTCTCCGCATCCGCCGGTCTCTGCACTGGGGGCTGCCCGCAATTCGGGCAACGCATCAGTCCCTTCGTCCAAGCCGCTTCCATGGCCGCCTTTTCCGCAGTCGCAGCGATTTTCTCCAGAAGTTTCATAGAGCGGAGCATATGATATCCGTGCCCTGCGTCAACTGCATGGTTCAGCGGAATGGGTTTCTAACAACAATCCCCTGGATGATCTGCCCGTCAGCTAAATCCTCGGAGATAAGTTCGGAGCATTTCGCAGCTGCGGCGCTTGCGATGATGAGGCCATCCCAGAATGAAATGGTATTGAGAATCGAACAATCGACGCCTTCCTCGATGATTTCCGGTGTTACTTGAACGATGTCAAAAACGCGCAAATCTCGCAGATGCTGTCGTGCTTGAATGGGTGAGATTCCAAGTTTTCTCGTGGCTGCCGAGTAGAATTCCTGAAGCACCTGGGTAGAGATGACTCCGGACATCTCCTTGGCTTGTCGGGCGATGAGTCCAAGAGCCGCCTCCTGTTTTACGGGATCGGCCTGATCCACGGCGTAGATGAGGACATTGGTATCGAGAAAGCTGCGTCGGGCCATGGTTCAGTAGCGGTGAAGTTCTTCTCGGGAAATTTTGACGCCTTTGGAGTCACCCGAAGATTGCCTGAGACGCTCAATCATGGAATCGACCGAAGCATCGGGAGTGGAAACGGCATCGGCCAGAAGCTTGCGAACCAATGAGTTCAGACTGGTTCCACGCGCTTGGGCATAGTTGCGCCCCCGGTTGAGGAGTTCGTCGTCAATCGAAAGGGTTAAATTTGCCATGTGCACAGGATATGTGCACGCAGGCCGTTTGTCAATGCGATTTCACAGCGAATTTCATCCCCTCCACGCTGCTTGCGGGTCCGGATTTCGCTTGCGCGGCAGACTCCCAGCCACGCTGGCGAATGTGCTGTATTTGGCGGAAAGCAGAATCCGTCTGTCCGCTTCGATGTCATGAACCAGTGAGTCGGATGGCCGCAGTTTCAACGCTGTGGCATGCAATGAATTTATCTTCCGAAGTTATTCGGCGCGGGAGCGGATGACTTCAAGGATCGTGCCTTGGATTTCGTTCATGATCCGCACGCTCCACCAGGTGGCATAAGAGTTGAAGCGTGTGCTCAGGCGATGGTGGCTGGTGAGATGGAGTCGGCAGACGCCGGCAGAGACGGGTTCGATCTCATAAATACCGTCGAGCACATCGTAGAATCTTCCGCCGACAATGATGTGCTGATCAAACGCGGTATGGGGAATGAAGGCGGGGTCCGCGTGAATGGAAAAGGCAAGACGCTGGTTTTCCCGCCAATCCGTAATGACTTCAAAGAAGGAAACATCGCGTTCAAAGGTGGCGGTGCGAATTCCGCCGACTCCGGAACGGTCGAGATTCGCAGCGATGGGGCGGTGATGCCACCGAGCACACAGGCAACCACGAGTATAGGCGCGGCCATTATAACACAGATGACGGCTTCTATCCGGGTGACTACGCAGATGACAAGCCCGAGAAGCAGTGCTGCCACAGGGATGAAAACGGCTTGTATCACCCAGTTGTCACTGCCTAACCATCGACCGATCGCGACACTCAGGGCACCACAGGCAAAGGGAACGCTGATTACGAAGGAAAGTGAAACCACGCCACCGGCCTGGCGGAAGAGATCCATCGTGAAAGCGAAGCGGAAGATGGCCGCGTATAACAAAACGATGACTCCGCTGGTGATAAGCGACGCCTTCCGCACCCCATTTTTGATGGCTGGATCAGGAGGGGGAATGAATGGCGGAGGCTGCGGGAGAAGAGGAGACATGGTGGATGGCGCGCCCCTTTGGGGCTTAAAAATCTTGGGTGATTGGATATTTTCAGATGAACTGATTTTTTGTTTTCGATCAAACGGCCAGCGGTTTGATTTGTGCGTCAATGGCCTTCCCGAATTCAGCTCGCGCGTTACGCAGGTCGAATTCCTGTTGCAGGCCGATCCAGAACTCGGCGCTGGTTCCAAAGTAGCGGCTGAGGCGCAGGGCGGTGTCTGAGGTTATGGCGCGACGCCCCCGGATGATCGCAGTGACGCGGCTGTGCGGAATTTTGAGGTCCACTGCAAGCCGGTATTGGGTGACTCCCATCGGTTCGAGAAACTCCGTTTGAAGGATCTCGCCGGGATGCGGGAAGCGAAGAGGTTTAGGTGTTTTGGTCATGGCGGTGGCGGTTCAGGGTTTAGTGATAATCGGTGATTTCGAGGTCGTGGGCATTTTCATCCTTCCAGCGGAAGCAGATGCGCCATTGTTGGTTGATCCGGATGCTGAACTGGCCGAGCCGGTTGCCTTTGAGCGCCTCCAAGCGGTTGGCCGGAGGAATCTTCAGATCCTCAAGGACAGCAGCCTGGCTGATCATCGCGAGCTTGTTCAAGGCCCGCTGCTGAATATCGATGGGCAGTTTTCTGGAGTGCTGGAGATTCCATATCTTCTCGGTTTCCTTGTCGGCGAAACTTTTGATCACATGGGAGATTCTATGCTATTTCCGCATCGCGTCAATAGTGGAATTTAGTGCCCTCATCGGGAGAAAGAACTGTGACAAGGTCCCGCAGCGGCGTCAAAAATCCGCGAACAAATCCATCTGCGGCGGGTTGGGTTTCGGCAGATCGTCCTGGTCCTGGACCATGTTCTTCGCTTTCGGGCCTTGTTTCTTTTGCTCGGGTTTCACCGAGTGGAGCTCGAGGTGAGAAAGGATGGATTTCGCGCGCTCGACGACGATTTTCGGCAAACCTGCAAGGCGGGCGACCTGGATGCCGTAGCTCTTGTCGGCGGCACCGGGGAGGATTTTATGGAGGAAGATGATTTCCTCGTTCCATTCTCTAACCGCGACGTTGTAGTTGGCGACGGCTTGTTTGGTATTAGCTAGATCAGTGAGCTCGTGATAGTGGGTGGCGAAGAGGGTGCGGCAACCGATGGTGTCGTGCAAATGCTCGGCGACGGCCCAGGCGATGGAGAGGCCGTCGAAGGTGGCGGTACCGCGGCCGATCTCGTCGAGGATGACGAGCGAGCGATCCGTGGCGTGATTGAGGATGAGGGCGGTTTCGCTCATCTCGACCATGAAGGTGGATTGACCGCGCGAAAGGTCGTCGCTGGCGCCGACGCGGCAGAAGATGCGATCGACCAGACCTAACGTGGCGGATTCGGCGGGCACGTAGGCACCGATCTGGGCCATCACGGCGATGAGTGCGATCTGGCGGATGTAGGTGGATTTACCGGCCATGTTGGGACCGGTGAGGATTTGGAGGCGGGCGGATTCCGGATCGAGTTCGGTGTCGTTGGGGACGAACTTGGTGTCGGTGAGTGTTTGCTCTAACACCGGGTGTCGGCCGTTGCTGACGAAGAAACCGATTTCGGTATTGAGCACGGGCCTGCAGTGGCGGTGGAACTGGGCGACTTCCGCAAGGGCGCAAAGCACGTCGATTTCCGCGACGGCGGCGGCGGTCTGCTGGAGACGCGGGAGATGGGTGATGACCTGGGTGCGGAGTTGGGCGAAGAGTTCGGCTTCTAACTGTTTTGAGCGTTCTTCGGCGCCGAGCACTTTGTTTTCCATTTCCTTTAGCGCCGGGGTGATGTAGCGCTCGGCGTTGGACATGGTTTGCTTGCGCGTGTAGTCGTCCGGGACTTTGGCAAGATGGGAGGTGGTGATCTCGATGAAGTAACCGAAAACGTTGTTGAATTTGATCTTCAACGAGTCTATGCCGGTGCGCTTGCGTTCGTCTTCCTGGAGGCGGGCGATCCAGTCCTTGCCACCGCGCGAGGCATTGCGGAGTTCGTCGAGTTCGGGCGACCAGCCGTCGCGGATGATGCCGCCGTCGCGGAGGTTTCCCGGGGGTTCGTCGGCGAGGGCGGACGAGAGCAGGGTTGTTAGGTCGGTGAAGTCGTGGAGACCTTCGGTGATCGTGGATGGTGGATTGTGGATGGTGGATGAGAAGAGAGAAGAGACATCTTCTTTCAGAGCGGGGATGTGGGAGAGGGAGACTCCGAGGGACTGGAGGTCGCGTGCGTTGCCGGAGTTTTGGGAGAGGCGGGAGGTGGTGCGCTCGATGTCGCGGATGCCTTTGAGGGACTCGCGGCATTTCGAGAGCAGGTAGGGTTCTGCTAGAAATTCGGCGATGATGTCCTGGCGGAGGGTCAGGGTGGCGAGATCGCGGAGCGGGTGGAGAATCCAATCGCGCAGCAGCCGTGCGCCCATCGGTGTGGCGGTGCGGTCGAGCACGCCTAACAAAGTGTGTTGTTTTCCGGAGCGGGACTCGACCAGATCGAGGTTGCGTTGGGATGCGGCGTCGATGAGGACGTGGTCGGCGCTCTCGCGGACGTGGGGAGGACGCAGGTGGTCGCAGGGACGCCGGAGTTGGTGGATGAGATAGTGGAGGACGGCCCCGGCGGCGCCGCTGGCGGAGTGCAGGTTGGCGCAGCCGAATCCATCGAGCGAGTGGACGTTAAAATGGTCCTTGAGGAGTTGGGTGGCGTGCTCGGGGAGGAAGGCGTATCCTTCGTAGGCCATGCAATTGTTGAGCGCTCCGAACTCCGCGGTCTGGTGGTCGGGAATGAGAAGCTCGGAGGGCGAAATGCGCGAGAGTTCGTCGGTGAGCTGGCCGTGATCCGTGAACTCGGCGATGGTGAACTCCCCGGTGGTGTGGTCCACGCAGGCGAGACCGCTGGTTTTTCCATGGCGGAAAACGGCGGCGAGGTAGTTCGGCCGCTGGTCGTCGAGCAGGGTGATGTCATCGATCGAGCCGGGAGACAGGATGCGGGCGATTTCACGGGAAACGAGTTTTCCGGCGACGGGTTCGGACGTTTGTTCGGCGATGGCGACGCGTTTATTGGCTTTGAGCAGGCGGGCGATGTAACCTTGTGCGGCGTGGTAGGGGACGCCACACATCGGGGTTTCCCCACGCTTGGTGAGGGCGACGTTCAGGATCGGTGCCGCGGTTTTGGCATCCTCGAAAAACATCTCGTAGAAGTCGCCGAGCCGGTAAAAAAGGATGACATCCGCAGGCAGGGATTTCCGCATGGCGAGGTATTGGGCCATCATCGGAGTAGCAGCGGGAACGGACATGGGCGCGAGTCTGGAGGGGGAATACCGGGGAATCAAGAACCCATGCGTGTGGGAACGACAATCAGCCGAGCTTCTCCAGCACAGCCGACCACACACGGGCGGGCGTCAATTCGTTCTGGCAGCGGCGGTCCAGCGGGCATTTTGCCAGCAGGCAGGGCGCGCACTCGACATGGCGGCGAACGACCGCATGACGCCTGCCTAGTGGACGTTTCCAGGCTGGATCGTTCGGACCGAAAAGGGTGATGCAGGTGGCTCCGACGTGCCCGGCAAGGTGCGGCAGCGAACCATCCGCCGCGATACACAGGCTGTATTCCGCGAGATGTGGCAGCGCCCCGGCAAACGGCGTAGCATGGAAAAACTTCACTTCGTCACCAAATTTGGCGGCCAGGGTTTCACCGAGTCCTCTTCCACCCGTGATGCCAGCCACAGCTACGCGGCAGTTTTTTTCTATCAGATTTTCAGCGATTTCCAACCACCCCTCCAAGCTCCACTCGTGGCTGGGGCCGAAGTCGGAATCCGGACTAAGCAGGACTGTGTCGTTTGCCGGCGCAATGCCGACGGATGCGGGCGCGAAAAATTCGGGTTTCGTGGTGTGGATGCCCATTTCCTCGACTGCGGAGAGGTAAAACCGCACTCGGTGGTCCAGCGGTCCTGTGGAAAACCCGAGGGGGTGGGTGAGGCGTTTGTTCAATTTCCGGTCATCCGGCCCCAGTCGTCTTGGTACGCGGGTCAGACTGACCGCATCCGCAACCATTCCCGGCTCCCATACCAGCGACGCCTGCCAATCCGCGCCGAGTTGTGTGGCGAGTTGCTTCGCCTTGGTTTTCTGCAAAAACCCGATGACTTCCACTTCTAACAACGTGCTCCAGAACTCCTGCTGTAATTCACGGCAGATTACCCCGACGGACAGGCCGGATGCCCGGATCGCGCGCACGGCAGGCACGGCGAAACACGCCTCGTCCCAACGCTCCGGGGCGGCTACCAACATGTCTCGTCCGTGGGTCGTCACGCGCACACCCTAGCGGGTTCCCGCCCGCTCGGGAACCGCAAAGTCAGACATCATTTCCGCTCCGGGCGTGACAGGGCCGCCGATTCCATCCAAAGTCGCTTCCGTGAGCCCGATCACCATCGCCACCCTCAAGGAAACCGCCGGAGAAAAACCCCTGGTTGCCGCCGTCCACGCCCAACTCCAATCCCGCGCCACCCGCGCGACCAAGGCCGGAAAACCTTATCTCGAACTCGCCTTCGCCGATGCCACCGGGCATTTCTCCGTTAAAGTCTGGTCGGACTCGCCGATTTACAAGGATGCCGACGCGCTCGATCTCAACAAGGTGCTCCGGCTCGAAGCCGAGTGGACGATCAATTCCTTCGGCATCGATGCCAAAAACCTCGCGTTTTTCAAACCCGAGGAAAATGCCCTGATGGATTTCTTCGCCGGTGATCCCGTGATCCGCGAAAAACAAGACCGCGACTTCGCTGAAATCCAGCGGCTCTGCGAATCCATCGGTGACCCGCGTCTGCACGGGCTTTGCCAGATCTTCTTCAAGCAACTCGGCGACCGCTTCCGCCGCACCGCCGCTGCGAAACGCAACCACCACGCCCGCCGCGGCGGCCTGGTCGAGCACGTCTCGCAGATGATGCGTTCGGCCAACGCCCTGTGTCCGGTCTATCCTGAATTGAACCGCGACCTGATGCTGTCCGGTGTGCTTTTCCACGACTGCGGGAAGCTATGGGAAAACACCTACCCGGAGCAGGGATTCACCCAGATTCACAGCAGCACCGGCGAATTGTTAGGGCATATTCCGCTCGGCATCGAGTTGGTCAACAAACTCTGGCGCGATATGATGGAAGCTCCGGAGGCCGCCGGCTGGGTCGATCTCAAACCGTCCACCGAGGAAACCCGCCTTCACCTGCTTCACCTGATCGGCAGCCATCATGGCGAATATGAATTCGGCTCGCCTGTGCTGCCTCGCACACCGGAGGCCTTCGCACTCCACTACATCGACAATCTCGACGCCAAACTCGAAATGATCCGCGACGCCTATACGCAGTCTCAGGAAATTTCACCCGGAATTTTTGAGCGCGTGTTTCCGCTGCCCACCAATTTGGTGCGGCCTCTGTCGGGATTTATCGTTCCGATGGAAGACAACAAGGAGACTGAAGCGCCCGCGTAGAGCTTGTCTTATAAATGGCTGGGACAGACCTCCGGGCGGTCCAGCAAATGAAATGAGTATGAATCCGCGCATGCAATGCTTAAAAATCCGTTCATGGTTGGTCTACCGCTTTCCCTTCTCGCGGACCGCCCGGAATGCAATTTTCCCTCCGCGAAGCGCATCCCGCATGGCTTGAGCGAAACGAGAGCGAATCGGTCCCTTTCTTTGTGTGTTTTTCAAACAGGCTCTTAATCGATCTAACTAACTTTGAAAATGAAGTGCTTTTGGCCGATTGCTCAGTCGTGATTTTGTCGGAAGCTTTTCATTCTTGGGTTATTGAATAGTAATCTATCGCTTCATCCTTAAGGCGAAACTCCATGGTCTTCTCGACTGTTGTCTTTACAGGCTTCCCGTCTTTCACAGTGGGCTTAAATCGCCACTTTCTCACGGACGACACAGCAGTTTTTGTAAACTTGGAATTGGCGCTGCTCACGACTTGAACATTTTCAACTTCTCCCTGCTCGTTGACGACAAACCTTACAACAACGGTGCCATTTGGAGGTCGGCGTGGAGCGCAATCTGTAAGGGCGGCTGCAAGAATTAGCACTAGAATATGTGGTTTCATTATTTACCGACGTTAGATTTGATGTCACCGCATCATTGTGGTGACTAAGGATCGAATCCGTAAGACTTATGGGCGGTTGACATGCATCTTTTTCGCCTTTAGGGTTTCTCTACGCGGATAACTTTGGCAATAATATTAACCCTTTGAAGCGGACCCAAAAATCGGCTGTCAATGGCGGAAATAGTCCGATCTCCGAGTATAAAATACTCTTCCGCTCCCAATTTTATGCGGGTTGAGCCTGTCATGCGACGCGCGCGTGGAGGAAATTCGGATATGCGTTATGTGTGCCCCAGCTATTAGTCCGGCCATGGTTAAGCAGAATAACGGAATCGAAGCCACCAAGGCAGCATTGATCACTTCGTCCACGCTTCGGGGAATATCACGCATGGATAAACCGAGAAACCGAATGCTAAAAACAAGGAGAATCATGTCGACTATCAATCCCATAAGCATCCCTGCCATCGCGAAGACCAAAAGTCGATTCGTCCTTACGCGTCGTGCCAGAAACTTGGATACCCACCATCCAATTGCCGCCGAACCGGCAACAAGAACAGGAAGTGATACTATAATTGAGATCAGAACAACCCAGACAATCTCCATCATACCAATCTGCCCGCGGGAAATAATTGCTGCTACTATCGCCGCGTAGATCGCTCCGCCTGTCGATGCCACACAAGACGCAGCCCAAGTGCTTCCAAAATAGGAGATCTTCATTTTCTAGCTAAAAGTATTTTTCTTGGGATTTCGCGGTATAATATCCAAAATAATCCTTAGAGCCTGTCTGAATATTACCAAAGGCAGGGACCGATCCTCGCGGGCAGTCCGCGAGAAGCGGGTGTGAACGATCGACCATGAATTGATTTTTAAGCATTTTCATAGGGCAAGCGTTCTCCTTCCATTCACCGGACCGCCCGGAGGATCGGTCCCTGCCATTTTTAAGACAGCCGCTTAGAAGAAGGATTGGCCGAAAACCCTTGATTCGACAAGGCGTATTTCGAAAAGCGTTAGCATATCAGACCGGGCTCGGCTCCGTTTTCTCTGGGCTCGAATCTAGCAGATATTAGGGAGGAAAAAGCGCGGCGGGATCCGTGTCCCGCCGCGCTGATGAGCTTGTGAAAACAAGTGGTACCCGATCAGCCTTCCTCAGGGATGCGCATCGAGTAGAACGAGCGGTAAACGAAGACCAAGGCGACGAGGAAGAGTGTTCCTCCGATCCATGGGCTCCAGTTGGTGGCAGCGGGATTGGTCTTGATGGCCTCCGCGTGGGCTTGAGTCATACTCACCGCGATTTCGACGGCGAGCAGGCCGAAGAGCGTGGTGAACTTGATCACCGGATTCATCGCGACAGAGGAGGTGTCCTTGAAGGGATCGCCCACGGTGTCGCCGACGACGGTGGCGTCGTGCAGTTCAGTGCCTTTTTCACGCATGTCCACTTCCACGATTTTCTTGGCATTGTCCCAAGCGCCGCCGGCGTTGGCCATGAAGATGGCTTGGAACAGACCGAAGAAGGCGATGCCGATAAGGTAGCCGATAAAGAAATACGGGCTGAAAAACGGCAGAGCGAGTGCGAAGCAGAACACCACGATGAAGATGTTCCACATGCCCTTCTGCGCGTATTTGGTGCAGATAGCGACCACTTCCTTGCTGTCCTTATCGGAGGCGGTGGTGGCGTCGAGTTTCATGTTGTCCTTGATGTAGACCACGGCGCGGTAGGCACCGGTCACAACCGCTTGGCAGGATGCGCCGGTGAACCAGTAGATCACCGAACCACCCATGACCAAACCAAGGATGATCTCGGGCTGGACGATCGAGAGCTTGGCGACCACACCGCCGAACACGTTTTCCAACAGCATGATGATGCCGAAGACCATGGTCGTCGCACCGACTACTGCGGTGCCGATGAGCACCGGTTTGGCGGTTGCCTTGAATGTGTTGCCGGCACCGTCACCCTTTTCGAGTTGATACTTCGCATTTTCGAAGTCCGGATCGAAACCAAAGTCTTTCTTCAGTTCGGCGGTGATGCCGGGGCTGCTTTCGATCTGGCTCAATTCATAGACGGATTGCGCGTTGTCGGTCACCGGGCCGTAGCTATCGACCGCGATAGTCACCGGGCCCATGCCAAGGAAACCGAAGGCCACCAGACCGAAGGCGAAAATCGGCGTGGCGAAGGCGAATTGCGCGGGCATGATTGCCATCAGATCGACATGGGTCGAGAACTGCCATGCGCCGAACATCAGCACCATGATGCACAAGCCCATCCAGAAGGCGGAGAAATTGCCGGCCACAAAACCGGATAGAATGTTGAGCGAGGCACCACCGTGTTTCGAGCAGTTGGTCACTTCCTTGACGTGGCGGGAATTGGTGCTGACAAACACCTTGGTGAATTCCGGAATCAACGCGCCGGCAACCGTGCCGCAGCTGATGATCACCGAGAGCACCCACCACAGGTTGGGCAGCGCCGTGCCGTTGAAGGTGAAGTCACCCAGCAGAACCTTGCTGGCCAGGAACGTCACACCGATGGAAACCGCGGAAGTCAACCATACCAGGTGGGTGAGCGGAGCTTCAAAATCGAAGTCCTTCTTGCCGCCGAACATCGCTTTGCTGACGACTTCATTGAGCAAGTAAGAACCCAGCGAGGTCACGATCATGAGGATGCGCATCACGAAGATCCAGACGATCAGGGTCGCACAAACTTCCTGTTGGGTGGCAAGCGCGAGCGAGAGGAAGGCGATCAGCGCCACACCCGTCACACCGTAGGTTTCAAATCCGTCGGCCGTCGGGCCCACCGAGTCACCGGCATTGTCGCCCGTGCAGTCGGCGATGACACCGGGGTTTTTTGGATCATCCTCGGGAAGCTTGAAGACGATTTTCATCAAGTCCGAGCCGATGTCGGCGATCTTGGTGAAGATACCACCGCAGATGCGGAGCACCGATGCGCCGAGTGATTC
>CAIVKO010000032.1 GCA_903906515.1 Akkermansiaceae bacterium
TCCCACCTTGAACGGATATGTCGTCATCATCTCAACCGCAGGCCCCGTATCGGCATTCCAAGTGCATGGCCACACCATCGCGCAGATCGCAGGACTGCAACTGATCCTCGATGACCTTGGCGGGCGCTTGGAGACGCTTGAGGACATCGTCCTTGTTTCCGGCAATGGCGGCGCGAACGAAAAGAGTTCGGAAATCAAGATGGAGATTCCTGAGATCGACATGACCATTCCCGCCGCAGCGAACGGCCAATCTGCGAGGCTTCCATTGCTGCCAGCGATTCATGATGCCACTGTGGAAGTCGTTGCGCCACCACTCGGCAACGCGGCCACATTTTCTGGCAACGTGAAGCAGGTTTCCGCGGCATACACCATCGCCGCCGCCAGGAACCGCCGTGCATGGCCATTGAAGGCAGGCAGTCATGTGGCCAGCAACGGCGACGTGCTTTATGAGGTGCGAAAAGTCGGGAATAGTTATTTCCCGGTCGAGTATGAGCACGACCTTTTGATGCTGCATGTGTCCGCTGAAATGTTCTCTGCAAAGCGCAGGTTTGAACTGGCGGCCGAACCAAAGCTGCAACTGCTCGGAAACACGCGGGCACAATATGTGTTGGAGGTCGCTTTCGGAACGGTGGCCGAGGATGCCGGGTCGGGATTTGCTGAAAACATCGCGAACATCGCATGGGCGGCACCGATCATTTCACAACGCCTGATCCTCAGTTCCGCCGCAGTGACTCACACGTTCGCGGTGAACGTGAATTCGGATGCGTCTGCCAACTTAACTGCCACCGCCTCGATTTACGGACGCACGCAATCGGTGAACGCGCCCAACGGATCGGCCTTCGCGCTTCGTGCGAGATTGCTTAATTTCGACCCTGAGAATCGAACCTCCCCGCGTGGCTCGATCCTGCTCACCATGAAGGAATCCACCGCCAAGATTGTCACGCTATGAGTGCTACCCCTCTCTATTCCGCCAGAATGGTTTCCACCGTATCGAATGGGATACGTTTGGTTAGAAACGAGGCGACGGTTTTCTCGCTCAAGGAATTGCTTTTGCTTTACCGGCTTGGGGCGGCGACTTCGGTGGATTATGACGGTATGAGCAACGAGTCGAGCATCGCCACTTACACCGAGCTCAAAAATTACTATGCGACAGGACTGCCTACCGGACTGATTTGTAGCATGACTGGCGCAATCACAGGCACGCCGATGACAACCGGCACCTTCACCGTGCTCGTGGAAGTCACGTCATCGCTCTACACCAGAAACGGTAACTACATGCCGACCTTGGTCACCTACGATCAGCACGGTTCCTGTTTCATCGCAGTCACCATCATCGTCGAGGACGCGCCGACACTCGGCACCTTGCCTCCCGCTGTCGCCGACTCACGGATCGTTTTCGACGACCAGTTGATGGTGGCAGGCAATTCCGTCAACCTCCCGCTTCAAGCACAGGGAACCTACACGAACGTCTGGCAGGTGAGCGGATTGCCTCCCGGTTTGACCTTTGGCGGAAACTCCATCAACGGAACGCCAACTGCGGAGGGTGACTACGTCGTGACCGTCCGATTGACCTATAACAGCAGTTATGGCGGGTCCTTCGTCGTGGAGACGCGTGACTTCATGTTCACAGTGGCTCAGGGAGTCCCTGTCATCACCACCGCGCTCTTCAATGCGGTATGGAATGGCAGCTCGTATTACTACCCGGTCGATCTGGAAGTCGGGGTTGCCGCTACGTTGCAACTTGCGGCCACAGGGATCCCGACATCATGGAATGCCACCGGCCTGCCTACGGGCATGACGATCAACTCAACAGGCTTGATTGCCGGAACTCCTCTTGCCGCTGGAAAATATTCGGCTGGAATCGTCGCCGCCAACGGAGTTGGAACCAGCGCGCCCTTCGTGGTGTTATTCAATGTGGTGGAACCGGTGCTGCCGAAAGTTCTCCCTGATTCGGGCATCGACTTGTTTTTCGACGTGCAAAGCAGAGAATTGACCCTGAACGCGCCGAAAGCCGAACGCGTGCTGCAGGCGGGTGAATCACTGGTGGATAGTCCCCGTGTCCCCAAACTGATCATCAAGAACGGTGAGACTCTGCGCATCAACCTACGGTTTTTGAAAGGTGGACAAGTCATTGATCCCGACGCCACCGCCATCCGTTTAGGAGTGGCGTCCCGCGCAGGCTCTCCACTGTTACTGGACTGCTCCACCTTCACCAAGGAGGGCACCGGAAGCATGACGCGTCACCTAATGTTTGTCGCAGTGTCCTCCGACGAATTCACCAGCCTGCTGCATACCTACTTCGATGACGAGGCGGTGGAGACAGCGGAAACCACGGGCGACGATGCGCGGACCATAGACGCGGTGTGCGAGGTTGAACTTGTGACCGGCAGCGGTGCGACTCTCGCCAGACTGAGATCCAGCGCGCTTGATGCGGTGATCCTGCGCTCGATCTTCTAGCCCGTCCCGGTTGGAGCGGTTGACAGGACCTCATGGGCGTGAAGCTCCACGTCGATCTTGAAACGCTCCAACTCATCCAGGGACCGGGCCAGCGAAGCGCGGTTGCCGCGTTGCGTTTCAAGCGTGGTGACGCCGCCCGTCTCCATGTGGTGTTTCTCGAAAACGGTGTCACACCCGTCACGATTGGCGATCCGGACACTCTGGGAATCCAGATCGGCATCAAACCGCGCAATCAGTTCGACCGTTCTTATCTCGCGCACACCGCGGACTGGTCGATGCCATCTGAGGGCGACGACACACCCACCTACGGGTGCGCCCTCAGCTTCAACACGCTGCAACTCAACTCGGCGCTCAACGTCGGCTCACCCACGGCCGAGGAGCTTCCCGAAATCACCTTGATGGGCGAGATCACCTGGCGCGAAGGCGTGAGCGAACCGACCAGCACGCGCACCTTTCTCGTAGTCGTCGAGAACGACGTGAACCGCGGCGACGAAGGCGTTCCAACCAGCGCCGAGCCACCTTATCCGGCACCAGGCTCCATCGTCCTACATTCCGACGAGTCATACACCGTGACCGTCAAGAACACGCTCAAAACCTTCAACGCGAACACCGCGACCATCGACCAGATCACCGACACTCTGGCCACGCTCCTCAACACTCTCAAAACGAAACAGATCATCTGATGAAAAGAAACGTCATGCTGCTGTTAGCCGCCATGCTGGCGCTGACCGGGGTTGTTTCCGGCGACACCGCGAAGCTGGGCACGCTCACCCGTGATTCCATGGTCATGGTGGAGGGCACGTATCCGGTCTTCGAGATCCGGGTTCCCACCGGCTACGTTGAGGTGCAGGTCCGGGCCAGTCTCACCAATTTCGAGCCGGGGTTCCTGCTCAAGGACGGCGCGA
>CAIVKO010000033.1 GCA_903906515.1 Akkermansiaceae bacterium
CGCGACCGCGGTTGCCGCGACATCGAGGCTGATCACGGGCTGATCGCAAGTGATGCCTGCGGGCAGCTTCCCCGGCCACGCCGCGACAAACGGCGTGCGGATGCCGCCATCGCTGAGCATGCCCTTCTGTCCGGCCATCGGTAGGTTGAGAGAACCATCCCACGCCTTGCCCAGCGGTGCGCCGTTGTCGCCGATGAAAAAGATGAGCGTGTTTTCTTCCTGTCCCATCGCACGCAGCTTTTCGCGGATCTGGCCAAGCCCATCATCCATCGCCGCAATCATGGCGAGCGCCTTGCGACGCGTCATCGGGAGATTTTCCGGGGTTTTGGAAAACCATGGCTCCGGTGATTCTAACGGCACATGGGGCGCAAACCATGCGAGATAGAGAAACCACGGCTGCTCCGGTTTCGACGCGCGCCGGTCGAGAAAGCCCAGCGCCGCCTCGGTCTGCACGACAACGCGGAAACGATTGTCGCTCACAAGGTGGGGCGCATCAGCGAAAGGTTTGCCGTTTAAATCGTGTGAGGCGAAATACTGCCGCATCTCGCCGCGCCAGTATTCATCGAAACCCTGACAATGCGGCATGTGCTGCGGCAACATGCGGGCCTCTATCTTGGCAGCGCCTCCGCCACTTGACTCGGTGTGGTCGAGGTGCCACTTGCCCACCATGCCCGTGAGGTAACCTGCGGGTTTCAACCGTTCGGCGATGGTAAGTTCTGCCAGTGGCAACGGTCCCTTGGTGTTATCCTCCACACCGAACTTCTGCTGATAGCGCCCCGTGATCACGCCGGCACGCGATGGGACGCACTGCGGCGCACTCACATAGCCGCGTGCAAACCGGACGCCGTCGCACGCGAGTTGATCAAGATTGGGCGTGCGGATTTCCGCATTCACCCCCTGCGCCCCCAGATCAGCCCACCCATGGTCATCGGTATAGATGAGAAGGATGTTAGGCTTGGTGCTTTGCTCAGCAGCGGCCTGCAGCGCGGGCAGTGGCACAAGCAACAGAACCGCGCAATACCGGATAAAGCTTTTTTTCGCAAACAAGGGTAATTTCATCGGCATGGATTGATTCGTCAGGTTCAGTGGATTCCTCTGGGGCTCGGCGTTTCCGGAATCGTCTTTGATTTGGATGCCCCCGGAAGCGAGTCGAGATACGGTTGCAACCACGCCGGCGGATGAGCGTTTTCCTTCTCGCCGAGAACGAGCAATTGTTTGTCCGGAATGTTCAGGTGTTTTTCCGGCGGGCGACGCTCCGCGACGAGTTGTTGGGTCCGCGCGTTGAGTTTTTGGTAAATATCCGGGTGCTTGGCGGCCAAATCGGTCTTCTCGCCCGGATCATTAGACAAATCGAAAAGCGCCTTGCCGACGAGCTTCCAAGGCCCCTGACAGATGGACATTTCGCCCATTTCCCCTCTGCCACTGTTGGGTAGATTGTGCACCACTTCCGTCCGCGGTGACGGCTTGCGGCCGGTGAACACCTCCCACATATCCAAACCATCGAGCGGTAGCGGCTGCTCCAGCGACCCACCCGCCAGCTTCAGCAATGTGGGATAAAGATCCGTCACATGCACCATGCCATCTACCGTCTTGTCAGCCGGCACATGGCCCGGCCAATGAATGATGCAGGGCACCCGAACGCCACCTTCGTAGGTCGAGGCTTTGCCACCACGGAAAGGCGGATTCACAGTGCCACCATTGTCGCTGAAAAATACGATCAAGGTGTTATCGAGCACCCCCTTGGCCTTCATCGCCGCGATCATTTTCCCGATAGCCGTGTCCATGGACTCCAGCGTCGCCAGTTCCTGGGGTGGCGCTTTTCCTCCACCCTGCTTGCGATACTTTTCCACCAACGCGGGCGGAGCATCGTATGGCGAGTGCATGGCATTGAATGCCACGTAGTAGAAAAACGGGCGCTTACTGTCGCGGGCGGCCATCAGTCGCTCGAACTCGCGGGCCAAAAGATCCGTGGTGTAGCCGTCCTCACGGATGGTTTCACCGTCGCGGTGCCAGTCATACCACTTGTTACGGGTCTTGCCGTTATATGATACCAAGGCTCCGTAAAGGCCATAATGGTGATCGAACCCCCGCTGTAGCGGCAACTGGCGCTGATACCAGTTGCCAAGGTGCCATTTGCCGATGAGGGCAGTGTCATAGCCAGATGGTTTGAGGGCTTGGGCGAGCGTGCGCTCATCGGGCAGCATTCCCGCGATATCATTGCCGTGGGAGCGCTCCTCCATGCCATTGCGAAACGGATACCGGCCGGTAAGCAGCGCCGCGCGCGTCGGCGAACAGACCGAGTGCACATAGAACCGTGTGAGGCGCGTGCCCTCCTTTGCAAGCCGGTCGAGGTTGGGCGTCTCGCACGGTCCGCCATTGAATCCGGGGTAATTCCAGGGCATGTCATCCGCCAGAATAACCACGATATTGGGTATCCTTGGGGGCGTCCGCGGTGTATCAGCCGCGTGGAGGACAGCCAGCGGCGCGAGTAGAATCGCTGCTAGGAATGTCGTTGTTAGCTTCATGGTTGTTTGACCTTGTTTGTTTCTGGCCCACCTCAACGGCCTAGGCCGATGTCCACTTCCGCAAACGTCAGCGCCGCAATTCCGTTAGCCCCGATGAGCAGCCGGTCCTGGCTCCACTGTGTTTCCTTGATATAGGTGATCTTCTTGGCAGTGGACGGCTCCTTGAGTTTGAGGGTCACCACATTTCCTGACACCGAGCCGGAGGCCACCATTCCGTTGGCACCATCCAGATAGAACTCACTGATCAGCGAATCGTTCCAGACAACCGGTTGGTCAAACTCAAGCGCGATGGTATCCTTCGAGCCGCCCGCGAAGGATGCCTGCTTGAGATTGGGAGCGGTGATGGAAGCCGTGGGCGCTTTGCCATAGTTGTCCCGCTCGATGAGAGGCAGCATCAACCGCGCGAATTCGGACCAGCCGGCCAGCGGATAATGGCACGGTCCGGCCGGTTTGATCCCCAGGGTCGACATGCAATCCATGTTGGAGAACAAGCGAGGCAGGGTCCGCTGTTTTTCGCGGATCATGTCGCCACCGCCGGTTTTGCCGCCCATGCTGCACGAGTTCGGCCAGATCTGGAAAATATAGTAGTGCTGGATGTTAGGAAAATCCTGCTTCCACGCGGCCGACATCTCCATGAAGTAATCCTGATAGGACTTCCAGTCGAAGTCGCCGGTGGGCGATGCGGAACCCTGGTTGTTCTCGCCCTGGTGCCAGAGAATACCCCGAATGCCGTGGGTCAGCTTGGCCTGCTTCACCCGCAACAACATCCGGCCGTAAATCGTGTTGAGGTCGTCATGATTGGCCTCATTGCGCTGGTGCAGGTCGATGCGGGTTCCGCCGACCGCGCCATTCACGATGAAGATCGGCATCTTCTCGCGTTCCACAAGGCGCCTAGCCAGATCCATGCCCCACCAACCGAGTTGCGCTTTCTCGCCTTTCTCGATTTTCCAAACCGGATTGCACCACAGGTTCTGCGGCGCGCCTTTTGGGTCGCCGGCGGGACCGCCATAACTGCGGATCCAATCGCTGGTATCCGCGGGTGCTTTCTCGTTGGTGTCGGTCGCCAGCGCGTTGGACTGCCCATCTATCAGATAAGCGTCACCGCATACCAGATTGGTCACGGTCTGGAGGACCGTCTCGGTGCTGCCGGTCTTCGTTCCGAACTCCACTTTGTATTGGATCAACCCCGGTTTGAGTTTCACCGACAAGGCATAACTCTTGTCTGCAGCGGGTTTCTGCGATTCGGTTTTAACGGGTTTGTCGTCGGCATACAACTTCAGGAAGACCATGTCAGCGGCGCTGCCCAGCGTTCCGTTATAAAACAGCGTTCCTTCATTCTTGTCGTCTCTAGCAAAGAACTGGCCGTCAACCGGCTTCTCATCCTTGTCAGGCACTCTCTGAACCCAGGCATCCTCGTCAGGTTCCTTAACCG
>CAIVKO010000034.1 GCA_903906515.1 Akkermansiaceae bacterium
CGCCTGCTGGTCAGTTATCGCAAACGGCCGGGCTGGCAGGAGTGGGATGGCGAGCATGTCGGCAAATGGCTGCATGCCGCCACCCTCGCCTGGGTCAACTCCGGCGATCCGGAACTGCGCAAGAAACTCGATTTCACCGCGACCGAACTGGTCAAAACCCAACTCGAGGATGGATACCTGGGAACTTACGCCAACGAAAATCGCTGGACCGCATGGGATGTCTGGGCGCATAAGTATAACTTGCTCGGATTGGTCACTTACGTCCGTTACACCGGCAATCTGGAACCGCTGCCAGCCTGCCAGAAAATCGCCGATTTGCTCTGCAAGACCTTTGGTGACGAACCGGGCAAGCGTGACATCATCACATCCGGCGAACATATGGGGATGGCTCCGGGCAGTGTGCTGGAGCCGATCATGCTGCTCTATCGCTTGACGGGTGAACCCCGCTACCTGGACTTTGCCAAATATATCCTGCGGGCCTTTGAACAGCCAAACGGACCGAAGATCGTCTCGCGGTTGCTCGCAGAGAAACGGGTGGACAAGATCGGCACCTCCAAAGCCTACGAGATGCTCTCCTGTCTTAACGGCATGCTGGAGTTCTATCGGACCACGGGAGACGCCAAGTTGCTGGAGGCCAGCCTCTACGCCTGGCAGAATATCGTCGACAAGAAACTCTACATCACCGGGACCACCAGCAACGGCGAGTTTTTTACAGAGGATTACTATCTCCTGAACACCAACAAAGTCGGCGAAACCTGCGCGACGGTCTCATGGATTCAGTTCAACGCGCAGCTCCTGCGCGTGACGGGTGAGGCCCGCTTTGCCGAGCAACTCGAGCGGGCGGTAGTTAACCAGTTGTTTGGCGCGCAAAAGCCCGACGGCAACTCCTGGTGCTATTATTGCCCCATGGAAGGCGTGAAACCCTACCGCGGTGGGCTCGATGGCCATTGCTGTCTTTCCAGCGGTCCGCGCGGGATCGCCTTGATTTCGACCTTTGCCGCAAGCGTCGATGCCGATGGAGTGGTGGTTAATCTCTATGACTCAGGCACCGCCAAGCTCACCTTGCGCGATGGCAAGCCAGTCGTGCTGACCACCGAAACGAATTATCCCAGCGATGGAAAGATTGTCATCACGGTGGACGCCGAGTCGACCTCGCCCTTTGCCTTCAAGGCGCGTATCCCGGCATGGTGTCGTGAAGCGACCGTGAAGCTCAACGGTACCACGGTGAAGACGGTCAAAGGCAAAGATGGCTATGCCACTATCAAACGTGCCTGGGTCAAGGGCGACAAGGTGGAGTTAAATTTCAAACTGGAACCGCGGGTGATTGTCGGCGAGCACACCAACGCCGGGAAAGTCGCTATCATGGTTGGCCCGTTAGTATTGGCAGCGGATCAAGCGTTGCTAGGAACAAATGGCATGCTGATCAACGCGGTGAGCCTGGGTAGTTCAAATCTATCAAAATTGGCGATCACGCCAGAACCGGCACCTGAAAAATTGATGACTTGGCCACAGGCCCAGGTTTTCCAGATCAATGCCCTCACGCACGGTGTGCCAAAGGAAATCCGCCTCATTCCCTTTGCCGATGCGGGCAGCCTTGGCGGGCAATACCGGGTCTGGCTGCCTCTCTACTCGCACAGAACCGGCAATGTGCTGGTGGAGGGTGACTGGAGTTGGTCGCGCGGGGAATTTCCGGTTGGATCCATCAATGACGAAGACGTCAAATCATTCATCGTCTCCCGTTGTAACAAGCCTGCGACGGAGGATTGGTTTGCCGTAACCTTGGATGAGCCGCAGACGATCGTCCGCGTGCTCTATGCCCATGGCAAGACCGCCCCCGACGGCGGTTGGTTCGATGCCAGCGCGGGCAAACCGCGCATCCAGATCCAGACCAGCAAGGGCGGGGAGTGGCAGGATGCGGGCGAGCTCAAGGATTATCCCGCCACCACGCCCACCAGTGCGGCCACCCTGCGCGATGGCGAAATGTTCACCTGTCAGTTGGCGGCCCCGATCAAAGTGATCGGCGTGCGCGTCGTGGGCAAACCGGCCGGCGGTAACAACCCGAATCAGGCATACTCCTCATGCGCCGAATTGCAGGCATTTGAGAAATAACAGAAATATCCGTTTTACAGCCATCACCACCGGAAGCTTCACATGAATTCCATATATATGCACGCGATGGCCCTGATAGGCATCAGCGCCCCGCTCACCTCGGCGGCAGATAAACCCAGTGCGGCCAGCACGTCCGGCACAGGCCTGGTTGCGGTCGAGAATCCTGTTAGCTACTTGGATGGCCGCCCCTATCCCTCGTATCGCTTGAATGCCGTGGATCAGGGCATGTTCCTGAAATACGGCGAGGGCCCCAATCAGTGTGATACCATGAATGCCCGCGAGGCCATGATCAATTACGTCGATGGAACGTACTATTTGTATTACGACGGCGCTGGTGCCAAAGGGTGGGTGTCGTGCCTGGCGGTGAGCAAGGATCTGAAAACCTGGGAGCGAAAGGGGCCTCTTCTTGATTTCGGCCCCGGCGTGTCGGATTCGGCGGCCGCGTGTTCGCCATGGATCATCAAGGACGAGAAGAATCTTTGGCATATGTATTATCTGGGCACCCCCAACACCACTGGAGGTACTGACAAGATTCCCATCGCCCCCTATTTGGCGTTGCACGCAACGAGTAAGTCTCCGGCGGGTCCCTGGACGAAGCGTTACGATCCGGTCCCTTTCAGCACGAAGGAAGGCACGTATTATTCGATGTCCGCCTATCCGGGGCATATCATCAAGCAGGGTAGTGAGTATATGATGTTCTTCGGTGCTGCGGATGCAAAAGTACGACGGACGATCTCCATCGCCCGCACCAAGGATCTCAATGGCGAGTGGACGCTTGAACCTACGCCGGCCTTGCCCGTTACGGAAAACCTCGAGAACTCCTCAGTGTATTTCGAACCGACCAGCAATACCTGGTTTTTGTTCGTCAATCATATCGGTAATTCGTGCCCGGACGCCGTCTGGGTCTATTGGACCAACGACATCAATCACTGGAATCCCGCCTGCAAGGCCATTGTGTTGGACGGCTCCAATTGCACGTGGAGCAAAAAAAACATCGGCATGCCCACGGTGGTGACGGTTGGAGACAAGCTGTATGTATTCTATGATGGTGCCGGCGGTGACAGCACCAACGAGATGTATCGAAGCATCGGCAAGGCGACCCTTCAACTGCCGCTGAAAGTCCTGGACCCTGACATGCTGCAGGTGCCGGTGATGAACGGCAGCTTCGAGACTCCTGGAGCCCCACCAAGCGGCCCTTCGGCCAAGGTCGGCAGCCCGTGGAGCACCATCGAGGCACCGGCAAGTTTCCAGCAACAGCAAGTCGTAACCGCTGGCGCATTTACCCGCAACGTCGAAGGCGGCGGCGAATGGGCTGTGCCGATCAGCGCGGATGTCACGCCGGACACGCGCCCGCTGTCGCAGTACCTGCCGCGCAATGTTGCTGCCGGGGACACGCTTGCTGTGACTTTCTGGCTTGGTAGGGCCAAGAACACGCCCGGGGGACAAGGGGAGGCATATTTCGACGTCAGCGGGACGAAATACACCATGAAGTTCGACACCACCTCGTTGGCCGCCGATAGCTGGAAGAGCTATACTCTGAAAACAACCATCACCCATTCGGGGAGTTTGAGTCTCGGGTTTTACGGCACCAGCAAAGACAATTCGTGGTTAGACAAGATCAGCGATGTTACCGTGACGCCAGCGGCCGTGGATGCTAAGTCACCGAAATGCGCCGGCGCGACTCTAACGACTTTAGAGGGCAAGCCCAAGCCCCTGACCGCAGCCGACTTTGGCTATTCGGATCCAAAATCAAGCCCGCTGACTGCAGTGCAGATCACCTCGCTCGCGCCGTTTGGCACCCTGAAGTTGAACGGAACCCCGGTCGATCTTAACCAGATTGTTACGGCGGCGGATATCAGTAAACTAAGCTACCAGCCGGATTTGAACGGCAACGGTGTGCCTTATGCGTCGATCGGGTTCAAGGCCAAGAACGCGAATAACCTTTGGAGCCGCGCCGCGTCGTTGATGTTGAATGTAACGCCGGTAAACGACCCGCCCACCTCCACCGGCGCTTCGGTGCTCATGAGGAAAGGCACCGTCAAGACGTTTGCCGCAGCGGACTTCCCGATCGATGATGTGGATGCCGGCGACGCGCTGGGAGCCATCAAGATCACCTCGCTGCCGGCTCATGGCTCGCTGAAGCTGGGCACCACGCCTATCACATCAGTCCCGAGCGCGGTCATTCCAGCGGACAAGCTCGGTGATCTGACATACACGCCGACCGCAAACGACGCCGGGGCCGACGCATTCAAGTTCCAGGTGCGCGATGCGTCGCTTTTCAGCGCGGATGCCACCCTGGCCATCACCGTCACCTCGGACATCTTCGTGCTCAATGGGAGCTTTGAAATGCCAAATCCGCCTACAACTACCCCGGGCGGCCCTTGGGGCAATCTTGATTCCGCTTGGACAAACAAACTCGGCAACTACGCGCGGCGGCGTGACGGCGGCACCCCACCCGGAGGTGGACTCTGGATACTCAACCTCAGTGAACAAGGTTCTTGGATAGAGCAGGATTTGGGCGTATCCATCGACGCAGGATCCACCTTGTCCCTGACCTTCTCCACACTCAGAGAAGACATCTTCAAGAGTCCTAACGGAGGGCAGGGGGCATTCGAGGCCTCATTCCTCGTCGGCCCTACAAAATACACCGAGCGTTTCGACCTGAGCGACGACGCCAAGGACACATGGATCACTAAGACCTTTACCAAGAAGATTACCAATACCGGCAATTTATCGATCCGATTCTCCCACGTTGATACAGCCAGCACGGGCGACAGGATCACGACATCGAATGCTAACAATGGACCAGGTGAAATCGGCAGAGTCGCGATCGACAAGGTCAGCAATGTCAGCGTGAAAGCGAAGGCACCTTGATGAACCACCAGAGTAGACACATGAAGGCTCTTATGATGATAGCACTAGCGGCCATGACCCTTGCCGTTGTGCATGCGGCGGAAAAACTGCCCATGCCCGACAGGATCACCTGTGCCGTCGCCGACAAGCAGGATTTCCAGCAGCCCGACCGGGTGCATCTGACCGGATGGATTGGCTCGCGGATTGATGCCAGCGAGAAGAACCGGCTGGTGAAGATTGACACGAACCGCCTGCTCCGGAGTTATCGCCAAAGGCCAGGCGGGTCATACGATGGCGAGCATATCGGCAAATGGCTGCATGCAGCCACGCTGGCCTGGGTCAATACCGGTGACGCAGAACTGCGAAAGAAGCTTGATTACACCGCGGCGGAACTGGTCCAGTGCCAGCTTGAAGATGGCTACCTTGGGACATATGCCAAGGATCACCGCTGGACCGAATGGGACGTCTGGGCACACAAATACAACCTGATCGGTCTGCTCACCTACTATCAATTCACTGGCAATGAAGCGGCGCTCAACGCCTGCCGTAAGATGGGCGACCTGCTCATCGCCACGTTTCCGAAGGAGAAAAGCATCCTTGACGCCGGTGACATCGCGAACGACGCCAACATGTCGACCATGAGCGTGCTCGAACCGGTCGTGCTGCTCTACCGCTTGACGGGTGACAAGCGGTATCTCGACTTCGCGCACTACATCGTCCATTCGTGGGACGAACCGCATGGGCCGGCTATTATCAAGTCATTGCTCACCGTGAAACAGGTCAACAAGATCGCCACGGGCAAGGCCTATCAGCTACTCTCCGTTCTCGTCGGCCTCTGCGATCTCGCGCGCGTCACCGGCGACCGCGAGATGCTGCAAGCCGCACTCAACGCGTGGCAAGACATCGTGGACAAGCGCCTCTACATTACAGGTGCCTCGAGTTACATTGAGGTTTTTCACGACGAGTTCGATCTGCCCAACGTCCACGATGTCGGCGAGAACTGCGTGACCGTCACCTGGATCCAATTCAATGCGCAACTGCTGCGTCTGACGGGTGAGGCGCGCTTTGCCGAGCAGCTCGAGCGGGTGCTGCTCAACCAGTTGTTTGGCGCACAGAAGCCCGACGGCAGCGCCTGGGGCTATTACACGCAGATGGAAGGCAAGAAGCCGTACACCAGTTCGCTCGACGGCCAATGCTGTCTTTCCAGCGGACCACGCGGGCTGGCTTTGATTCCGACCTTTGCCGCCAGCGTCGATGCGGATGGTGTGGTCATGAATCTCTATGACGCCGGCACCGCCAAGCTGAACTTGCGTGACGGCAGGCCGGTTTCCCTAACCACCAAAACCATTTATCCCAGCGACGGCAAAATTGTCATCACGGTGGACACCGAATCGGCAGCCCCGTTCGCCTTCAAGGCGCGCATCCCGGCCTGGTGCCGTGAGTCGACGGTGAAAGTCAACGGCAAGTCGGTGCTGGTGGATACAGGGAAGGACGGTTATGCCGCCATCAAACGCACATGGGCCAAGGGCGACAAGGTGGAGTTGAATTTCAAGCTGGAGCCACGCGTGATTGTCGGCGATCACATGAACGAAGGGAAGGTCGCCGTCATGTATGGTCCGCTCGTGCTGGCGGCGGATGAAGCGCTGCTGGGGACACGTGGATTGCCGCTCAGTGACATAAGCCTATCCACGGATTTGGCCGCGCTGGCGATATCGCCGGAACCGGCACCTGATGCGATGAAGAGCTGGCCACATGCTCAGGTGTTCCATGTCAATGCCATTTCGCACGGTAAACCGAAGGACATCCGCCTGGTACCTTTTGCCGATGCAGGCAGCCTCGGCGGGAACTACAAGGTTTGGCTGTTTCGTTTCATTGGGCTGAACACATCTTCCAAAGGCGATGTCCTGCTGGATGAGAAATAGGATAAAGCATCGACCTAACATGTATAACAAACATTATAGACAGATGAAGATTCCACTGATGCTATTCACAGCTGCCATGACCCTTGCCGCGGTGCATGCGGCGGAAACACTGCCTGTACCCGAGAAGATCGCCTGCGCAGTGGCTGACAAGCAGGATTTCCAGACGCCTGATCATCTGCATCTAACTGGCTGGATCGGGTCGCGCATCGATATCAACGAGAAGATCCGGCTGGCGAAAAATGATGTGGAACGCCTGTTGTCTGGTTTCCGCAAGCGGCCGGGTGTTCAGTCGTATGATGGCGAACATGTCGGCAAATGGCTGCATGCGGCTACCTTGGCGTGGGTCAATACCGGCGATCCGGAACTGCGCAAAAAGCTGGATTACACGGCGACGGAACTGGTGAAGTGCCAGCTCGACGATGGCTATCTTGGGACCTATAACCTCGACGGCAAACCGTGGGCGCGCTGGACCGAATGGGATGTCTGGGCGCACAAGTATAACCTCATCGGCCTCATCACCTACATCCGCTATACCGGGAACATGGAG
>CAIVKO010000035.1 GCA_903906515.1 Akkermansiaceae bacterium
GATCGAAGTGGTGGTGATGCCCGTCTGGAGCGCCGCGAGGCGCACGTTGGAGCCTGCCGTCACGGTGGTATTGAACTGGTTGGTCGTATCCAAGGCGCGGAAGCCGAGGGTGGTGTCATAGGTGACGAAGGTCGAGCCAGTGTCGGCATTCGTGCTGCCGCCCACCAGATATGGGATGATCTTCACATCCTTACTGGTGTCGGTGTTGGCGGCGTTGTTCAGAGTGGTCGTGCCGATATAGCTCAAGGAGGCGCCGGCATCGGTGAGAGTGATTCTACCCAAGGAAGTGCTGCCTTGTCCCAGCGAGGCGCCGCGGATCAGAGCGGTGGCATTATTGGAGCGGGAGAAAGCACTGGCATTCAAGGTGGATACTACGGTAACCCCTTGGACCGTGACGGTCGAATACCCGGTGTTGATTCCAAGCACACCGAATGCTTCGCTGGTGCCAGCCGCATTACCCGAGAGGCTCAGTTCACCACCCGCAGAGAGATTCACGTTGCCCGCGATGCGGTTGGCATTGTTGGTGGTGGAGCTATCTAGGAAGAGTTTGCCGCCGTTCAGTGTGATCGGGCTGCTTGAATTCAAGATCGAGCCATTGGCACCGTTGAGGGTGAGGGTGCCCGCCCTGACGGTGGTTGCACCTGTGTAGGTGTTGGCAGCGGAGAGGGTAGTGACGCCTGCGCCACTACTATTGACAGTGAGCGCAACATTGCCGGGACCGGCACCATCGCCGATGATGCCGCCGAGGGTAATGCCGCCAGCGGCGCTGGAACCCACGGTGATCGTCTGCGTGCCGGTGGTGGCAGCACCAGTGATGGCACCGAGGGTCTGAAGAGCGGTGCCGCTATTCGAGATGGCAATGGCGGTGGCCGCGCTGTTGAGGATGATGCCGGTGCTGATGATATTCGCCGAACCCGTGGCGTTGGTGAAGAAAATGCCGGAGCCCGTCGTGGCGCTGCCGAGATTGATGTCCGTGCCACCGCTGAGAGTGATGCCGCCCGTGGCATCATCAAAGGTGATGCTGTGTGCTGACTGAGTGGTGCTGACAGTCACAACGCCGCCAGTGCTGTTAGATGCGGCGGAGAAGAAAAGATCGGAAGTATTGTCGATCGTCTGCGCGGAGGTCGCGGTCGCACCCGTCGCATCCGTGCTCCAGAAGTTGCTAGTGCCCCAATTACCGGTAGCGGCAACAGCAGCTGTGGAGTTGCCGTTAGCATCCCAGTAGAAGGTGGCGGCATTGGCAAGCGGTGCTAATAGAGCGGCGAGCGCAGTAGCAAGCGCGAAGGATAAGCGGGCGGAGGAGAGGAGGCGAGGTTTCATGGTTGGGGAGGTAGAGTTAGATGTCTAAAAGTCTGAAAGTCGAAGGTCTAAAAGTCGGGAGAGGGAGAGGAAGAAGAAAGTCAATGGTTTGACTCAGTGATTGAAGTGAAGTGTTCGTCTCAAATCCTGCGGATTGGTGCGGTCATTGGTCATCGGGGAAGAAGAAGATTGTTATCGGTTATCTGTTATTGGGTGAGAGATAGCACAGCGTTTTTTAAGTCTTCACTTCGATGTTTAATGCACAGCGTCCTGACGTTGGATGTTCGTCAGAGGGCTGTGGTGGGTTGGGGGTTTTTGGGGTTTTTTTTGGGCGGGCTGATGCGTGAAAATGAGAACTCTCCCACGACTCAATAGAAAATTTAGCCCGAAATCGGGCGTTCAACAAATCTTTTTTAAAATTTTTATCGCGGTTGATTTTCCATTTTATGGAGAGGTTGAGAAGACGCGAGACTTCAAGACTCAAGACTCAAGACGTAAGAAAATGGAAGAGTTATTAGTTATAAGTTATTGGTTATTAGGGAAGAGGAAGAAGATCTGAATCACTTCAACATCATCCTTGAAAAATGATTCCGTCTGAATTCTTCGGTTTTTTAGCCGCGAAAGAGCGCAAGGAACGCAAAGAGAAGAGGGTTTGAAAACTACATAAGTCTTTAACTTTGCGTTTTTTGCGTTCCTTTGCGGCTAAGAATTCTGAACAGGAGGCAACGGAGATGGCCAATTGGAGGGATTTTCAAGCCGATCATTGGCCGATTTCTCACTTCTTTGCGGGAACGATTGGAATTGCAGGAACGAAAGCGAAAGCCCAGCGCGAAGCTCCTCCATTTCTCACCTCTCCGTTTCCTCCTGTAAAAAATTCTTTCTTGGAACAGGAGGCAACGGAGATGGCCAATTGGAGGGATTTTCAAGCCGATCCGATCCACTCATTCGCATTTCATTGGCGCGGACCGCTCGGAGTTCGGTCCCTGCCTTGGGCGATGAGATTTGGCTCCAATCTCCAATCTCTTTTTCTTTTGGATTTACATCTGCTTGACCTGATATCTGTTCTGTGTATGCTACATGCATGTCTACAAAGACGATATCGATTGATTTGGAAGCCTACGAGAGGCTGAGTCGGGCCAGGTTATCGCCGAAAGATTCGTT
The DNA here is from genome assembly GCA_903906515.1 of Akkermansiaceae bacterium. Lineage (GTDB taxonomy): Bacteria > Verrucomicrobiota > Verrucomicrobiia > Verrucomicrobiales > Akkermansiaceae > Luteolibacter. The sequence continues at coordinate 2,461 of CAIVKO010000035.1, forward strand.
TTCACGGGTAATCAAGCGCGCGAAATGGGAGATGCCAGCGAAGACGTGTGGGGATTTATTGCAGTCGTTGGCGACCATGCCGCCTGCAGACGACGATGTGCTGCAGCGTTTGGAACGAGCCCAGGCGGAAGATCAAACCCCTGACCACCCATGGGCATGAGGCGCTTATTGTTCGACACCTGTTTTCTAATCGATCTGGAGCGGGAAATGAAGCGAGGGGCAGGCAAGGCACATGTATTTCTCCATGAAAACCGGGAAGCACTGGCCTGCATTTCATGGACTGTGGCGGGTGAATTCGCTGAGGGATTTTTGGACATTCGTGATCCTGCCTGCGCGGCGATGCTGGGGCGTTTCGAGATTCTGCCGATGGACGAGGCCACGGCGGGTCAATACGCCCGGATCACGGCGAAACTGCGGAGGGAAAATCAACTGATCGGGACCAACGACCTGTGGATTGCTGCGGCAGCGGTGGCGCATGGATTGGAGCTAGTCACCAACAACACCGCCCATTTCGCACGCGTGTCGGGGTTGTCATTGCGCGGCTATTGAGAGCATGGAGATCGACTCAAGCGAGATTCTTGCTCGCGTCTCTGCGCTGATTGGAGCAGCGGACACACTGAAGATTTTTTACAGGAGGGAACGGAGGTGGCGAATAGACTTGTAGCGCCTTACTTTTTTACATCGCTTTCGATCAGTCCGTCCCTGACGCGGATCACGCGGTTGGCGTGGGATGCGACTTCGTCTTCGTGGGTGACCATGATGATGGAGATGCCGCGCTCCGAGTTGAGGCGGGTGAGGAGATCCATGATTTCGTGGGTGGTTGTGGAGTCGAGGTTGCCGGTGGGTTCGTCTGCAAAGAGCGTGTCCGGGTTGGTGACGATGGCCCGGGCGATGGCGACCCGCTGTTGCTGGCCGCCGGAGAGTTCGGCGGGGGTGTTGCGTTCCTTTTCCGGGATGCCCACGCTGGCGAGAGCCTCGCGGGCCAGTTGGTGGCGTTGTTTGCGTGAGTAACCGCGGTAAAGCAACGGCAACTCAACGTTTTCCAGGGCGGACGTGCGGGCGAGCAGATTGAAGCCTTGAAAAATGAAACCCAAAGCATGACGGCGAATGAGCGAGCGCTGGTCCTTGTTGAGGTTCTCCACGGCAATGCCCTTAAAAAAATAACTGCCGGATGTTGGGGTATCGAGACACCCCAACAGGTTCATCAAGGTCGATTTTCCAGAGCCGCTGGGACCCATGACCGCGAGGAACTCGCCACTTTGGATCGTCAGGTCGACACCCTTGAGAGCCGCGAAAGCGGCGTCTCCACTGCCGTAGATCTTGGTGAGCCCGTGCAACTCGATGAGGGGTGGCTTGATCATGATTCCGAAGCAACGGAAGCTTGTTCAATCCCACCGCGCGCGAAAAGGAGAAATTTCCAATTTCGCGCCATCCTCAATATCAAATCCCCCAATATCCTATTCCCCTTTCAGATTATTCAGCGGTCCGCATTGCGATGTGAGCGAGAGCTTCGTCGATCTGATCGATGAGGATCAGGCAGAGGTCGCCGGATTCGAGACGGGAAAGCGCGGTATCGATGGCCAGGAACTCACCGCGGATTTCCTCGGAGTGGCGGGTTCTGGCGGCGTTGGCAAGTCCCTCGCGCAGCAATCCGAGCACTTCGCCATCGGCGCGGCCGCGCTGGCAGAGATCCTGATAGAGAATCACCTCGTCAAAGGCGGCTCCCAGAATCTGCGTTTGTTCGCGGATGTCGCAGTCGCGGCGGTCGCCCGCGCCGCTGATGACCACGATGCGCCGCTTGGCGGGGATGGGATCGATGGCTTGGACGAGGGCGCGGATGGCGTCCGGGTTGTGACCGTAATCGGCGATGACGGTGGCACCGTGATGGTTGAAAACATTGAATCGGCCGGGAGCGGTTTGCGCGTCGGATAGAAACGTGGCCAATCCGCGGCGGATGATGTCCCATGGGATTCCAAGTGCCCATGCGGCGGCGATGGCCGCCATGACGTTCTCGACTTGGAAATGAATCGTGCCGTTGCGGGTGACCGGGATATTGGTTAGATCAGTGCGATAGCGCAGTTTACCCCTGCCTGCGACAATGTGGCCGTCTTCCACAAACACCCCGCGCTTGCCTTGGGCGAGGTGGTTGGCAAGCACGCGCTCGTGGCGGTCGAGAGCGAAGAAGGTGACGGATCCCGGGCAGGCATTCGCCATTGCGGCCACGCTGGGATCGGCGGCGTTGAGCACGGCCACGCCATCGGGCAGCACGCTGCGGACGATGACGCGCTTGACCACCGCGAGGTCCTCGACGGTGCTGATGTAATTCATGCCCAGATGATCACCCGCGCCGATGTTGGTCACGACGGCCACGTTGCAGCGGTCGAATCCCAGACCTTCGCGGAGGATGCCGCCGCGTGCGGTTTCGAAAACCGCGGCATCAACCTCAGGATGAAAGAGGACGTTGCGGGCGCTGCGCGGGCCGCTGCAATCGCCGGTATCGATACGTTTTCCGGAAATATAAACGCCGTCGGTATTGGTCATGCCCGTGCGTTTTCCTGATAGAGAGAGAATGTGAGCGATCAGGCGCACGGCGGTGGTCTTGCCGTTGGTACCGGCCACTGCGACCACTGGAATGCGACCGTTCTCGTGACCATCGAACATGGTGGAAATGATCGCTTCACCGACCGGGCGGCCTTTTCCAAACGAAGGTTCCAGATGCATGCGCAGTCCCGGAGCCGCATTGACTTCGATGACGCCGCCGGATTGGTGTTCCAGCGGTTTGAGCACGCTTTCGCAGACCACATCCACGCCGCAGAGATCGAGCCCCACCATTTTCGCGGCGTCCACGGCGCGTGCGGCGAGATCGCGGTGGACGTCGTCGGTCACATCGGTGGCGGATCCGCCGGTGCTGAGATTGGCGTTGTTGCGCAGGATCACACGCGTGCCCTTGTGCGGAACGGAGTCCGCATTCAGCCCCTGTTTAGCCAGCACGGCCAAGGCGATCTCATCCAACCTGATTTTCGTTAGAGACGTCGCATGACCGTCACTGCGGCGGGGGTCGCTGTTGACCACGTCGACCAATCCGCGGATCGTGTGTTCGCCATCGCCGATGACCAGCGGTGGATCGCGGCGCGCGGCGGCGATCAGTTTTCCGCCGATGACCAGCAGGCGGAAATCATGTCCGGATATGTATTGTTCGACCATGACCGCCTCGCTGACTTCGTGGGCGGCAGCGTATGCTGCGATCACGCTCTCGCGAGACTCGATGTTGGCGGCCACGCCTTTGCCCTGGTTGCCATCGCGGGGTTTGACCACCACGGGTTCCCCGATTTCGCAGGCGGCGGCCCATGCGTCCTCGGCATCCTTGACCGGCCGGCCCTTCGGCACGGGAACCGCTGCGGACTCTAACAAATATTTAGTAAGCTCCTTGTCCTGCGCGATCGACTCGCCGATCACGCTGGTGGTATCCATTTCCGCAGCTTGGATGCGGCGTTGTTTGCTGCCCCATCCGAACTGGACCAGGCTGCCCTCGGTGAGCCGGCGGTATGGGATGTGACGGGCGACCGCCGCCGCAACAATGGCACCGGTGCTGGGGCCGAGGCGCACGTCCTCATCCAACAGGCGCAGGCGGGTGAGCGCGTCTGGCAGGTCGAACGGCAGATTGTCACGGGCAGCGGCACACAAAGTTTTGGCCAATTCCATGGCGAGCCTGCCGACGGCTTCCTCGGTGTATTCGACGACCACCTGATAGATCCCCGGTTCCACGGTGGCGACCGAGCGGCTGAATGCCACCGGGCATCCGGCCTGGGCTTGGAGTCCGAGGGCGGCGAGCTCCAGTGCGGAAGCCATGCCGGCACCGGATTCGAACGGGCCAATCTGTGGAAACCGTTCGCGCAGGCGCTCTTCGAAGCCCGGCATTTCATCCAGACAAAGTTCCTCGCCGCTGCAAGCGACCACGGCTTGGATGGCGGTATGCAGGCTCCAGAGATTGGGGCCGCGGAGTGCCCTGATATTGAGGATGTTCATGCGCGGTGGGTCATGGACGAAAACACTACTGACTCCGGTGGATCCGGTTGGTTGGCGTCGTGCGGTTCGTTAGAAAAGGTTTCCACTCCGGTGCGGAGCACATGAAGGGCGATATCCAGCGCCCATGCGGCGGCCACGGCGGCCAGCACAACGCCGGTTCTGATAGGTCCTGGTTCGCTGGAAATAAATGGAATCGAGGACAAAGGAGCGATCAAGGTTTCTTCGGATGCGCTTGCCAGGATCAAATTTTCTTCGCGGATTGTCACGGCCCGACCGCCACCGGCCAAATGGTTTGTTAAGACCGGCGTTGATGGATCCGCCGCATAGAACACCACCTCGCCATCACACAACGGTGCAAGTTCCGCGACCCGCGGGTCTTCCGCATTGAGAACCGCCGCGCCATTCGGCAACACGACATCCACTTGGGAGCGTATCACTTGGATCACCCGCTCCGGAGTATCGATATAATATCTTCCGTAATGATGCTCCGGCACGATACAGGTGACGACTCCGACCTTGCAGCGGTCATACGCAAGACCTTCGCCTAGGATCACGTCCGCGCTGTTTTCCAAGACCGCGGCCTCCACCGAGCGGTTCATCAGGATGCGCCGTCCGGAATGCCAGTTTCCGCAATCCGTGGTTTCCACCTGCCTGCGGTTAAAAAACAATCCGTCGCCACATGCGAGACCGGTTTGTTTGCCGCTCAGGCGTAGAAACTCGGCGATCAGGCGGGCGACCCCGGTGGTACCTTCAGACCCGGTGATGCCAACCACGGGGATGCGTCCGTCATCGCCATTTGGGAACAAGCCGTCAATGATCGAGCGTCCCACGGGTCGGGGTTCGCCGCTGGCGGGGTGGAGGTGTGTGACCAATCCGGGAGCTGCGTGCACACCGATGATCGCTCCGTGATCGGCGGACAACGGGCGCTCCACATCTTCCAACATCACATCGATCCCTGCGATATCGAGGCCGACGATCTTTGCGGCCAGGCATGCGGCTTCCGTGGTGGACGGGTGAACCAATCCGGTGACATCGGCGGCGGAGTTTGGGACATTCGATGATCCCGCACCACCGTCCAAGCGGGCGGCGGCCACCAGTTTTCCGCCCAGCACCAGCAAGCGGTGCGGCTTGCCGGGAATGATTTTTTCGACAATCACCTCCGCGCGGTTGCCGGAGAGATTTTGCCAGGCGGCTTCCATTTCCACGCGATTTGAAACTTCGGCACGCGGTTCAATCGTTCCGTGCTGGCTCGATTTGACAGACACTGGCAGTCCCATGTCCTCGGCCTCTTCCCATGCCTCATCCACGCTTTCTGCTAGAATTCTAGGAGGCACCGGCAGCCCACAGGTTTTCAAAAGCCGGTGGGACAGGCTGGGGTCCCTCGTGATGCCCTCGGCGATCGCTCCGGTAAGCTCGGTCTCCGCAGCCCAGATCCGCTTCTGGCGCGCGCCGTATCCGAGTTGCACCAGGTTATCCGGAGAAAGGCGCATGGTTGGAATCCTGCGGTCCTTTTCCTCTGCGGCGGCGACGATACAGGCGGTGCTGGGGCCCAGCATATATTGCCCAGCCAGTGCCTCAAGGCGCACCACCGTTTCTTTGACATCGAACGGTTTGTCCTCGATGGCGGCCATGACCAGATCGCGTGCCGCCTCCAAACAAGCGCGGGTTACGTCTTCCTGCCGCGCGCTGACCACGACCTTGTAGACTCCCCTTACGCCTGTTTCACGGGCTTTGCCGAAGCCTCCGGGCATTCCTGCGAGGTTCTGGATCTCCAGAGTAACATGTTCGAGGATATGGGCCGGCCAGGTACCCTCATGCAGGCGTTTGATGAAACCGCCCGGCTCGCCATAACTGCAGCGGTGCTCGGACAAGCTTGGCAACCAGGCGCACAGGCGCTCCACAAATCCCGGAATCGTATTTGACGGGCAATCCTCCAGATCACCGATGTCCACCCAAGCTTCCAACGTGGGACGATAAGTCCACAAACTGGGTCCGCGCAGCGGGAAGATTTTGAGAAACTGGATAGTCTTGCGTTCCATGTAGCGGCGTCCCTTCGATGCAGTGGCGGGGCGCTTTCTTCATTTTTATTTCATTCAAATCAAGCCTGCTGTGACAAAATTGGAGAATAAGGGCGGTTTTTCCGAAAGATTGCCCAGAATTCCCCCGTTCTATCCGGCTATTCCGCTTCGTCGGCCGTGGCCTTGATGTCAGTGAGGGCAGCGATGAAATCCCCGAGAATCTCGGCAGGGACCATGATCGTATCGCGGTTTCCACCCACGTCTTCGGTGATCTTCACGACCATTCCGCGAGCATTCCGCTTCAGATCGAGAAAGAAAATCTTCCGATCCGCGAGGATTTTTTCGGTGTGCATCAAATCGTTGTCCACAGTCGTCAAAGGTGTTGTTTAATCTGTGAAAACCATCGCCAAGGATGCTGGGTTGTCAATGGAAAAGATCGGCGCTAGAACATCCCCCACCCGATGCGCCACCTACTTCCCGAGAACCGCCCGGCCCTCGTGCTGGCACCAATGCAGGACGTCACGGACCTGCCGTTCATGCGGGTCATCGCGCGTCGTGGTGCGCCGGACTGGTTTGTCACCGAGTATTTCCGCGTTCACCCGGATTCCGTGCCGCATGCCTACATCCTGCGCTCGATCACCGAAAACCAAACCGGCACACCTGTCTTCGCCCAGATGATCGGGCGCGATTTACCCAGCTTGATCCGGACCGCCGGGAAACTTGCGCAGCTTCCCGTGGCGGGCATCGATCTCAACCTTGGCTGCCCTGCCCCGATCGTCTGTCGCAAGAATGCCGGCGGCGGACTACTGCGCGAACCCGCCGCGCTGGACCGGTTGTTAGGATCGCTGCGTGAGGCGATTCCCGGCACCTTCACGGTGAAGACCCGGATTGGATACGCCGACGCCTCGGAGTTTCCCGCGCTGTTGGATGTTTTCCGCAAACACCACATCGACGGCCTCACCATCCACGGCCGCACGGTTGGAGAACGCTATCAATCGCCGGTGCACGCGGACTGCGTGAGACTTGCTGTGGAATCGATGCCCTGCCCGGTGATCGCCAACGGCAATATCGTGGACACCGCCACCGGACTCGCGCTTCTTACGCAATCAGGAGCGGCAGGCTTGATGGTCGGACGTGGTGCCATCCGCAATCCATGGATTTTTTCACAGCTCCGATCGGTTTTTGATCAAACCCCGCCACCCGTTCCCACCCACAGGGATTTATTGGAATATGTGCTGGAGTTGTATGACGAGCTTGCCAGAGAATCCCGGAAACTCATCCCCCGGGCCCACGTCCAGCGTATGAAAAAAACCATGGCCTACATCACCCACGGCCTTGAGGACGGCGGATTCGAACACGCGATGCGCCGCGCCGTGACTCCGGACGATTTCTTCCGCATCTGCCGCGAGCATCTCGATCACGATAATCCGCTCCCAACTCTCCCGCCCGCCGGATCGAAGTTGTTCTGCGGATTTGAAGAATTGTTAGAATAGCACGAATCACACGGGATACCCGAGCCATGGCCCCAGCCATTTTTCGACTTCGGCCACGGTCATGCCCTTGCGGCGGGCGTAGTCCTCGATCTGGTCCTTCTGGAGTTCCGAGATCGCGAAATAATGGCTGTCGGGATGGGAGAAATACAACCCGCACACCGCGGCGCCGGGGTGCATGGCGCGGCTTTCCGTTAGCGTGACGCCGGTTTGTTCCGGAGCGCCCAGCAGATCGAAGAGCGTGGTTTTCTCGGTGTGGTCGGGCTGCGCCGGGTAACCCGGAGCCGGGCGGATACCCTGATAGTTCTCGTGAATGAGTTGGTCGCGAGTGAGTTCGTCCTCGGATTCGTAACCCCAGTCGATGCGCGCCTGGTGATGGAGTTTTTCCGCGAAGGCTTCCGCGAACCGGTCGGCAATGGCCTTGACCATGATCGCGCCATAAGGATCGTGGGCCGCATCGAGTTCCGCGGCGAATTCATCCGCGCCATGGATGCCAACCACGAATGCGCCGATGTGGTCCGTGGCGGCGATCACCGGTCGCCGCTCTCCGTCACAGAATTTCCCTTCACCCACAAAATCCCAACCTTTCAATCCGGCCGTCTTCGGGTTTCTTAAAATATATGCCCGCTGGTTCCAGTAGTCGTCGGCATCACGAATGATGTGATCGTAGGACTCCTTCTGCCAAACCGCACCCTTGCCATCTGTTAGGCTATTGATTTTCTTAGATGACGCTGACTTGATGCCCTGCAGAATGGACGAAAGCGAATGCCCTTCCTTCGGTCGGATCACCAGATGGACGTGATTTGCCATCACGCACCAAGCTCCGAGGTAATACCGCTCACCGTCGTAATGCTGGAGTGCATCGCGGACAATGGCCGCGATTTCGGGACGCTTCATCAGGCAGGAGCCGTGTCCGGCATCCAACGCAAAATCCATGCGCTTGTGGTAATGATCGTTGAGTTCGCTCTTCAGTTGGATCGCCGTTTGGCTGTCACCAGAATCTTCAGCTTGTCGGATGCTGGCGAGCAGTTCGCTTTTCTCGGATTGATACTGCTTGAGAACGATCGCCGGCAGGGAATCTTCGAGTCGGAAGGTGACAGCGTATGTTGCGCCGTCCTGATGCCAGTGGGGGAGCCTTCCGGTGTCACATTTTTTGATGGAGTTCCGGGGATTCAGGAAGGTGGATTCGAAACTCTCTGACGATGGCGGCGGCGACCGATGATCGCCGCTACATGGCGGCGGCGACCGATGATCGCCGCTACATGGCGGCGGCGACCGATGATCGCCGCTACATGGAGCCACCCAGTCTGCCAGGGCGACGTTGGGTTTTTCCGTGTCCTTTTTGATTTGCTGGCGCAGGGCATGAAGGCGGGTGCGCTCTATCATCCGGGATTCATCCGTCCAAACGATGATGTCATCGCCATCCGAGTTTGCCGGAAAAAACCCATACACGCCGCGTGCCTGGAATCGGTTTTCGGCGATGATGCGGTCGATCCATTCCAGCGCGTCATGATGGAGTTTCGCCGCCTCTGCGGCACCCTCCGGGTTTTTGGTTTTGAGGATGTGGTTGTCACGGTCCCACACGCCGCGCAGTTCCCACGCGTGGAAAAACGGTGTCCAGTCGATGTAGTCTACGAAATCCCTGAGGGAAGAGGCTCCGGGCAGAATGCCCGGGCCACCTGTGGCGCGGGCATTCTGCCCGCCGCCTTCTTCCTTGAAGTCACCCTTCCATTCCGTCTTGTGTCGCAGAATGTAAGCTCTCTGATTGCAAAAATCATCCATTCCACGGATCAAGTGATCGTATGACTCCTGCTGCCAAAAACCTCCTTGCCGGCCTAGAATTTTGTTCGCCTCGCGTGCGGTGAACGATTTCCATGACTGGAGGATGTCATGCAATGAATGTTCTCCCAGTGGCCGGACAATCGCATGCACATGATTTGGCATCACGCACCATGTCAACAGGTCATACCTGTCTCCATCGAAATGTCCGAGCGATTCTGAAATCATCCGGGCGATTTCGGGATTGCGAAGCCAGTCAGGACCATGGCCTTCTTCCAGTGATTTTTCAACAATCTCTTCGTAACAGTCCGTTTGGCGTTTTCTCGCATCCTCTGCCAAAGCACTGTCACCTTTTGACAAAGCCAGTTGTTCGAGATCCTTCCATTGTTTTTTTTCGCCAAGATAGTTGTGAATCACCACTTGTGGAATGGTATCCACAAGCCGGAAAGTCACCGCATAAGTCGCCTGCTCCTGTGTCCAATGAGGAAGGGTTCGCCGGGATTTATAGATATCGCGATTGTTTGAGATGAACGTCGGTTGTTTGTGGGAAGAGGCTCCGGGCAGAATGCCCGGGCCACCGACGACGCGGATTCCTAAAAACGATGGCACAGGCGGAGTGTAACTGTCCCAATCAAACACCGGTGAGGTGGCACGCGCTTGTTCGAGCGTGAGCGTTTCCTTTTTCGGGCCTCCGGTGTAATTGTCGCGGAGGATCTTTTGTTTTGATAGATTCTCTGCCACAAAGGTGTCGCGCTGGTCCTTGGAGAGCAGCGAGGTGGTCACCGGTACCGAACGTGAGGCGTCCAGCACATGCACGACCGGGCCTGAGTAATGTTCCGCGATCTTGATCGCGGTGTGCGCTGCGGAGGTGGTGGCCCCGCCGACCAACAAAGGAACCTTGAATCCCCGGCGCTCCATTTCCTTGGCGACATGCACCATCTCATCGAGCGACGGGGTGATCAAACCGGATAGACCGATCACATCCGCGCCGATCTCGATGGCTTTATCGAGGATCTTGTCACAGGGCACCATGACACCCATGTCGGTGACTTCGAAGCCGTTGCAAGCGAGTACCACGCCGACGATATTCTTGCCGATGTCATGGACATCGCCCTTGACGGTGGCGATGAGGAAACGCCCCGCCGATCGCCTTCTGCCCGCGAGAAGCAGTGCATCATCATCGCTGAGCGCGGGATTTTCCGCCATGATTTCGGCGATGTCGGATGCGAGAAACTCGGCTTTTTCCGCCTCCATGAACGGGGTGAGCCAAGCGACGGCCTTTTTCATCACACGGGCGGATTTCACCACCTGCGGCAGGAACATCTTGCCCGCGCCGAAAAGATCGCCGACCACGCCCATGCCATCCATCAGCGGGCCTTCGATCACCTTGAGTGGACGTCCGTATTTCAGACGCGCGGCTTCGGTGTCTTCATCGATGAATTTATCGATACCCTTGAGCAACGCGTGTTCAAGGCGTTTTTCCACGGGATCGTTTCGCCAGGAAAGATCCTCCTCGATGCGTTTGCCATCCTGGCCCTTGAAGCGTCCGGCCAGATCTAACAATCTTTCGGTGGCGTCCGGTCGCCGGTTGAGCAGCACGTCCTCGACATGTTCGAGCAGTTCTTTGGGGATCTCGTCATAAACCTCCAACATGCCGGCGTTGACGATACCCATGTCCATCCCGGCCTGGCCCGCATGATAGAGGAAGGCCGAGTGCATCGCCTCGCGGACCACATTGTTGCCGCGGAACGAGAATGAGATGTTGGAGACACCGCCGGAAACCTTGGCTCCCGGCAGGTTCTGTTTGATCCAGCGGGTGGCGTTGATGAAATCGAGGGCATAGTTGTTATGTTCCTCGATGCCGGTGGCCACGGTCAGCACGTTCGGATCGAAAATGATATCGTCCGGATTGAATCCGACCTCATCGACGAGCAGGCGGTATGCGCGTTCGCAGATGCGGATTTTCTCATCATAACTCGATGCCTGGCCGTCTTCATCGAAGGCCATCACCACCACAGCCGCGCCGTAACGCATGATGTGGCGGGCGTGCTCCTTGAACACTTCCTCACCTTCCTTGAGCGAGATCGAGTTGACGATGCCCTTGCCCTGCAGGCACTTGAGCCCGGCTTCGAGGATTTCCCACTTCGAACTGTCCACCATGATCGGCACCTTGGCGACATCCGGCTCACCCTGGAGGAGTTGGAGGAAACGCGTCATCATCGCCTTGCCATCGATCAGTCCGTCGTCAAAGCAGATATCAATAACGTTAGCGCCATTGGCCACCTGTTGGCGTGCGACCTCGACGGCGGCTTCCAGATCACCGGCGCGGACCAGCTTGGCAAACTGCGGTGAGCCTGCGACGTTGGTGCGCTCGCCGATCATCAGGAAGCGCTTGTCGGAGGTGTGGTTATAGGCCTCGGATCCGGAGAGGCGCAGGGCATGGGGGATGGTTTTCATTATATGATCGAAACGCGGAGGCGCGGAGTTCGCAGAGAAAGACGCTGAGATTTATTGAGGGAAGTTGATGACATGGCGTTTGATGCCATCCTTGAGAAGCGGGACATGAAAATTGATGAGCAGTCCGAGCGATTTGTCAGATAGTTTCATGTAGGTATGGAGTTGTGCTTCGTGAATCGGTAAAAGAGCCGTGACTGTCTTAAGCTCCACAACAATGGTTTCCTCAACCAGCAGGTCGATTCGATAGGCTTCTTCCTCCAAGATCTCGCCTTTGTAGATGACTTGGGCGGCAACCTGACGGCGTGAAGAAATACCACGAATCGAGAGTTCTTTTGCGAGCGACGCTTCATAAACCCGCTCCAACAATCCTGGCCCAAACTCACGATGCACTTCGATAGCGGAATCAATGATGATGCCGGACAATTTATTCAGTTCTTCTTTTGTTTTCATGTAATAATAACTCTGCGAAAACCTCAGCGTCCTCTGCATCTCTGCGTTTCGATTCAGCCTATCACCGGCACTGGTCGTGGTTGTTTGCCTTTCACGGCCTGGGCGATGGCGGCGATGTGGTCCGGGGTGTTGCCGCAACATCCGCCGGCGAGGTTGAGCAATCCGGCATTGGCGAACTCCTCCATGAAATCGTGCATGTGGCGTGGTTCCAGATCAAAGCCGGTGGGGGCCAGCGGGTTGGGCAGTCCGGCATTCGGATAACAGGAAACGTGGGTGGTGGCGCACTCGGAGAGTTCTTCCAGATGCGGACGGATCAGGTCCGGGCCGAGCGAACAATTCAAGCCGATCGCCAACGGATGGGTGTGGGCGAAGGCATTCCAGAACGCCTCGATTTTTTGTGCCGAAATCATCGTCTCCCCACCCCGGCCGACGGCGGCGGAGATGATGAGCGGAAATTGCAGCTTCATTTCCGCATACACTTCCTGCACCGCGACGGCGGCGGCTTTGGCATTGAGAGAATCAAAGATGGTCTCGATCATCAGGATATCACAGCCGCCCTCGATGAGTGCGCGGATCTGGTGCTTGTAGGTTTCCAACACCTGATCAAATGTCACCACGCGGAAACCCGAGTCATTGGCATCCGGCGAGTTGCTGAGCGAAACCGTGAGAGGCCCGATCGCCCCGGCGACGTATCGTTTGCGACCGGTGTCCGTGCCGATGTCATCCGCCCACTTCCGGCACAGCCGGGAGGACTCGATATTCATTTCCCACGCCAGGTCGTTGAGGAATGGATCGGTGATGATTTTCTGATAGAAATCCGGATCCTTGCGACCGCCGGTTTCACGCGGGTCATCCACGAAGAACTCGCTCTGGGCGATGCTGGTGGCGGAGAAGGTGTTGGTTTCACAGATATCGGATCCCGCCTCGTAGAAGCGTTTGTGGATGTCTCCGATGATGTCCGGGCGGGTGATGGTGAGGATGTCGCCGTTGTTGAGCAGATCCTTGTCATTGTCCGCGTATCGGCTGCTGCGCGCGTCCTGCTCATTCAGCCCGTATGAGCGGATGGTGGTGCCCATCGCCCCATCGAGGACGAGGATGCGCTCGGCGAGCGCTTGCTTGAGTTCAGGGGTGCTATCGGCTTGCGGCATGGGCACAGTGTATGACATTTGGTCATGGCATCAAGAAACAAATCGTCATATCTGGATATGTTGATGCGATTTTTAAAAGCCAGGCATGGTTGCCATGTGCAGGGCCGACGCATCAAAATAGGATTCAGCGAAACGCCGAGATGCGGAGATCGCGGAGAAAAGCGCTGAGGTTATCAAATATTTGAATTTGAACGGGGTAGAAGTCATTCCTTGCCACATCATGGAAATTCCATGTTTCTCCGCGAAGTCCTTTGCGCTCTCCGCATCTTTGCGTTTCGATTCTGTCATTTCAGATGAATTTGGTGCGTCGGCCCTGTTGCCGTGAGTTCTTGGCTCGACAAATCGGGGTTCATGGTGTCAGTTTGGACGTCATGCAGCGATGGATTGCGGTGATCATGATAGGGCTAGCGCCCCTGTGTTGGGCGGCCGAAGCGGTTCCTACGGTGAAAAATCCGGTGCTGCCATCGTTGTTGGATGATCCCAGCGGAGATCTCACCCGTTTGGCCAAGGGCATTCTGGGAGATCATGGGGGAAACCAGTTGTTTTATTTTCCGACCCGCAATGCTTCGGAGACACCCGCAGCGTGGGGCTGCAATTTTGAAAGTGTCACGTTCAAGTCCAAGGACGATACCCCGCTTGTCGGTTGGTTCATCCCGGGAAAAGGAGCTAAAGCGAAAGGCACTGTGGTGTTTTCCCACGGCAACGCGGGCGCGATGGGATACCACCTCGGTTTCGTCGTCTGGCTGGCGGAGGCGGGTTACAATATCCTGATGTATGACTACCGGGGGTTCGGAAAATCCGGTGGCACGGTGGATCGGCGTGGCATGGTGGATGATGTAAAAGCAGCATTCACCTACGCCCGTGGCCGGTCGGATGTGAATGCCGGCCGTTTGGTTTCCTTCGGTCACAGTTTGGGCGGAGCCAAGTCTGTCACGGCTCTCGGCGAGGCACCGGTCAAGGGTCTGCGTGCGATCATCACTGATGGCGCGTTCTCGTCCTACCGGTCGATGGCCAAAGTCATCGCAGGGCAGTTTGGCGAGAACATGGTAACTGACGAGTTGGCACCCAAGGACTACGTGGCGAAACTCAGCCCGGTGCCGTTATTGATCGTTCACGGGGAAAAAGACGAGGTGGTGCCGATCTCCGAGGGCCGCGTATTGTTTGAGGCCGCCCATGAACCGAAGACCTTTTTCGCAGTGAAATCCGGGCACCACGGAGACTCGCTATCCCGCGACAACGGTGCGTTCCGCAAACGCATGCTTGAATGGCTCGCGGAAACCACCGCCCACTGAAATCCTGTCGTCACACTCTCAAGCCGAGCTCAGTAGCCGAGGCGTCCTCTGCCACCCGATGCGCCACCCGTAGTTAGGAAGCGGTAATAGACCTCCAGCATGAGAGTGCACAGGCACGTGCTGAAAACCGTATTTTTCACGTGTTTGGATCCGGGCGGAATACCCCACGAGCCATCGCTTTGCTGATTATTGAGCAACTGGTCGCGGAACATGTCATTGTATCTTTTCCACTCCGACGAACTGCGCTGAATCATGGCTTGGGATTCGTAATAGTGGGAGTAAAGGTCGGCATCACTCTTGAAATCGAAAGTCGTCGATTCAATCGTATGTTTGGCCGCCCTGCGGACCACGGAACCCTTGCTTTGGCCCCAGATCTGGAAGCTGAGCATGCCAGCACCGGTGAGGGATTGGTGTGCCGGACCGTTCGGCGGCGGGCCCGTATAGCCAAACGCTCCGCTCTCGTTCTGGCAGGTCGCCAGATATTCGAGTCCTCTGTTAGTGGCTTCATTCAGGTTCTTGAATTCGATGCCGGTGTGACTGCATGCCTTGAGCGCCTGCATTTGCCAACTGACCACGGAAACGTCGGTGTGCCCGGCGGATCTGGCATACGAATAGGCCCAGCCACCGTTGGCGTTTTGGTTCTCGATGATATATTGGCCGGCTTTTTGAGTGACGTCCGTCAAACTGGGAATATTGAATTTGATTTCCTTGCAAAAGGTCGCCGCCTCGGCGAGCGCATAAGTGCCGATGGCGTGTTCATAACAGAAGGTCTGGCTGCCCGGATTTCCACCCAGCATGCCACCATTCCTCATGCCCACACTGACCAAATAAGTGATGCCTTTGGTGCAGGTTTCACCAAATTCGGGAGAGACCGGGGTTTCGCAGTGGCCGAAAAATGCCAACAGAGCCAATCCGGTCATGGCGACTTCGTCGGATTGTCCCCAGGATCCGTCTGGATTCTGGTTCTTCTTGAACCACTGGAGCGCTTTGACCACAGCATCCTCGCAAGCGGGTGTCCCGCCATTGTCCTTGAGGCGCTGGAGCCGGTCCGCCTTCGAGCAGCGCTTACTCATGGCTTGCGGAATCATGGCAAAGAGTTTGCCCGTACCACCGCCCATGCCACCGATTCCATTGCCGCTGCCATTGCCAAAGCCAATTCCGGTTCCGAAGCCGGCACCGCCCATGCCCGACATACGGCCCGCAACGAACTGCGTGCTGGTCGTGGGAACGGACGGCATGTCCGGCAGTGTGATCTTGGATGCAAGACCGGCCACGGCGATGCGCTGCGCCTGCGCGGGGGCTCCTCCGGCATTTTTCTTTTGTTGGAGTGACACCCGATGCTCCAGCGCGCGTTGGCTTGGATTCGTCGTTGGCGGGCCTTCAGCAAATTGGAGTTTCCGTTTGACCTCCATTTTCTGCACCACCCAGTAACCTGCACCTACGGCCAGAACGAGGTGAACCGCAACAGAAACAGCCATGAAACTGCCAGAGAATCCTTTGCGACCGGAAAGCACCGAGTGCCCGGACTTTGAAACAGGAGCAGGCGCGGGGTTTTTAGCCGGAACGTCTTGATAGGCAACCGGCTCAACCACCTTGTGTATCTTGGGGGCGTCCGTCTTCTTTGACGCGGCCTTCAATGGCACCAGTTGCGGACCGATAACGGCGCGGCTCGGGCGGCCTTGTTTTTTCCGCGGCTCCCGCATAGGGGCTGCGGCTGGCACATGGCGGGCTGGTGTCGGCATATTCAACTGGGCGATGGCGGCAAGCAGCTTTTTGCGATGACCGAGTGAGGTGATACCCAGTTCGTTGAGATCATCGGACGTTAGACGATGCAGCACGTCCGGCGTCGTGAGGTGATTCTCTTCAAACACAGGAGCGAAATCGCCGAGATCAAGGCTTTCAAGCCATGAGCGAATGTCTGAGGATGGATTCATTCTTCTTCCGCGTTAAGGGTGAATGTGACGTTGGTGATTTCTGCCAATGCAAGCGCGTCCAAAGTGTCAACCACGCGGGAATACTGGGCATCCGGTTCGCTGATGATAGTGACAAGCACGGGCGTCTTCGCGGAATCACCGCCTTGTTTGAGACGCATCAAGGAGGCGGTCAGTCGCTTCATCCGATGTTGACCGATCGGATCCATCGGTTCCTCATTCAGCAGCACTTCCCCATTCTCGGAAATGTTGATGAGGATTTCGTCGGTGAATTCCACGCTTTTCGAAGTTTCAACGGTGCCGGGAAGTTTCTGGTTGAGTTCTTTTTCAACTTTCACGGCCCCTGCCATGACCATGAAGAACAACATGATCACGAATACGACATCGATCATCGGGGCAATCTGGAAACCCAGATGGCCGTCGGCGTTAGCGTTGGGGTCGAAACATTTCATATTATTCCTTGTTGGCGGTGGAGAATGAAATATCGCTGATGCCCGCCTCGGCAGCAGCATTCATGACGCGCGAGACGCTGCGTGCCGTGCCTTCGCGATCACCCCGAATGACGACGCGGAAATCAGGATTCTTCCCTTTCGCTGCAATTCGTTCACTGACTTTTTTCGCAGCAGCCAGTGCCGCGCTGAGCTTCGGCATATCCGTATCCATGTAAGGTTTTTCATCATACGTGTAGAACGCCTTCTTTTTGGCGACCTCCCAACGCACATTGATGACGGCTTCGGCACGAGTGTTATCTTTCTTACTGCCGTGCTCAGCCACAGGTAGGACAATATTCTGATCGACTTTCAAGACCTGTGCGGTGGTGATGCTCATAAAGAAAATGAGCAGCACCAGCAGCACGTCGATCATTGGAGCGATTTGAAACTCCGGGTCGCCAGCTTGTCCTCCGCCTCCTCCTGCCATAATATCATGTTCCTCAGGTTATATGGAAATAAACGTTTGGTTCCGATGTTTACTGATAGGCTCGCTCATGCTCGTCGGCCACCCACCATTCGGGGTCGGCAGCCACGATTTCCTCATCGCCGATGTGTGCTCCGGCGAATTTTTCATAGGGCATCTTGCGCATCATGTGAGAGATGACTTCCTGAATATCGTGCAGCACCTTGGATCCGCGGTTGCGCAACCAGTAGAAAGCACCGAACGCGGGAATGGCGATCAAGAGTCCGGAAGCGGTGGCGACCAGCACCTCGCCAATCGCCGCGGAGAGGCTGCTGGGATCGCCGATGCCCGAAGAACCCAGCACCGCAAAGGCGCTGATCATCCCGGTGACGGTTCCAAGCAGACCAATCATCGGCGCGCAGACTCCGATCACGGAGAGATAACTGACGAAGGTCTGGATGCGTGAGTTTTCCTTGATGATTTCCGTCATGATCGCTTCTTCAGTCGCCGTTTTTCCTTCTCCGAGGCAACTGATGGCGACGCGCGCCACATTGGCAAACGCCGAATCCTGGACCTTGCAGTATTGATAGGCATCCACGTATTTGCCATAGCGGAAAAATTCCTTCACGGTTTCGACCTGTTGGCGGGGAAGCATTTTTTTCGGTGAAGTGACCCGGAGAAACCCGTCGCCAATGAGATAGAAAGTGAGCATGGAAACGATGCCGATCGGGAACATGACCCAGCCGCCTTCCTTGACTTGTGTCCAGAGCGTTTTGGAATGCACGGCGGCGGCGTTTACAGGCTTGGCCGGTGCGGAGGTTTCCGCAAACAAGGCGGCGCTGGCGGCGAGCATGAGAGTTAGGACAAGTGTGGGTAGTTTCATGGTGTGAATTCTCAATGAATGGGGTTAATGACGGGGTTCAGGGTTCTTTGGCTTCTTCGATGACGCGGCGGCGGCGCTTCCACTCCGGCAACAGGGTTTCAGCAGTGGTGATTTCCGGTGTTTCCGGCCGTGTTTTGATCAGGCTTTCCAATACGGAAATCGAGCGGTCGAAATCTTCCATCCCGTAGTAGGCACGCGCGGTGCCCAGCAGGGCGATGCCACTCAGCGCGGTCTCGTCCGGGAGAAATACAGGCAACTCCAAAAACGCCTTCAACGCTTCCGGGTATTGTTTTTTTTCCAACAAACACAAGCCGCGAACCACCGATGCCGCGGCAGTGGCGCTCGGACCCGAGTTTTCATCGATCAAGGCTTCCTCCAGCAGGGAAGCGGCCTCCCCATGGTCACCTTTGCGTGCCGCGATGAGGGAGAGGATGGTTCGTGAATTGCACACGAGATTGGGAGTCTTGGTTTTTCTCATCGTGGACGCCATCGCAGCGGCGTCCGCATCCTTGCCCATCGCCAGGAGAATGTGTGCCTTCAATACGAACAACTCGGGCCAGCGACAGCCTGGCACGTCAACGTATGTTTCCGCGGTTTTCAGCGCGGGTTCCACTTCCTCCAGCGCTTTGGAGAATTTTCCTACAGCCAGCAACGGCGGAGCGGCACCTAACACAGCGGGCACATCGCAATCCACCTTGGCAATCTCCGTGATCGGGATGCCGACCGGCTCGGTCACAGCCTCACCATCCGGACCTACGGTTAGAAAGATCGCGTTATCCTGACGGACAAAAGTTTTTCCGGCAACAGCGCGGCCGTCTTTGAGCACCAGCGTGTCCGCGCCAACACCTGCCGAGAGAAGAATGAAAACACCGAATAGGGAATGACGCACTGGAGAGAATGGTGAAATTCTGCGGGCCACAAGCATTATAGGGGTTCTACCGTTCATAATTGCACCCCCCATTTCAATAACAGTTCACGGGCTTTCAACTTCGCGTCGAGACCCAATTTGTCGTTGCGACGCAACTCCTGGAGATGGGCGATCGCCTCATCGCGTTTATTAAGTTTGTCGAAGCAGAGAGCGGCGCTGATATAGGCCTTCTCAACCCATGTGGCATATTTTTGATAGCCCACAAACACGCGTTGATAATAAGCGATGGCCTCCGGCAACTTGTTTTGCTGTTCTTCAACCACGCCGAGGTAATAGACGGCCTGCCCGGTCGATTCTCCACGCCACTCGCGTGTGGACGCGACTTGCTCGAAAAGTTTGCCTGCCTCGGGATAGCGTTTGCTTTCAAGCAAGGCCATGGCGAGACCGAGCGTGCTGTCTTTCACCTTGGCACCCGCGTATTCATTCGCCGCCAGCGTGTAAAGTTCGACAGCCTTCTGCGTATTGCCTTTGGCGAGCTCGATGGCGGCGAGGCCAGAATATGGGTAATCTAGCCAAGCGCTCTTGAGGAAATTGTTTTTGAGGAAGTTGTAATGAACGATGGCTTCGGCATCACGTTTTTTACTTTGCAAATAATCGCCGGAGAGCGCCAACAACTGCGGGCTAAGAATCTCGGGTTTGGATTCGGCGATTTTACCCATCAGCTTGTCCGCTTCCTCCGGCATTTTGAGAATCTTGAACATTTCCATCCGCACGTAGTTCAGGCGCTGGCGCCCACCGTCATCAGCAATGGCTGTGAGAGGTTGAATTTGTTTTTCCAATTCCGCCATCGCATCCCATGGCGGCAATGGGGGCGGGGCTGGAGGCTCCGGCCGCGGAACGGGCTTTCCATCCTTGTCCAAAACCGGTAGTGGCTCCTCAACAGGCGGTGGCAATGGAACCCTCGGGCGTTTCCAGCAAAGTTGCGCGAGATTTTGCAACAACATTTCCACGGATTCGTTCTTATATTGGTTCAGGCTACGCTTGAGCTGGGTCACGGTAATAGCCTTGGCCTCATCGGTTTTTCCTTCCCGCGTTTTCGCCTTGCTGATCCAGTAGATGCCGACGACGACGCTGAAATGATCAGGGCGCTGCGTGATGAATTCCTCCCACATTTGCGAGAGCTGTGCCATGTCGCCGGTTTTCTGCAACAGCTTGCTGGCTTGGTTGAGCGCGTAGTTGAGCACCTCGTCACCGGTCGCGCACTTCGCCGCGGTCCGGTAGGCATCGGCGGCCTCCTTGTTTTTGAGAAGTGCTGCGAGACAATCGCCTTTCAACGAGTACATCTCGGATTCCATGCCGCTGCCGGAGTGTTTTCTCTGCCACTTCTCCATGTCCGCGAGCACTTCGTCATAAAGGTTGGCGGCGTATTTGCAGACCATCAGGCGATATTCCGCCTCGGAGGCGAAGGGGCTATTGGGATAGCTTTTCAGAAATGCTTCCAAGGTTTTCCACCCTTCCTCGTATTTACCCTGAAACACAGGGATGACCGCGGCCCGATAATGGGCTTCCTCGGCAGAGGCGCCGGTTGGGAATTTACCGATATAATTCTGGTAGGTGCTTTTTGCTTCATCGAGTTCGCCCAGACTGAAGTGCGAGCTACCCAGCAAAAGATACATCTCGTGGATATAGGTGTTATTCGGATACAACGCCACCATCTTCTCAAACACGGTGGCCGCTCCTTTCAAGTCGCCGGCCTGCAAGGCCACAGCACCCTGCACGTAGGCTACGACTCCTGCGTTTTCACCTTTCGGAAACTCTATCAGGTATTGCTCGCACACCTGCTGGCAGGTTTTGACTTGCATGACATCCGCATAACAAATCGCGTTGTAGTAAAGTGCCGCCTCCTTCTCCTTTTTGGCGTTCGGATAGCGTTGGATGAGGCGCTCGTTCACAAGAATCGCCTCCCACTTCTTGTCGCGTCCATACCAGCAGCGGGCATTGCGCAACATCATCCCCGGCATGTAGTCGGGCAGCTTTTCAAAATCCGTCAGCAGTTCCTTCGCCTGATCCAGCACGGTCTGGAGCGCCGCGTTCTGACCCAGGATCGATAGCTTCGACTGTGGACTATTTTCAGCTACCAGCTTGTTTGCCGCGATGCGCTTGGTCAAGGTATCGACGCGTTGTTTTTGGAATGCGATCACCTGCGCTGGAGGCAACACATTCAGGTAGGTGCGCGATGCCTTTTCAAACTGGTCCTTCCCCATCTGCGCGTCTCCCAAAGCGACGATGAGCGAGTTGAGTTCGACGATATTCTCTATCAGATGTCTGCGGGGAATGAGTTGTTCCAGAAGGCTGGCAAGCTTTACGTATTCGCCCGCTGCCGATCTAGCTTGCGCCAGCATCAGAGCCGCTCCAGCGCGTGGCGTTGTCGTGATGCCATCCGCAATCAGTTTTTCCACAACGGTCACCATTTCCGGAATTTTACCGCTTTCCTTGAGGCACTCCGCCTGAATGACCAGCGACTGTTCGCGTAGTGACGGATAGCGTTCCAGTTCTTCAAACAATTTGGCGGCCTTGGCGAATTCGCCGTTCAAATAAGTGGCCCGTGCGACGGCAAGACGTGCTTGGGGCACCCTCTCGTCTTTGGGGAAAAGCTTCATGAAAGTCGTGAATGCGGCGATGGACTTGGTATATTCCGGCACGTTGAACTGCGCCGCTCCAATCACATAATACACCGGACCCAGGCGCAGCTTCGCATCCGCCGCCGCCACCGGATCGGGGTATTTTTCGCAAATCGAGATCACCTTTTCCATTTCGGTGACGGCCTTTGACCAATCCGCCTTCTCGTAGGCGGCCATACCTTGATTGAAGCAGGTGGTCATGGCCTGCGCGGTCACACTGTCAATCTGGGGTGGGGCGGCTAGGGAACCTCCCGTGAATCCCAGCCAGGCAATGATCGAGACCGCCATGGTGAGCACTCGCCATCCTGTGTTTTTCTGGTGAACAGAACGTTCGTACAATCGGACGTAGGTTGCGGATGACATCAATGAAGCAATGGGTTTTAGAAGCTACCGGACGTGAACGGATTCGGTTTTGATGTTCTTTAGGGTATGTGGTGGAGGCCACGATACGATAGTTTCACCAGAGAATCCGCACCCGCAATTTGAAAAATGCACGGTATTGTGCAAGTAAGATTTTTAAAAATCCGAATTTAATTTGCCGTGATGAGCCCGCCACTGGAGGGAACCCGGTCTTGCGCCGGATCCAGAAAACCGCTAATCTGATCGGGATGTCCGATGCTCCACCCAAATCGCAGCGCAATCCGTCATGGTCGCGCACCCTCGTCCGCGGGTTGTTGATCTGCGCCGGTTGTGTGGCGCTCCTACTGCCGGCGTGGTTGCCAAACCGATCCAGCGCGCCTCTCGAGCGGAGCACGGTGGAATTGCTGCAGGCGTTTCTGTTGGTTGCCTCCTCAGTGGTGATGCTCGGGGCCTCTCCCCATGCCGGGGCCTACCGTCCGGTTTGCCGGATCATGGCACTGGGGTTCATCGCCGCCTTCATCGGTGAGATCGAGGACTTCGTTTCCGGCATCATGGGCTTGAAATTTCCGGCAGTCTGGATCATCGGACTGCTGTTACTGGTGATCTTGATTTCCACAATCCGTCACCGGCGTGTGATGGTGGTTTTTCTGTCCACCCTTGGCAACCACGCGGGATCCGGATTTATCGCCAGCGCCTTGTTGATTCTCTACATTTTCGGCCGCGTGATCGGGAGTTTCGCCTTCTGGAAGGCCTCGCTCGGTGTGGCGTTCTCCCCCAGCATCCCGAGGATTTGCCGGAGTTACTTGGAGCTTCTCGCCTGCTACCTCGCTTTTATTGGGGCGCTCGGGCTTTCCATCACCCTTGCCCGGCGCAGGGACCCATCCTGATCCAGTCTCGCCTCTATGTTTCACATCGTGCTCGTCCATCCGGAAATCCCCCACAACGCCGGGGCTGCCGGTCGTTTGGCGCTCGCCACCGGGTCCACCCTCCATCTCATCGAACCCCTCGGGTTCTCGCTGGATGACAAACACGTACGTCGCACCGGGTTGGACTATTGGCAGGATGTCAAACTGCACGTCTGGCCCACTCTCGATGATCTCCGACTGGCCGCCGATCCCAGTGCCGGATTATGGTTTCTGAGCACCAAAGCAAGCACCACCCCATGGCAGGCGGACTTCAAACCGGGCGATTACCTCGTCTTCGGACGTGAAACCAAGGGCCTTCCGGAACCCCTCATCGCCGCAGCCGGCGATCACGCCCTGCGCATCCCGATGCAACCCGGCGGCACCCGCAGCCTCAACCTCTCCACCGCAGTCGCGATCGTGCTATACGAAGCCGTCCGCCAGCAGGGTCCGGAGTGGTGATGGGTTGTTCCGGTGATTTTAGTAGTTTTCAATTCCCTTTCGTGAGTGGATGCTTGGGCCATGCCACGCATCCTGATCACATTGGGTGACCCCGCCGGGATCGGTCCGGAGGTCGTTGATAAAGCCATGGCCTCGGGGAAACTGCCGGAAGGCTTTGAGTTTTGCATTCTCGGTGATCGCAGTGCGGGCACTCCCGGCAAGCCCGATGCCCGGTCGGCCGGGGCAGCCATGGAGGCGTTGGACCAAGCGGTGGTGGAGTTGAAAAACGGCAGCGCTCAGGCCGTAGTCACCGGGCCGGTTTCCAAAGAAGGTTTGCAAGCCTTGGGTTTTCCGTTTCCCGGACAAACCGAGTATTTCGCGCATGCTTTCGGCGTGGACGATTTCGGCATGCTGCTCACCGGCAACACTCTGACGGTAGGCTTGGCCACCATCCACGAAGCGTTGGCGGATGTGCCGGGGCTTCTCAGCATCAGTCAGATCCAGCGCATCGGACTGCTCACCGCCGCGTTTCTCAAGCGTCTGGGCATCGCCGCCCCGCGCATCGCCGTGGCCGGTCTCAATCCGCACGCCGGTGAGAATAGTGCGTTCGGCGATGAGGAAACCCGGATCATCCTGCCTGCCATCGAGCGATTGAATGCCACAGGTGAAGGTGTTTTCTCCGGACCTGCCGTGCCGGACGCGGTCTTCCGCGAGGCCGCACTCGGAAAACTGGACGCCGTCGTTGCGATGTATCACGATCAGGGTTTGATCCCGCTCAAGCTGTTGGATTTCGACAACGCGGTGAATGTCACGCTCGGCCTACCCGTCCCGCGCACCAGCCCGGATCACGGCACCGCTTTTGCCATCGCCGGCAAGAATCTCGCCAACCCCTCGTCCATGATCTCCGCCATTCGTCTGGCCTGCCGGTTGGCAGTCTAACCAACTTGACGCGAGCCGGATTTTGATTAGTTTCGCCGGATGTCTTCACTTCTACAAAATTGGATGTCCTGGGAGGGCGGCGTGGATCTCGTCGCAAAAACCGCAGCCGGCTTGGAAATTCCGAATGTCATCATCCATGTCGCGCGCATGGTCCACACCCCGGTCGGCTCAGCGCCGAGTGGCATGTTGTTCTGGCAGCCCGATCCCGCCGCGGCTCCGCTCGTGTTCGGCTTCGTGAGTAGCGATCCGGTAGTTGGCGCCTATTTTGCCAAAAACATTTTTGCCGGCACGCCCTTTGAAAATGCTCCTGCGATCCTCGGCAGCATCGTGATTTCCACATCCGCCACGGAAGCCACCGCCCGCGTTGAAATCCACGGTTTTGTCTTTGAATCGTGCCTCACATCGATCGGCGAGACCACCATGATTGATCGTGCTCCGGCCGCGATGTCACCCTTCCGCCAGCAAGGACTGGAAGCGGCTGCGGCCAGCGCCACGCTCAAGGTCAATGGTGTCCCGGTTGAAGTGGTGATTCCTCCCGTCGGCATGACCGGCGGTCCTTGTGCGGTGCTTTCCGCCTGCGGTATTTACGCCCGCTGATTCTTGCGGTGTGGCGCGGCTGACAAACAAAGGCAGGGACCGTCTCTCCGCAGCGGTCCTTGCGCATGTATAGAGAATAAACAGCCGTGCCGAACCAATCATTCGCATTTCTTTCGCGCGGACCGCTCGGAGATCGGTCCCTACCCTGCCTTGCGCTCGGAGAGACTGGTTGACAGCCCATCAGTGACTGTCCATGTTTTGCATCCACTCATCGTCCGATCTTCTTTTTCATGATTTTCAAGAGCCTTTGTCGCCACGCCGGAATCGGCGCGAATTCGTATCTGCTGGAAACCCGCGACGCGAGAGTGGTTCTGGATGCGGGAATGCATCCGAAACACGAAGGGATGGAGGCGGTGCCGCACTACGAGTTTCTCGAAGAGGCATCAGCCGATTCCATCGTCATCACCCACTCGCACCTCGATCATGTGGGGACCTTGCCGGTTTTTCTACGGGATCAGCCGCGGGCGAGGGTTTTCCTGACTCCCGAAACTGCGGAGTTGGCCACCGCGATGCTCCACAACTCAGTGAACGTGATGCAGGCCAAACGCATCGAACACGGCATCGCCGAGTATCCGCTTTTCGAGCACCGCGAACTGGACCGCATCGTCGATAGCTTCGAGCACCGCGGGGTCGAGCGTCCGTTCGATCTCGATCGTGATGGCCTGCTGCGCGGGACATTCCATGATGCCGGTCACATTCTTGGATCGGTGGGTGTGACCATCGAGGGCGCTGGAAAACGCGTAATGTACACCGGCGACATCAACTTCGAGCACAGCACGCTGCAAAAAGGCGCATTGTTTCCGGAGGAAACAGTTGATGCCCTGATCGTGGAAACCACCCGTGGAGCACAGGCGCGTGCGCCGGAATATGATCGGATCACGGAGGAAAACAAATTTGCAGAAGCCATCGCCGGAGTGATCGCACGCAAGGGGTCGGTGCTTGTTCCGGTGTTTGCGATGGGGAAAACCCAGGAAGTTCTCGGCATGCTGCATCGCTTCAAGAACGAGGGGCGCATTCCGTTCCATACGCCGGTGTATATAGGCGGGCTGAGCACCAAGATGACGCATGTGTATGACCGCTACAGCGACGTTTCCCGGCGCCATCTTCAGGGATTTCGTTTCCTCAAGGACATGGAAATCATGGGAAGCGACAAGAAACGCAAAGGCCCCATCCCGTTTGGTCCTGGCTGCATTTACGCGCTTTCCAGCGGCATGATGTCCGAAAACACCGTGTCCAACATCTTCGCGCGCCAAGGCGTTCTTGAAAACAAGAAACACGGGCTTTTCTTCGTCGGCTATGCGGATCCGGAGACTCCCGGCGGACGCATCCGCGTGGCCAAACCCGGTGACAGCGTTTTGCTAGATCCCGCGCATCCGCCGGTGAAGCTGCGCTGCGAAATGCGGATCTTCGATTTCAGCGGTCACTCGACCCGTGAGGCGATCGCCGATTATATCGTGAAAGTCCGGCCGAAAAAATGTTTTCTCGTGCATGGCGACGATGACGCGGTCGCATGGTTCCGCAGCGAGATCCAGCAGCGCTTGCCGGACACGCAGGTCATCGTCCCGATTCCGGGCGAGGAGCACCGGATCTGAGCGGGAGTGGCGTGGGTTTCAACGCACCACGCGTGCGCCGCCGCCGCCGATTTGTTTTTCGACTTCCTTGCGTGTGGCCATCGAGGTGTCACCGGGCGTGGTCGAGGCCAGCGCGCCGTGGGCAGCTCCGTATTCGACGGCTTTCTGCGCATCGTTGAACTCCATGAACCCGAACTGCACACCGGATGCGAACGAATCGCCACCGCCGACGCGGTCCATGATTTCGAGGTCGGGATACTTGCGGGATTCGTGGAATTTTCCGTCGTGCCAGAGGATGGCGGACCAATCATTGACGGTGGCGGTCTTCACGCCACGCAGGGTGGTGGCGGCAACCTTGAAATTCGGGAATTCCTTCACCGCGGTTTCGATCATCGCTTTGAAGGCATCCAGTTCGATGGAGGAAATATTGTGGTCCACACCTTTCACCTCGAAGCCGAGGGATGCGGTGAAGTCCTCTTCATTGCCGATCATGACATCGACGTATTTTGCGATCTCGCGGTTCACTTCCTGAGCCTTGGCGAGTCCACCGATGGTTTTCCAGAGCGACGGGCGGTAGTTGAGATCGTAGGAAACGATGGTGCCGTATTTGTTAGCGGCCTTCACCGCTTCCACGGTGAGGGCGGCGGTGGTTTCCGAGAGAGCGGCGAAGATGCCACCCGTGTGGAACCAGCGCACGCCGAGCTTGCCGAAGATGTGTTCCCAATCGATGTCGCCGGGCTTGAGTTGGGAGGCCGCGGTGTTGCCACGGTCCGGGTTACCGACCGCGCCGCGGATGCCGAAGCCGCGCTCGGTGAAATTCAAACCATTTCTAACATTGCGGCCGATGCCGTCGTCCCCGCGCCACTGGATAAAGTCGGTGGCGACGCCGCCCTGCATGATGAAGTCCTCGACGAGGTGGCCCACTTCATTATCAACGAATGCGGTGATCACGGCGGTCTTGTAGCCGAAGCATTTGCGCAACCCGCGGGACGTGTTGTATTCGCCGCCGCCTTCCCAAACGGTGAAGTTGCGGGCAGTGCGGATCCGGCCTTCACCGGGATCGAGACGAAGCATCACTTCGCCAAGCGAGATTTGATCGAAGGCACATTCGGATTTTGGCTTGAGTGTCAGGGGCATGAGGATGGTGATTTGGGTGAGAGTTGTGAAACCGGCGCGGTGTATCTCCGTGGTTCCGGGGAATCAAGCCATGATTTCCTCTGCCACGCCATCCGCAGCGGACTGGCCCAGCAGCAGCGTCACCAAGGACATCGCAAAATCCATGGCGGTCCCGGCACCGCGCGAGGTGATGATGTTTTGATCGATCACGACCCGTTCATCGAGCCCGCCACCGAGTTCCTCGCGCACCGAGTGATAGGCGGTGAAACGTTTTCCTTCCAACAATCCGGCGTCCATCAGTAGCAGCGGTGCCGCACAGATCGCCGCGACCAGCTTTCCAGATGAGGAAAAATCCTTTGCCAGCAACGCTGCCCGGCCATCTTCACGGTGCTTCCAGACACCGGGACCACCCGGAATGAGCAGCAAATCAAATCCATGTGGATCCACATCCGCCAACGCGGCATCCGCTTCCATCCGGATGCCGCATTTCCCAGTCGCTATCCCGCTCTGCAAGCCAGCGATCACCACCTCCACACCCGCCCTGCGCAGAACATCCACCGGAGTCACGGTTTCGATTTCCTCAAAACCATCCACCAACAAACAAAGCACTCGTTTTTTCATCATGAAAAAATCTGCCACCCATCTCCCCCCGTGGCAAGCCTCGTCATTCCATATCGGCCGGAAGAGAGCTGGAAAAACTGTTAGCAAATCATTTGGACGATCGTCCGGATAATCGGGAGCTGGGGGTGAAAAATCAAGAGGCGATACTCCGCTTCACCAATGTCCGTGGGAGGACATTGAAAATGTGTATCCTAGCTAATTTCTACTTGAAATCATTACCAATATTGGCAACAGTTTGCCGAGAGTGATTCAGAACTTCACATGCAAGGAAACCTCCAAAGTCTTCCACGGGGAATATTCCCGGAAATTCCCGGGCGACATTCAGCCGCGGGCACTGATGAGACTTCGCCAGCTCCATCGAATCATTTCCATCGATCAACTTCGTCAACCCCCTTCCAACCGACTTGAAATACTCTCTGGCACTCTCAAAGGGTTCTGGAGCATTCGTATCAACCAACAATGGCGTGTCGTCTTCCGCTGGGAAGACGGACATGCCACAGACGTCCAAATCACCGACTATCACTGATCTACCGCCATGAAAAAGAAACCTCGCCAGATCCCGTTGCTCAATTTCTTCGCGGAAACTCTCCGAGAAACGCTTGAAGGATCGAGCCTATCCCAAGCAGAGATCGCCCGCCGCTGCGGGATTCCCGCACCCCACCTTACCCAGATGAAACAAGGCAAACGTCGCTGCACTCCCGAAACCGATCTTCGCTTGAGTGCCTTCTTTGGCATCACCCCTGGCATGTGGATGAGCCTTCAACTGGATTACGAATTCATGCGAGCTGACCGCGAAAAGGGCGAGGCCATCCGCACAGAAGTCCAGCCATGCGCGGCGTGACGAAGGCAATCCGCCGTTCCTTGAAAACTTCATGTCACAAAATCGAGCCCGGGCCGTAGGCGGCGGCTTGGGGGTAGGCGGATTCGAGTTTTTTCACGGCGGTGGCGAAGGCGGCGATCTGGGTTTTGGCTGCGCCGGATTCGCGGTCGCCGCGGGCGAGGATGGCGTCGAGCGCCTGACGGGTCAGGCCGAGCCGGGTGTCGCCTGCGAGGCGGTCGACCAGGTTGTTGCGGTCGATTTTTCCAGTGCGCAGGTCGTTCACGGTGGCGACGGCGTGTTCCTTGATCGCCTTGTGGGCGGATTCGCGGCCGACGCCGGCTTTCACGGCTTCCATCATGATGGTGGTGGTCATGAGGAACGGCAGGTAGTGGGCGGTCTCGGCATGGATGACGGCTTCATAGGCGTCCATCTGGTCGAGGATGGTTAGAAAGGTTTCGAACATGCCGTCGATGGCGTAGAAAGCATCCGGAAGCATGATGCGGCGGACGACCGAGCATGAGACATCGCCCTCGTTCCATTGGTCGCCGGCGAGACCTGCGGCCATGGTCAGGTAGCCCTTGAGGATGACGTGAAAACCATTCACGCGTTCGCACGAGCGCGAGTTCATCTTGTGCGGCATTGCGCTGGAGCCGGTTTGACCGGGGGCGAATCCCTCGCTGGCGGTTTCGTGACCTGCCATGAGGCGCAGGGTTTTGCAAAGTGAGGACGGGCCGGAGCAGAGATCGGTTAGGGCGGAGATCACGCGGAAATCCAGCGAGCGGGGATAGACCTGGCCGACGTTGGTCCAGACGGCGGGCATGCCGAGGTGGGCGACGACCCGTTGTTCCAGCGCCGCGACTTTCGCGGCATCGCCCTCGAACAGGGAAAGTTGGTCCATCTGGGTGCCGACGGCTCCCTTGAGGCCGCGCACCGCGTAGTTGGAAATGACGGCTTCGAGGGCGGTGAGGCTGTCCAGCAGTTCTTCGCCGAACATGGCCACACGTTTGCCGAGTGTGGTCGGTTGCGCGGCTACATTGTGGGTGCGGGCGGTGAGGATGAGATCGCTCCATTGTTCCGAGCGCTCGCGGAGACGGCGCAGCGCGGCGATCGTCTTGTCCCGGACCAACAGCAGCGAGCGGTAAACCTGGAGTTGCTCGACGTTTTCGGTGAGGTCCCGCGAGGTCATGCCTTTGTGGACCTGTTCGTGGCCGGCGAGATCATTGAACTCCTCAATGCGCGCTTTCACATCGTGTCGGGTGATTTTTTCCCGGGCCATGATCGATCCGGTGTCCACCTGGTCCTTCACATTTTCGTAGGCGGCGATGGCATCGGCGGGCACATCGAGCCCGAGATCGCGCTGGGCTTTCATCACGGCGATCCAGAATTCCCGTTCCAGGACGATCCGCCCTTCGGCGGACCAGATGGATTGGAGGGCGGGCGAGGCGTAGCGTTCGGCGAGGACGTTTGGAATCACGCCGCGGAGTTTGAACGGCGGGACTGCGGGTGACAAGCTTCTTGCAGGTGCAGGCACGTTCAACTTGCAATTCCTGCCTATTTCGAGATCCTCCAGCGGATTTCAGCTGAGTTTTTCCCCATCTCCCACCGCCATGATCGACCGCATTCTCGCCAAACGTATCGTCCCAGTTGTTGTCCTTGATTCCGTGGAATCCGCGGAGCCGCTTGCCGAGGCCTTGCTTGCCGGCGGTCTGGACATCATGGAAATCACCTTTCGCACTGCGGCGGCGGAGGAATCCATCCGGCGCATTGCCGCACGATTTCCGGAAATCCTGTTGGGTGCGGGGACTTTGTTGGAAAAAGAACAGGTCGCGCGTGCGAAAAACGCCGGTGCGGTCTTCGGCCTGGCTCCCGGCCTCAATCCGGAAATCATCGCTGCCGCACAGCAGGTCGGGCTGCAATTTTCGCCCGGCGTGATGACTCCCAGCGAAGTCGAGCAGGCGCTCGCTCTGGGTTGCAATCTTCTCAAGTTCTTTCCTGCGGAGGCGGCAGGCGGAGTGAACATGTTAAAATCCCTGGCCGGTCCTTACGCTCATACCGGCGTGAAATTCATCCCCACCGGTGGCGTCACAGCCGCCAACCTGGCATCCTATCTCAAGCTTCCGGTCGTCGCCGCGATCGGTGGGTCCTGGATGGTGGACAAGGCGCTCGTCAATCAGGGTAAATGGGCGGACATCACCCGGCTCACCCGTGAGGCGCTCGAAGCTGCGGCGGCTTGCTGAGAGCCTGTCTAAAAATGGATAGGACCGTCTCTCCGAGCGGTCCACGCCAAAGAAATGCGAATGAATGTATCGCAACGGCTTTTCATTCTCTGTCCATTCTCGCGGACCGCTCGGAGAGACGGTCCCTGCCTTCGGGAATATTCAGACAGCTTGCTGAGAACGTGGCGTCGCTTACTGGATGTTGCGGAGTTTCTTCTGCTCGGCGATCCATGCGCGGTCCCCGTCGCAGAGCTTGCTTTCCTCGGTGCGGCAGCGGGTGCCATCGGGTTCGATGAGGATGAGGGTGCCGTTGGAATACCTAACGAGTTTAGCCATGACCTTGCGGTCCTTGCGGTCCTTCCACTCGCGATAGCCTTTTTTCTCAAGCCCGGCGCGCCATTTTTGATAGGCATTGGCGGAAACGGCCTCGGCCTGCTTGAGGAGCCCCCAAGTGTAATCACCTTGGCCGCGCCTGTATCCTCGGTAGTGACCGATCACCTCGCCACTCGGGTTGAGCATGACCAATGCCGGATAGCCGAGCACCTTGTATTGCTTTTTCAGTCGTGTGGCATAGCTCCGCACGTCCACCATCCGGCTTTCCTTATCGCTCAACGAGATGTCCTTGTCCGTGACGAAGCTGCTGCTGGCCACGTTGGCGTCGATCCGCAGGCGGACGAGTTTTTCGGTCGCCCACTTTTCAAAATCCGGGGTGGAGAGTAGATCCCGGGCCAGCGCCTTGCACATCGGGCTGTTCTTGGAATCGGTGAACCAGATGAGCAGGGGTTTTCCCTCGCGGGCGGCGCGTTGTTTGGCGATGGTTTCGCTTTCCTCCCACGGGTTAGTGCGTTTGGGAGCATTGGCCAGAATGGCGGAGAGTTCAGGCAGGCTAGCCTCCGGGTTATCGGGATCGATGAAAACGATGTCCTCTTCCGGAGTGAAGTTGAGCGGGGCGGCGGCATTTCCACCGGGGGTCACGGGAGTTCCTGAGTCACCACCTTTTGCTCGCAACGCGGGCGGTATGCCCGTCGGGCCAAACGGGCTTGGCTGGGTATTCGGCGAAGGCTTGTTCGGTTTCGGGTTGCCGATGCCAAGTTTGGCACAGGAAACCAATGACACCATGATGGTGATCGGCAGCCATGGAAGGAGGCGATTCATTGAAGCCAGGGTCGGTGTTACTCTTTCAGGCGGATGGGAGTGCCACAGTGGGTGCAGCGAAACCAACGGAAGATGAGGATCTGAAAGCAGAGGGGGATGATGTATCCGAGGCCCGGCACATGGTGGGCCTTGCTGTTTTTCGTATGGGGCTGGTAAATGAAAAGCTTCTGCCCGCAGACCCGACAGGTTCCGCTGCTGCCAAAGATCAGAAAGAAAATACCGACAACCGGCAACGAGACAGGAATCCACAGCAACCAACCGGGCACCCAACCGAAGGTATCTGGAATCTCGCCTGACAGAAGAAGCAGCGTGGCAGCAATCACCGATGCCGGAATCACGGCTAACAACAACAAGGTCACCGCAGCGCCAAACCAGATCGATCCCGAGTGAGAGTGAAGCACCCCGCGGATATACCAGCGGGATTGTGGGTTACGGCCTTTGTTGGTGGATTCCTTGGGCGCACGCAACAAAGCGACCCGATTATTTTCCTGTATGGGGGGTCTTGCCGGCCGTGTGGGTGGGGAGGCGCTGATTTCATCGGTGGATTTCAACTTCGAAGCGTCGATTTCCAAGCGCTGGATGGATTTTGAGATGGTTTTTACATTGCCGGAGAATGCGGCGGGTGGTTTTTGCGGCCGACTTACCGGCACACGATGCTCGACCCTCACATCCAAATCCCCGGAGTAACGGTTGAGCAGGATGGCGGGAGGAATATCCGCGACGACCAATTGCCGTTCCATCAGGATGCGGGCTGGCAAGGGAATGGCAAAGGGTGCATTGGTGATCATCGGAATCACCTGTTCGCTGAGCTCGTAGTTGACCGGCATCGATGACAGGTCGGCGGATTCTCTGGTGATGCCTGCTATGTCACACGCTTGAAAAATCCATTTTTCCACCGACTTGCGGGTCGGCGGACGTTTGAATATTTTGAGGATGCGGTTAGCGCGAACCAACTCTTTGACCAGGTCGTCCAAACCGGCCTTGGCCAAGGACTCGACATCCTGAAATCCCGCCGCTTCGAGCAATTCGAGCGTTGGTTTTCCGATTCGGGGAATGGTGTCGAGACTGGCCATGAAGAGGCTTTCAGTGGAGAGAGTAACCAAGGCAGCCGGGTTGGCAAGCCGTCATGCCAAGGCGGCCAACATCTCGCCGAGCTGGACAAGCTTGGCGTGCCAATCTGTGAGGCGGGCTTTTTCCTGTTCCACCACTTCCGGCGGCGCACGATCCACGAAGCTCGCATTGCCCAGCTTGCCCTCGCACTTTTTCACCTCAAGTTTGATGCGCTCGATTTCTTTGGAAATCCGGATGCGCTCGGCATCGACGTCGATCAGGCCGTCCATCGGAAGGTAAATCTCGCCGACCGGCGTGAGCGCGGCGGGTGTGCCTTTGGTCGCTTCATAGGAGGAATCGAGAATGATCTCGGCTGCTCCGGCGAGCAGGGCGAGCACCTTGGTTTCTTCGTGAAGCCAGTCGATGGCTCCCTTGACGACAAATTTCACATCCTTGCGTGAGCCGACGTTGTATTCGGCCTTCAAATTGCGGAGGCGACCGGCGGTTTCGTAGATGGCGGCGGCCTTGGCTTGGGCGGCGGTGGCATCGATGGAAACCAGCGGCGCGGATGGCAGGACCTTTTGCATCAGGAACTCGCCTTCTTTCACATAGCCCATGCGCAACGAAAGTTCTTCGGTGATGTGGGGCATGTAGGGGCTCATGAGTTGCAGATAGCGGCTCATCACGGCATCAAACGTGCCGAGCGTTGCAGCTCGCGCTTCCGGCGTGGCGCTCTCACGGAGATCGAGTTTCACGGCTTCCAGGAATTTGTCGCAGAACTCGTTCCACAGGAATTCATACAAGCGTTGCGCGATCTCGCCGAAGCGGTATTCCGCATAGGATTCCGCGAGATCGGTGGTCAGCGCGTCGAGCTTCGCCATGATGTCGATGTGGTACGACGGCAACAATTGGAGATTGCCGAGATCGACAAGATCGGTGCCCGCCATCTGGCGGAAGCGGCAGGCATTGTAGAGTTTGTTAGCGAAGTTGCGCCCTTCCTCCACCGAGACTTCGTCGAAACGCAGATCGCTGCCGACCGGCGCGATGCGCAGCAGGCCGAACCGCAGGCCGTCCGCGCCGTATTTCTCCATCAGGTCGATGGGGTCCGGCGAGTTTCCTAACGATTTTGACATCTTGCGTCCTTGCAGGTCGCGGATGATGGAGGTGAAGTACACGTTCTTGAACGGCAGTCCGCCAGCGAACTGGAAGCCGGCCATGATCATGCGCGCCACCCAGAAGAAGATGATGTCCGGACCGGTGACAAGGTCGGTGGTCGGATAGAATTTCTTCAGCGTCGCGCTGTTCTCGCCGAGGTCGCTCATGGTGGCAAATGGCCACAGCCATGAGGAAAACCAGGTGTCCATCACGTCCTCGTCGCGCACCCAGTTTTCGGGGTCTGAGGGTGGTTCGATGCCCACGTATAGGTCACCATGGGACATATGGGACATATCCAATGATTCCGCATGGGTCAGTTCATTAAGCTTTTCCTTGTGATACCAAACCGGGATTTGGTGACCCCACCAGAGTTGGCGGCTGATGCACCAGTCCTGCAGGTTTTCCATCCAGTGCGCGTAGGTCTTCGCCCAGCGCTCGGGGCGGAACTTGATGTCGCCATTCGCCACGGCATCGGCGGCTTCCTGGACGCACGGGTATTTCAGGAACCACTGCATCGAAATGCGCGGTTCGATCGGCACGTGGGCGCGCTCGGAGAAGCCGACGTTGTTCTCATATTCCTCGACCTTGATGAGCAAGCCCATCTCTTCGAGTTTCACGACGGCTTTCTTGCGCGCGATGAAACGATCGAGGCCGTGAAGGTCCGGGCAGTCCGGGCATTGGATGTGTGCGTCGGGTGTTAGGACGTCGATGATTTCGAGATTGTGTCGCGCGCCGATCTCGAAGTCCGCCTTGTCGTGGGCCGGTGTGATTTTCAACGCGCCGGTGCCGAACTCGATGTCCACGTGATCATCCGCGATCACCGGGATTTCCGCATGAGGAAACGGACGATTCACCTTGCGGCCGATGTATTTCGAAAACCGCGGGTCCTTCGGGTTCACCGCCACTGCCACGTCACCCATCAACGTTTCCGGACGGGTGGTGGAGATTTCCAGAAACTCACCCGGAGCATCGGCGAGTTCGTATTTCATGAAATACAACTTCGACTTCTGCGGAGTCATGATCACCTCTTCGTCGGACAGGGCGGTTAGAGAAACCGGACACCAGTTGACGATGCGCTTGCCGCGATAGATCAGGCCTTGTTTGAAGAGTTCGACGAACACGTGGCTCACCCACTTCGTGTAGGATTCATCCATCGTGAAGCGCTCGCGGCCCCAATCGCACGAACACCCGAGGCGTTTGAGTTGTTGGATGATGATGTCGCCGTGTTTGTTTTTGAAATTCCAGACACGCTTAAGGAACTCGTCCCGGCCGAGATCGCGGCGGGTTTTGCCTTCCTGCTCGCGCAGCTCGCGTTCGACTTTTGCCTGGGTCGCGATGCCGGCGTGGTCGGTGCCGGGGAGCCACAGCACTTCCTTGCCCTCCTGCCGCGCGCGGCGGGCGAGGATATCCTGGAGAGCGTTGTTCAGGACGTGGCCGAGGTGCAGGATGCCGGTGACGTTGGGCGGCGGAATGACGATCGAATACGCGTCCTTCGCAGACGAAGGATCGGCTTCGAAACATTTTCCGTCGATCCAGGCCGCGTACCATTTGGCTTCGACGGCTTGGGGTTCATAGGCTTTCGCTAACTCGGACATGGGGGCGGATGGATGCCAGAGCGGGGCCGGTTTGTCCAGCATGGGAATGCGCAAAGCCCTAAAATCCAACCACAATCGGGGCGGTCCGAGTCAGGGCCATCCATTAGGGGGATTTGATTCCGAAACAAAGAGATAAACCACAGATTACACTGATTCCACAGATTAATTTGAAAAGAAAAACACAAAAAATCCTTACAATGAAATTTCAGACTCCAATATACCACGGTTAATTTCTGAAAATCAGCGTAATCAGCGTAATCAGTGGTTAAATCTTCCGGTTATTTCCCTAGCGTAGGCACCCTGCGGTGCCCGGTTGTCCATGCTCACCCGATTTTCGCGTCCGCCGCCGCCTTTTCCTGTTGCTTGATCCGTTTTTCCTCACGGATGCCGCCGATGAAGAGCATCACCGCGGAGACGCAAATGCAGGAGTCCGCGACGTTGAAGGACGGCCACCAACCGTGGCTGGATGGCACGATCTTGTCGTAGAGCGGGAGCTTGATGGAAATGAAGTCCACCACATAGCCTTGCGAGAACCTTTCCCAAAGGCCGACATCCTTGAAATCCTCCAGCAGGAATCCTTGCACCAATCTGTCGGTTAGATTTCCGAAAATTCCGCACAGCAGCAGTGCAACCGCGATCTTGGAAAGCGGATGATCAAACGCACCCTTTTTCCAGAAAAGCCGGATCAGGGTGAGCGCGATCAACGGAACGATGAGGAACACGACGGGTGCCCACGCGGTGCCGTTGCCGAAACCGAAGGCCACACCCTGGTTGTGGACGCGTCCGAGGTAGAAGAAGTTCTCCACCACCTTGATGTGGGCATCAGGCTCCACCCACGGCGGCGGGAAGGTGCGGATGGTCCAGAACTTCGTGACCTGGTCGACCACGTAGAGCGGGAGTGTGAGGAAGAAGAGGAGTTTTGGAAAAGTCATTGGTTGCGAATGTAGCGGCGGTCTGTGACCGTCGGCAGATTTCAGAAAATGAGGAGAGAGTGCATGGCCGGAGAATGACAATCAGCGACGGTCATAGACCGCCGCTACAGACTTCCGCGCAGCGGGCACACAGTCCGCTGTCGAGAACCGGTTCGTGCTTCCGGCAGCGCGGGCAGAGGCAATAACCGGTCTTTCGGGCGGTGGCGGTGAGTTCCGCTCCGGCGGTGGCGGTGAGTCCGGCGATGATGAAGAACTCGGTCGCAAAATCGCGGTCGTTGAGCAACGGC
>CAIVKO010000036.1 GCA_903906515.1 Akkermansiaceae bacterium
CGGTGACTACAATATCATGGCCAGCCCGTATAAAAAAGACATCGTCAAGGCCTACGCCGACGCCTGTCACAAAAACGGGATGAAGCTCGGCCTGTATTATTCCACCCGCGACTGGCATCACCCCGACTACCTCGTCGGCGACAACGTTAAATACGACGAGTTCTACCGCGCGCAGATCAAGGAGTTGTTGGAAAACTACGGGCAGGTTGACGTGATGTGGTTCGACCACGTTGGCGGGCGCGACTGGGGCAAGTGGAAGTTTGATGAGCTTTTCGAGATGATGTATAAGCTCCAACCCAAACTCATCGTCAATGACCGTGCCACAAGGTTTTGCGGGCCCGCCACGCCCGAAGACCGCCCCCCGGTCACGCCGGAATTTGCCAAAATGTGTGGTGGCGACTATGGCACTCCCGAGGGGGTTATCGGCGGCATGAACATTGCCAACGATTGGGAATCCTGCATCCACGTCGGACAGGGATGGTCGTATCGCGGCGAGGACGGCTTCAAGGGGCCCAATGACTGCATCAAGATGCTGGTGAGTTGCACCACCGGCGGCGGCAATCTATTGCTCAACTTCGGCCCGCGTCCCGACGGCACCTTCGCCGATGGCGAAGCCAAGGTCGCCACTGCCATGGGCGAGTGGCTTAAAAAATATGGGGAGTCCATTTACGGCACCCGCGGCGGTCCGTACCGCAACGGGTCATGGGGCGGCACCTGCCACAAAGGCAACAAGATGTATGTGCATGTGTATGACTGGCCTCGCGAGGGGCTGGCACTCGACCCGATCGCTAACAAAGTGCTGGCGGCGCGCACCCTAACCGGCGCACCGGTTACATTCAAGCAAAACGCGGGGGAGCTCTCGCTGGAAGTGGCGCCAAAAAATCGCGATACGCCGGTCACGGTGATCGAACTAACCATGGAGAAACCGATCGCCACCGGCAGCCTGAGCGGCGCGATGCACACGCCCAAGGATTTCATTTCCGAGCTCGGCTCGCTCCTCAGTGAAAAAGCCACACTCGAGATCAGCTCCACCAGCTCTTGGAACAATCCGGCGGAATACTCCCGGCTTTTCACCGGAGACAAGGCGGCCTTCGCGTTCCATACAGACAAAGAGAAAAACCCGTGGGCAAAGATTGACATCGGGGCGGTCAAAATGATCAACGCGGTGGTCATCGACAACCGTCCTGAGGACCGCCGCAGCGAAGGGCTCATTCTGTCGGTGTCGGAGGACGGCAATCAATGGGAGGAAGTCTGGAAAGCCAAGGAGTGGACCGCTTCGTGGGTCGTCCCATTGACCCATTTTGATGCCGGCGCGACCTTGCCAGGGCGTAAAGCCAGGTATATTCGGCTGGAAACCAAGAACGGTTCCCCACGCGAGTTGATGCTCCAGCGCGTGTCGGTTTTCGGTGTTAAATGAGCGGACAAGGTTCCTCCTCAGATCCCATCGACCCGAATACACCCCCCATCTCCAGTCAAACCAACCACCACACCATGAACATCACTCCGCACACCAATCGCCGCAATGTCTTGAAACTCCTGGCCGCCTCGACGGCCGCCCCCCTCATTCTCCCGCGCCGCATGTTCGGGGCGGATGCACCATCTAACAAAATCACCATCGGCTGTATCGGTGTCGGCTGGCAGGGAGCTGAAAACCTCAATTCCTTCCTCGGTCTGGACGACTGCCGGGTGGTGGCCATCTGCGATGTGGACGACAAGCATCTCAAGGAGGCCGTCAACCGGGTCAACGCACGTTACAACAACCAGGACTGCAAGAGCTATAAGGACTTCCGCGAACTGCTGGCCCGCAAGGATATCGATGCCGTCTGCATCTGCACGCCCGACCATTGGCACTCGATCCCGGCCATCGCCGCCGCCAACGCCGGCAAGGACATCTTCTGCGAGAAACCGCTGTCCCACACGCTCGGCGAAGGCATCGCCATGGTCAATGCAGTGACCCAAAACAAACGCATCTGGCAAACCGGATCCTGGCAACGCTCGGTCGCATCGTTCCGCTGGGCGGTGCAATTGGTCCAGAACGGTTACATCGGCAAAGTCACCCGCGTCGAAGTCGGCCTGCCATCAGGCCACGCCGATTTCGAAGGCACCGGCAAGGACAAACCTAACGGCCCGGTGCCCGACGGAGTCGATTATGATTTCTGGAGCGGCCCATCGCAATTGCTGCCATTCAATCCCTGCCGTTTCCACAAAAACTGGCGCTGGAATTACAACACCGGCGGCGGCCAGCTCATGGATTGGATCGGCCACCATTGCGACATCGCCCACTGGGGCATCGCCAACCCGCAATACGGCTGCGGCCCCGACGACGCCGTCGGCCCGCTCGAAGTCTCCGCCACCGCCGAGTTTCCTAACAAGGAAGACATCTGGAACACCGCCACCAAGTTCCGCATCGAATGCAAATATCCTAACAGCATCGATTTCGTCATCGCCGGCGGTTATGATGACATCCAGGGCGGTGCCAAATGGATCGGCCCTGATGGCTGGGTCCAGGTGGATCGCGGCAGCTTCAAGGCGTCCAACACAGATTGGATCCGCGAAATCCAAAAACTCGACAAGAAGGACGACCTCAAAGTGTCCGTCTATAAGAGCGAGAACCACCACAAGAATTTCCTCGATTGCATCAAGTCGCGCCAACGCACGATCACCCCGGTGGAAATCGCCCACCGCTCACAGACGCCCGGCCATCTCGGACATATCGCTGCCTCGGTGGGCCGCAAATTGAAATGGGATGCCGTCAAACAGGAGATCATCGGCGACGCCGATGCCACCGCGATGCTCACGAAGAAAATGCGCGCTCCGTGGCATATCTAACATGAATCCTCAAGCCCGGAATCCGAAGTTGCCTCCCTGAATTGGAGTAAGGAAACCACAGAGGCACAGAGAACCACAGAGGGCACAGAGGATCTGAATGATGGAAATGGAAGCATCAAAGGATGCGTGATCGGAATACCTCTGTGACCTCAGTTTCCTCTGTGCCTCAGTGGTTTTAAAATCTCACCTGCCGCTTGAATTTCGGAGTTCGGGTTAAGCCGGTAACAAGCCGAGCCGATAAAACGCATAGGTTGTCAAATTTCGCAACATGTGATTCGTCGCGCGATCCAATCAACGGGGTTCATTTTTCCTGAAGACGTCGAACTCATAGATCGACCAATGATATGCGGCATCGGTGCCGTTCTGTGTGACTCGAATGTAACGAGCGTTTTGGGTCGGGAAACTGATAGAGGTGATGCCAATTTTACCGGAGCCGGTGGCGATTGGCTTCCCCCAGTTCACTCCATTATTGGAAACGAAAACTGCATATTCGACCGGTGAATCCCAAAGCGCCCAGGTGTTGTCCAATTCAATCCGGTCGAAAATCCGCGCGTTTTTCATGTCCACCTGAAACCATTGTCCCGGATACTGGGTCTTCGTCATGTCACGCCAACCGGTCCAATGGTCGCCATCAATCGCATTCGCGGCGGAACCATCGATGGTAAGCTTTTCGTTGCTAAAAATGAAGGTTCCGTCCTGCACCGACGCAGATGCGGTCCAGTTCTTCTTCTCAAGCGCGGTGTCGTTAGGCGGCAGCGCCGGCCGGGCTTTCGGAGAGTCGAGTGGCAGCGTGCCAACACCGAGGAAGCGCCAAATCCCGGGAGCCACTTTGAATTTCACGTAATCGGCATCCTCGCCACTCAGAGTCACTCCGGGAACATCGCCGGTTTTGGAGTCGCCCCAGATCGTGGTACCGTTCACCTGGATGTGTTTAAGATCGGTGAATGAGCGCTTGGGAATTCCCACGATGGCAGTGGTGGCCGCTGGTGACGTCAGGTTCAGCGCGTATTCTTTCGCCGTCTTTTTCAATTCCACTGCGACCTCGCCCTTAACGGTCGGAACGGCCACCTTGATTTCTGTTAGGAAAGCCTCCTTGGGCATGACCTGATAGGTTTGCCAACCGGGCTCGATCGGCGCGACCCCGGCGATGACTTTGGAAAGGATCACCGCAGGTGGGTTCCAACCGTGGTTCAGCGACGATTGCGCGTCGAAGGCATCAATGCGCGACGCCCACCAGCGGTCATAGTGCTCCCACAAGGTGGTGAAACTGCATGGAATCATCGTCTTGTAACGCTCGTGCATGCGCAATAGGGCGTATTCCTCACGGCCCATGATGCAGAGCGCCTCAAAAACCCAACGATCGAAAAAGCAGCTGGAATAGGTCTTCTTGGTCAGCACGTTGTCGTAGATCGCCTGCCACTTCGAAGGGTCCGCCAGGCCGGCATTGACAGCCATAGCGTTGGCTCGGTCATCCGGTTCGGTCACTTGGGATGACCGATAGAAGTCCCCCTGCCAATAGTTGCGGTCGAAGCTGCTCTTGATCTCTTCGAGCTTGCCATCGATGAGCGCGACATCGGATTCATGGCCGGTCGCCAGCGCCATCATTTTCAGGGTCTTCAGGCAGTCGTAGTAGAAGCACGTCTCGGTCACCGCGGTGTCCTTGACCTCCTTGCCCCAGTCAAACCAAGTCTTTTGATTTCCGAACTTGTAGGTCTCCAACAGAAAGACCTTCGTTTGATCGTAGACCGCACGAATGGTTTCCAGATCACCGGTCTGCAGGTAGTAGAACCACAAACCATATTGGCCAAGAAACTCAAGGTGTTGGCCCGGATAGAATTTCGGTTGCAGTTCCCGCCGCACCAAATCCCTGGCCAGTCGATGAGCGGAGGAATCGAAGACATAGAAGCATTGGTTCAGCTCCGGTGTGCCATCGCCCCAGAAGCCGACGCGTTCGCGGTCCGGGCAATCGTAGAAGTGATCCCGCATGCAGATGTAGGCAGTGCGCGCGGCTTTCTTCCATAGGACGTTATAGTCGTCGTCGTTGCATTCAAACGAACCGGAAAACTTCGTGTTGTAGCCGGTTTCCCGGTATCTCACCGACTTCACAACGACTCCGGCGGGAATCGTGTAGATGGCTCCCTCACCGCTCACCCAGTTCTTCGCCTCATGACTTTGAAGACCACCCGCGGTTTCGAAGGTCTCTGTGGGAGTCAGAAACAAGACCAGGGGATTGGTGGAATTGTAGCGGATTTGCTGGCCGGCGGGTGCATCGAGTTCGATCGATGGCTGGAAGTGGCAGTTGTAAGGAATCGTGCAGACCAGTTTCCACGGCTTGTTTTCGGAATGGGGCAGTTCCTTTGAAACCCGGACATAGTCCTTCAAACCGTAGTCCTTGATCATCGAGGTCTTGTCTTTGGAATCGAAGAAGATGCCGCTGAGCGAAACGCCCGCGCCGCGCACCTTGTTGATTCGGAATTTCACCGACTTGTCATATTGATAGACGAGATAGGCACCACCGGCGAAGTCCTCCACAAGCTTGACCGGGGCGACCTGATTCAGGGTATCGGCATCAAGCATCTCGACGGCCATGCGGCTGCCGCTTTTCATCCAATCGACAAAGTAGAGGGCGACCTGATAGTTTCGCCTGCCATCGACGCCAAGCGTGACGGTCATCGTGTTGTCCGAATTCGAATAACCGGTGGCGTTCCGCAGAAAAGTGTTTTCAACATCAGGAGCAAGCGCCCGTTTGTCGGAAACCCCGGTCGCCCAGACCGTGGCGTCCGGCACTCCGTTTTTCGGAAAGGCCCTGAAGTATTCCAGAGACTTCACATACGAGGGCAGCGACTTCTTGTCCTTGCCTTCGCCATGATAGTTGCACAGCACGTAGCCGTCATGGCCATAGGTGCCGCCCCAGTTGCCGCCAGTAGTGGTATCCGAAACCATGACCTCCGCCGCGTATTCCACGGCAGCTTCATTGTAAGCCGGGGTTTGGCCAGCGGCAGAGATGGTAATGACATAGGTCCCTGGCTGCACCGATGTGAAATACACAAACCCAGCATCTTCATTCGCACCGCTGATTCCATCGACCGGGTGATAAC
This sequence comes from Akkermansiaceae bacterium, assembly GCA_903906515.1. Lineage (GTDB taxonomy): Bacteria > Verrucomicrobiota > Verrucomicrobiia > Verrucomicrobiales > Akkermansiaceae > Luteolibacter. The sequence goes on from CAIVKO010000036.1 coordinate 5,928, forward strand.
TACCGTCCCATGCTAACTTGCCATTGATGACGATTTCTGAAATGGATCTATCCACTTTGGGAATGCCAAAGCGACCGACAGTCCCGGTTGGTGCCGTGATCGAGCACTTGCCGGATTTCAAGTCGAATGCCGCCGCGATGTTGCCAAAAGGTGTGGGAGTTTCTCCGGACAAGCGGGTCAGGGTTCTGCCGGGATGGGGCAGAATATCATAGGTTTTGAAACCCGGTTGGGTGGGCACGATTCCGAGGACTTCTTCATTAAGCCACTTCACCACGCCCGCACCCCACGGGTGACACAAACTGATGATTCCGCTCTGTCCATTGGGAACCGCGGCGTTTGGCGAGATCACGTCATTCCATGACGGGCGATACACTTCGTAAGGAGTGGTCCCACCGTTCCGGATCATCCCGCCCCACATATCGCGGACGGTCGTCATGGCTTCGTCGTATTTCCCGACCCGCGACATCGCTTGCAGGATGAAATACTGGTTAAACGGCGAGAACGAAAGGCGGTTGACCCGGTCAACGAATTGCTTCTCGAAAAGAGTTTCCGTTTCCTGCTTGCTCAGGCTGCCGGTGTTGATGGCGTCGGCCGCCGCATGAAGCCCGAAGTCGCTGGACCAGCCTTCTTTTTTCCGGAATCCGGCCATGCTCGATCTAGCAAATCCGCTGTATTTCTCCTGCAAATCCTTGCGACCGTATTGGCCCATGATGGTGGCGAAATCGTTCCATGCCCGGACTGAAAGCATCCGGTAGGCGTTCTGCGCTTCCGGACTGGACTTGAACCAGATTTCAAAGCCCGCACAAAGGCGTTCGTCCCAACCGTAGAATCGAAGCGCCGGATTCGCGTTGATCACGCTGTGGGCGTCGTCGAGTTTCGCGCAGGCGTTAGCGATATACTTTTCGAGAGTGGCCGCATCGCCGGTGTAGCGGTAGTAGTCGAGCAAACTTAGCACCCAATACAATGAGTAGCTTCGGATGCCGTTGCTTTGCCCGGAGGTGTTTTCAATGTTCTTGCGGATGAAATCGAAGTTTCCGAAAGCGACCAACGCCGCCGCCTGGATCGCATGGGCATCCCCCGTCCACGACATCCGATCACCACGGTCCATGATGATGGCACCGAAGTAATCCTTACACTGCGATGCTTTCACTCCATAGGCGGACATGTACCAAATCTTGTCGAGCATCGGGTCACTACTTGAAAAGCTTCCCTTGTAATTGGTTGGCTTCACCTGGCAGACCGCGCGGATGCCGGTGATGCGCCATGGCTTGTCACACGATTTCACATGAATCCATGCGAAACGGACACCGTCATATAACTCGGGATTGAGCTCAAGCCGGTAGGTGTTTCCGTGTTTCACGGGGACTTTGGATTTCCCGGTTGCAGGCTCATTGTGTTCGCTGATTCCCATCTCGACGCCACCCGGGCAGTCGGGGCTTTCAAATTCAATCCAGGCGGGAATTTCCACCCCGAAATCCATGCGGATGGAACCCGGAGCATTCACCATGATATCCAGCGTGTCGGACGTGGCGGACTTCAGGTTACCGAAGGATTCCTGCTGGCCCGTAACCACAGCGAGCGGCCTGACAAAATAAAGCTGCAACCCATCCGATTCCTTCGGGTCCTTCCATCGGTAGCGAACCAGCGGATCCGGCGATTCGTTGATCACCGGCCCTTCGAAGCTCCCTCCGTTCAATACCGGATAGGGTTCTTTAATATCCGAAAACCCCTCCATCGAGAGGATCGGTTTCGGTGGTGTGAAGCCCTCCGCATCAAGCTGGAGAGTCGCGGAGATCATGATGCCCGAAGCAAGTGCGGAAATGAAGGAATAATACATTTTTAGAGTGAGTGTTTGATATGTCAGTTTACGGTGGAAACGCACACTCGATTGAATTCCATTTTGCGCGGTGTGTCATGCCATTATGCGGCAGCCATGGAAATTTTTTATTCGCTGCAAGATTGAGGCAATCGTCCACCAAGCAATCAGGTTTTACCCCATGCGCGTAATGCCGGGAGGATTTGTATTCTGAAGTTCAGGCGGCAGCGGATTTGCGTAAAACTCTGCCAAAAAAAACTTGGCGAAGCGGCACGGAAAGCTAAGCTCACGTCGAATGAAAACCAACATGAAATCCCCTGATTCTGAGAAGTCCCAACGTAGTCTCAAAATTGTTCCTACCGACGCGCCGAAACACCTGTTCCGCCCCACGACTCTGGTCCGGGCAACGGCTCTTTCAACAGCCTTCACCCAAAAGCAAATTCCTAGCATTGCCCTGTGTTTCGTAGCAGCTCTTAGCACCTGCGCCCTGTGTGCCGAGGCTCCGAAAGCCGAGCCGTTTGGCAAAACCACCGACGGCACCGCCGTCGAGGTGTTCACTCTCACCAACGCCAAGGGCATGAAACTCCGTGCGATGACATACGGCGCCATCGTGGTCAGCCTTGAAACGCCGGACCGCAACGGCAAGGCAGCCGACATCGTGCTCGGCTACAACACGGTTGATGAATACATCAAGGACACGCCGTATTTTGGCGCGATTGTCGGTCGCTATGGCAACCGGATTGCCAACGGCAAGTTCTCTCTCGACGGCAAGGAATACACGCTGGCCACTAACAATGATCCCGGCGGCATCAAGTGTTCGCTGCACGGCGGCCTGAAAGGTTTCGACAAGGTCGTCTGGAAAGGCGAAGGCCTCGTCACCAAAGACGGGGCGCAGGGCGTCAAATTCAGCTATGTGAGCAAGGACGGCGAGGAAGGATACCCTGGCAATCTCACACTGAGCGTCACCTACTCGCTCAACAACAAGAACGAGTGGAAGATCAACTACGCGGCCACCACCGACAAGGCCACGCCGGTCAACGTCACGCAGCACAGTTATTTCAATCTCAAGGGCGAAGGCAATGGCGACATACTCGAC
>CAIVKO010000037.1 GCA_903906515.1 Akkermansiaceae bacterium
CATGATCCACTCGGCATAGCCGGTATCGCGCACCTTGTCCTTCCAGGTGCCACCGGGGACGGAATACAATCCCCAATGGATGAACATGCCGAATCTGGCCTCGCGAAACCATTGAATACGCTTATCGTGAGTTTCCTTGTTATCGATTTGGGGCGCGAAAGTCCCGGTCGTTGCGTTGGGAGATCCGCTGCCCACGGCCTTGGCCGGAGAGATCTCCTCGGCACTGACCGTGGCGGCCATCAGCAGGGCGCTGAGGAGTATGGAAAATGACGAGTTCTTGTGCATCATGTATTTGTGCTGGGTGTTTGTGGTGTTGATTTGATATTTCATGTGAGTTCGGAATTTTGGATGTATCACTTCAGTGTGAATCACGGGACCTTCGGAAGCTTGCCGGAATTGACTGCGGCGGCACGTTCCGGGACCACCTTGTTGATCTCGCGGTCATAGGTCAGCAAGCCGTTGCATTCGGTTTCCACGTCAGTGAGCTGGGTGTAGATCACGGCGGAGAGTCCGGATGTGACATTCAACTCCCAGGATTTTCTGAGCAGTTTTTCATAGCCTTTGGTTAGATCTTCGATGTTTTTGGTACCCTCGTAACCCCAGGTTTTTTTAGTCCAGGTGTGGCCATCCACCGGCAGTCCAAGCCCGCCGAATTCGCCTAACACCGCGGCACGGTTCTCTTCCGGCTTGGGTGACTCAGGGCCGGGATAACTGTGCTTGTCGATCACGTCGCCGCAGTTCTTGTCATCATTACCGCTTGCGTTGTTGACCAACCGTGAGGGATCGAGGGCTTTGACTTCCGCCACCAGCGCCTCCGTGTCGTGCTGGCCCTGGTTCTCATTGAAAACCACCCACATGATGATCGATGGATGATTCCAATAATTCCTAACCATGTTCACCAGTTCGGTTTTGAACTGCGGCTTGTCGATCGGCTGCGGTTTGTCGGTGTAGGAATTGCCGCAGGGCATGTCCTGCCAGACCAACAGCCCGAGCTTATCGCACCAGTAATACCAGCGGTCCGGCTCGACCTTGACATGTTTGCGGGTGGTGTTGAATCCGAGCCGCTTGGTTTCCTCGATGTCAAAGCGCAAGGCCTCGTCGGTCGGCGCGGTGTAGATGCCATCCGGCCAGAATCCCTGGTCGAGCGGGCCGACTTGGAAGACCGGCTTGCCATTGAGCATCATGCGGGTGACACCCTTGTCGTCCTTACCCAGCGCGATCTTGCGCATGCCGAAGTAACTGGTGACGGAGTCCACCGTCTTGTCGCCGTTTTTCAACGCCACGCGCAGGTCATACAAATGCGGCGAATCCGGCGACCACAGTTTCGGGTTGGAAATGGAGAGCTTGAGTTCGCTACCGGCCTGACCGGTGACTTGGGCGACATCCTTGCCGTCTTTGCTCGCGACCGCCTCGACCGAGCCGCTGCCAACCACCGTTAGACGCAAGCAGCCATCATCCACATCCGGGACGATCTTCAGCGATTCGATGTGCGTGGGTGAAACCGGCTCTAACCAAACAGTCTGCCAGATACCGGTGGTCGCGGTATACATGATGCTGCCTGGCTTGAGTTTCTGTTTTCCGCGCGGCTGGCCGCCCAGATCGGTCGGATCAAACACCTCGACCGTGATTTCCTGGGCTCCCTCCCCTTTCAGCGCCTCGGTGATGTCGAAACTGAAGGCGTCATAGCCGCCGCGGTGCACGCCGAGTTTTTTACCGTTGAGGAACACCGTGGTTTCCCAATCCACCGCGCCGAAATGCAGCAACACCTTTTGCCCGCTCCAACCTTTGGGGATTTCAAAACTCCGGCGATAGGTCACGCGGTCCACG
>CAIVKO010000038.1 GCA_903906515.1 Akkermansiaceae bacterium
CACGCGATTCGCCACCGGGTCGCAGATCAGGCCGATCATGCTTTGGAATGCCATGGAGGCCGCTGCCACAGCTTGTGTTAGAGTTCCTCCTGCCAGTGTGACCAGTGCTGCGCCGCCCATGCAGGCTGCGGAACCGCCTTCTGCCTGACATCCGCCGACTTCAGCCGCGAAGGTCCAACGTGTGGCGATGAAAGTGCCGATGATGCCGCTTGCAAGCAAGGCCTTGGCCATCTCCACATCATCCAAGCCCATGCTTTCCGCCATCGCGACCACCGCGCCGGGCAAGGCCGCGCACGCACCCGCAGTGGGGGCTGCGACGATCACTCCCATCGAGCTTTTCACCTCCATCAACGCGGTAACGTAAAGAATGATCCGGTTCAATGCCCCGCCGTCGAGCAAGCGACCTGCCCGCATCAATTCGTCGAAGCGTCCGCATTGGTGGCCGAGCACGCGGTCGTCGTATTCGGTGCCGGCGATACCCTCGGCGATAGAACGGCGCACGATGCGGACAATGTCCACCATCTTGGCAATCACTTCCTCCTCGCTGAGGCCACCGCGCGCCATTTCATATTGCACGGCGAGTTGCCAGAGCGGTGTCCCGCGTCCGGCGTCGAATTCCAACATTCCAGCGCAGGAGTCAAATGGGACCTGCGTCTCCTTGCGGGTCATCACCGGCAACACCGGATTCAGTCGTTTGATCGATTGAATCCCGGGAATTCCGGATAGAATTTCGTCACTCACGAAACTTGCGGCCTTCACCTCGACCAATTGTCTGCCGTCGGCTTGATGAAGCCGGATTTCATCAGCCACAAAGCGAGATTCCAGCGCCGCGACGACATCACTTCCTTGATCGTCTACCCAAAGCAGCGTTTCGAAACAATCGCCAAACATCGAAATTTCAAAACCATCGAGTTGGATCACCTCCATCATCCCGCCGCCGGTCGATATGGCGTGCAGGGTGTGGGTTTCCTTATCTCCGTGTAGAGTGAGGCGGTAGGTGTTCGGGTGCGGATCCCCGGCATCCACGGTTTCGATGGCGATGCGGACTCCCGTGTCGCGCAAGGCCTGCGGTGAGCCCGGCAAGCGTGCATCAGCCGCGTCCCAACCCATCAGGCCGCCGAATAATCCCATGTCGGACCCTTGCGTATCGTGGGTTGTTGGAAGGGAGCCCTCGCGGTCGAACTCGACAAGCACGTCGGTGAAACTCGAGTCCATCAATTCGCGGGCAAGGCGGCCGATCCGCAAGGCGGCTGCGCAGTGCGAACTCGAAGGTCCGCGCATCACCGGTCCGATCACGTCGTTGAAAATGCTGACAATCATGATGTTAGTAATTCGTTTTGCTGTAAATGTAGGTCGTAAATATGGATTTCCTGGCCTGAGTCGGGTCTTATGGCTTGGCTGCGGGTTTGTCTCCTGATTTTGCCGGAGCATGACCGGTTTGCATCGGACCCCAAATGGTCACCATCAATTGATAGATTTCAGGTTCCGCCTCCATCAACTCGGCGCGGTTGAACGGAAAAAAATCGTTGGTTCCGAAATACGATTCGGTCATTTCCGCGAAGAACTCCTTCTCATTGGTCAATGCGTAATGGCGGACGTGTTTGCCGGTGATCAGCAGCGTGGCATCACCATGGCCACTTGCCTTATATTTCTCGAAGACATCAAGAATCCTTTTGTCTTCGAAACCAAGGACTTGATCGTGGTAGGCGTGCGCCAATTCGTGAAGCACGCACCACGGTTGGACGTTGATTTGCCGGGGAGCGATCAATTCGTCAGCCTTCGGAATATGGACACAGTGCGCAAGATCGGCCGCGTAGCCGTTTTCCGTGAGCCACTCGGCTTCCGGGTGATACTGCATGGGGATCAATTTACCGTGCGTCATGTCGCATACGATTTTGACTTTCTGCATTTTTTCCACGCATTGGGGTGGGACCACCGCCTTGATGTCGGAGAGCCTTGATTCCAAGGAATGAATCACCCGTGCTCCCGTCGCGTCATTCGGCGCTTGCAACCAGCGATCGTCAATCCGCACGGTCCAACCCTCGATCACACGCTCGGTGCGTGATGTGGGCTTGGGAAGTTCAGTCGGAGCATCAGCGCCGGGCGAAGCCAAACAAAGACCCATATACAAGGCACTGCCGAAAATCATACGGGAGAGGGACATAAGGTTGGGACGGAGGTTGAGAGTCATACGTTTTCTACGGTTTTCATTCGGGATTAATTGCACCTGACGTCACAAGCCGGACCACGAAGGCTCGAAATATGATCGATCATAGCGAAAGAAACATGATCGTGGAAACGTCTATATACAACAGCCTTTTTATAGATCAGGTTGTGCCATTACACGAACGACCGGGAAACGGCTTGACACCACTCCCGCAAAATCTCCAATTCCCAATAGATATTCTCCAAATACCACCAACCGATCATCCCATGGACACTTCCAAATCATTCCACATTTCCCGCCGGAACTTCCTTCAAAAATGCTCCGCCACCGCCGCTGCGACGGGGTTGCCATTATGGTTTGTCGAAAGGCAGTTGGCCGCTGCCGAAGCGCCTGCCGCGAAAATCACTTCTCCGAACGAACGCCCGAGGATGGCGCTGGTCGGATGCGGGGGGCAGGGCAGTGGTGATGCCGCGGATGCGAGGCGTTTTGCCGACGTCGTGGCGGTCTGCGATGTGGATCAAAGCCACATCGATAAAGCCGTGGGTCGTTTCACCAAGGATGGCAAAAAGCCCGATACCTTCAGTGATTTCCGCAAATTGCTGGAGCGCAAGGACATCGATTGCATCGTCAACGGAACCCCGGACCATTGGCACAGCCTGGTCAACATCGCCGCCGCCAGGGCCAAAAAGGACATCTATTCGGAAAAACCGCTGACTCTAACCATCGCAGAGGGCGCACACGTGGTCAAAGCCGTGCGAGACAACAAGGTTGTCCTGCAGACCGGCACCCAGCAACGCAGCAGCCAGCGTTTCCGCTTGGCATGTGAGTTGGTCCGCAACAACCGCATCGGCAAGCTCAAGGAAGTCAACGTCTGGTTGCCCGCCGGCTATTGGCCTGAAAAGGTGGGGCCATTTGCGAGCGCGCCCGTTCCTGACGGGTTGAACTGGGATTTCTGGCAGGGTCAGGCACCAGCTGTCGACTATGTGCCGGAACGCTGCCACACTTGGTTCCGCTACTGGTATGAATATTCAGGCGGCACGATGACCGATTGGGGTGCGCACCACATGGACATCGGCTACTGGGCGATCGGCTTGCCAGCTCCTACCAAAATCGAAAGCAAGGCCTTGGCCACTCCCATTAAGGGCGGGTTCACCACCATCAGCGATTATGAGGTGAAGTTCACCTATCCCAACGGGATTGTTTTTAATGTGCGCTCGACACGCGACGACAACCCGTTCGGTGGCAC
>CAIVKO010000039.1 GCA_903906515.1 Akkermansiaceae bacterium
CAATGGTCGGGCTGGCGGGATTCGAACCCACGACCCCTTGCCCCCCAGGCAAGTGCGCTACCAGACTGCGCTACAGCCCGCTTTGTGAACGGGGGGCAAGAAGATCAGGGGAAATCCGGGTTGGCAAGCACGGAAAATCATGAGATTGCATTCGGCGCATGAATCGAATCAAAACCGCAATCGTAGGAGCCAGTGGATACTCGGGGATGGAATTGCTGCGGCTATTGCTAGGCCACCCGGGCGTGGAATTGGTGGCCGTCACCTCGCGCCAGGAAGCCGGAAGGGCTCTGGGAGACGTTTTCCCGCGCTTTCGCAAGGCACCGGGTGCGAATCTCACGTTCATCGCACCCGATCCAGATGCCATCGCCGCCACAGGAGCCAAGGTGGCATTTCTCGCCCTGCCCCATGGTGTGGCGGCGGAAATTGCCACCGCTCTGCTGGCTCGCGATATCCGGGTTATCGACCTGAGCGCGGATTTCCGCCTGAGCGATCCGGCGGTGTATGAGGAATTTTACGATCACCCCCATCCCGCGCCGGAACTTCTGAAGGAGGCGGTTTACGGGCTTCCGGAAATCCGTGCCGATGAAATCCGTGCCGCCCGGTTGATCGCCTCACCCGGTTGTTATCCGACGAGCATCCTGTTGCCGCTACTTCCATTGCTCCGGGAGAAACTGATAGAACCCACCACCATCATCGCTAACTCGATGAGCGGGGTGAGCGGGGCTGGCCGCAAGCCGGACCTCACGCTGCTCTTCTGCGAGTGCAATGAAAGCGCCCGTGCCTACGGAGTGCCCAAACACCGCCACCTATCGGAAATCGAACAGGAACTCAGCCTCGCCGCCGGAGAAAAGGTGGTGGTGAGTTTCATTCCCCACTTGATTCCGGTGAATGCGGGCATCGCCACCACCACCACCGCGACACTCCGTGATGGAGTGGCCCCGGATGCCATCGGCGCTGCACTGAAAAAGGCCTACGCGACGGAACCTTTCGTGCGCCTGCTGGGACGCGGCGGATGTGCAGATACCAAAAACGTCACGCGCACCAACTTCATCGACATCGGTTGGCAGCATGACCCGCGCACCGGACGGGTGATCCTGATGAGCGCGGAGGACAACATCGGCAAAGGTGCCGGCGGCCAAGCCGTGCAGAGCTTCAACCTGATGTTCGGACTTTCCCAGACTGATGGGTTGCAAAATTTTTAGAATCGGCCACTGTCCGCACTTCCCCTCTTCAATCATGGACTTTCCGTTTACCCGCATCAAAGGAGGCGTCGGCGCGCCGCTCGGATTTCTAACAAGCGCGGTGAGCTGCGGCATCAAGAATCCGGCGGCTGAGCGTCTGGATCTCGCGCTCATCCACTCCGACCGTCCCTGCACTTCCGCCGGCACCTTCACCACCAACCGTGTGAAGGCCGCGCCCGTGCGTGTTTCACAAGCGCATCTCCGCAAAGGTGACCTTCGCGCCATCATCGCCAATTCCGGCAATGCCAACGCCTGCACCGGCGTGCAAGGTATCCGCGATGCCAATGCCATGTGCGATGCCGTAGCCAAACCACTCGGCCTCAAACGCAGCGAAATCGGAGTGTCCTCGACCGGTGTGATCGGCCTGCCCATGCCGATGACGCGCATCACCCCGAATACGGACGCACTGGTTGCCGGGCTCGGCCCGAAAAACGGTTCGGACGTCGCCGCCGCCATCATCACCAGCGACACGCACGCGAAAGAGATCGCCATTTCATTCGATCTGGGCGAGCACCGCGTCCGGCTCGGTGGATGCGTAAAGGGAGCTGGCATGATTTCCCCGAGCATGGCCACGATGCTGTGTTTCATCACCACGGATGCCAACATCCCGCGCGAGTCCCTGCGCAAGGGCGTGCTGGAATGTGTGGAGGAAAGCTTCAACCGCATCACCATCGATGGTGACATGTCCACCAACGACACCGTGCTCATGCTTGCCAACGGCGCTTCCGGCATGCCGCCGATCCGCCGCAACGGCAAGCGCTGCAAACAATTCCGCCAGGCGCTCTGCTGGCTTATGTTAGAGCTGGCCAAGGCCGTCGTCCGCGATGGCGAGCGGGTCACCAAATTCGTCACCGTCCACGTCAAAGGCGCGCGCACCTATCTGGATGCGAAAAAAGTGGCGGAAGCCGTTTGCAAGTCCGCCTTGGTGAAATCCTCATGGAACGGCGGCGATCCCAACTGGGGACGCATCATCCATGCCGTCGGTTACTCACGCGCACGCATCCGCGAGGAATTGGTGGATATCCACATCGGCGGGAAAGCCGCGTGCCTCGGCGGACTTCAGGCACCGACCCCGATGGACGAACTCCGCGCGGCCGTTGCCGAACCGGAGTTTGAAATCATCATCAACCTGAATCAGGGAGCCGCGGATTACACGATGTATTCCAGCGACCTCTCGCCCGAATATATCGACTTCAACCGCTCCGAATACGCGTATTGGAAACAAGCGCGCAAGGACGGCCTGGTGTGATCACCCAAGAATCAGGCGGATCAGAACTGCGGCGCGGGCACGGTGGCGTTGTCCCGCTCCTCGATGCGCACACGCAGGATGCGATCGGCGATCTCCCTAACCATTTCCGCCAGCAGCATCCAGAGATGTGACCCCTCGCGGTAGTCAGCCGGGGCGATGTGCTTCACGCGGCCGGCGTGGGTCGAGAGCTGATAGCATTTTCGAAATGATTTCCCTGAGCTGTCTTCCGGATTGTAAACAGCGACGGCATGGCCGCCATTGCGGTTCATCACGGTGAAGCAGGGGACATCGGTGGGTCCATCGCCCACATAAACCATGTTCTCGAAAGGGATCGGCCTTAAATCCGGCGGCATGTGATCGTTCACATCCTGGTCATAGCGGAGCATGCCCTTGTTGATCCGGAAGAGGAACTGGGTCTTGGTGGTATGCGAGATGACGCGTTTCGGGAAACTGATGCGTCCTTCGCTATCCTCGCCGAACTCGCAGCCGAAGATCGATTTGACGTAAGGTTGGAGGCGGGAACCGTCGAGCAGGGCTTTGAGGCCGGATGAGATGATGTAGTGCTCCACCTTGATCCCGGCCAGTTCGTGTTCGGGTGTTAGAGAGGTTTTCGGCAACGTCTCGAAAATTTCGGGAAGGCCGGGGAAAAACCGCAGTCCGGCACCCAGTTCGGTGAGGCGGGCGTTGGTCACATTGTCCATGCCGAGGTAATCCAGCAGGCTCTTCATATAGGCGAGCTCGCCATCCCAACGTTGGTCTTGCACCAGGGCGTTGCATTTTTTCCAAAATTGGATCGGATCGATCCCGAATTCGGGAAACAACACATCGTCCTGCATGTAGCAGGGACTGAGCGTCTGATCGTAATCGTAAACCAGAGCGATGATGTTTTGAGGAGCGGCCATGAACTGCGACATGCTTGCAATTCAAACCCGACGCGACAAGGAGGAAATCCGTGACGGTCTTGACAGAATGAGGAGATCGGACACCGTAGGAGCAGAAATTCGCGGCGAAAGCCTGCCCGCCACCCATGAACAAACCCGCCAAACTGCTCGTCCTCTGCGCCATCCTCTGCGGGTTGGCATCATGCAAAAAAAATAAAACCTCCATGACCGGATTATCACGACCTACCGAGGCCGCCGCGCGTGTCCGCCCACAGATGGAAGCCGATCTAACCGCCAAAGGGCTCGAATTCGGAGCCCCGGTCTTCATCCGAGCTTTCAAGGAGGAGATGGAATTAGAGTTGTTCGTGCACAACCGCAAAACCGGCAAGTATGATCTTTTCCGCACCTATCCCATCGCCAAAGCCTCCGGGGCTCTGGGTCCGAAACTCGCCGAGGGCGATGGTCAGGTCCCTGAAGGATTTTATGCCGTGCCACCCGCCGCCATGAACCCGGCCAGCAAGTATCATCTGGCATTCAACATCGGTTATCCTAACGAATTCGACCGCGCGCTCAACCGCACCGGCAGCGCGATCATGATTCACGGCAAGAACGCATCAATCGGCTGTCTCGCCATGACCGATGCCAAGATCGAGGAAATCTACACCCTCTGCGCCGCCGCCCACGCCGGAGGTCTGAAGGATTTCAAAGTCCATATTTTCCCATTCCGCATGACACGCGAGCGCATGTCTAAAGCCGCGGGCTCGAAGTGGGAGGATTTCTGGAAAAACCTCCGCGAGGGATACGACCGGTTTGAGGAGACGCGGGTGCCGCCCCGGATTGTTGTTGAGAACAAATGCTACAAATTCAGTTAGAGAAACGCATGTAGCGTCGCTCTATGAGCGTCGATGCCGATGAGATACGCGAAGCTCTTCTTTCGCTTTTCTCGTACATCCCGCCCTCGGGGGAAATTAGCGACGGTCACAGACGCGCCGCTACAAGCCTGTGCCAATCAAACTACCAGCATACAGTCGCCGTAGCTATAGAATCGATAGCGTTCCTCCACGGCTTTTCGATAGGCCTCCATGACCAGTTCCCTTCCGGCGAACGCGCTTACCAGCATGATCAACGTGCTCTGCGGAAGGTGGAAATTCGTCAGCAATCCGCCCACCACGCGGAAGTTGTATGGCGGATGGATGAAGATGTCGGTTGCGCCGGAATGTTCGTGCTCCGCGATTCTCATTCCGGATTCAGCGCACTGCCTGCCAAGCGCTTCCAGCACACGCGTAACCGTGGTGCCCACCGCCAGCACGCGACCGGCGGCATTCACCCGCCGCGCGGTTTCTTCAGACACCCCATATTTCTCCGAGTGCATGATATGGTCCTTCACTACCTCCACGCTCACCGGGCGGAAGGTGCCGACGCCGACATGGAGTGTTAGAAAAGCATGAGCGATCGTTTCCAGCATCTCCGGGGTGAAATGCAACCCGGCGGTCGGCGCGGCGATGGCACCCTCCTCGCGGGCGAAGACGGTTTGATAGCGCTCCTTGTCGGACTCCTCGTCATCGCGGCCCATGTAGTGCGGCAGGGCGAGGTGTCCATGACGGTCCAGATCCAGCGGAGACTGCCAGTGGATCAGTCGGTCGCCATTGTCGAAAACTTCCGCGACAGTGCCGGTGATGCCGCCGACCACCAATGTGCGACCGGGTTTCATCTTTTTCCCGGGGCGTGCCAGGCACCGCCAGTCCACTGGAGAAAGCCGGTCGAGGCACAACAATTCGATTTTCCCGTCATCCGAAAATACCCGCGCCGGTATCACCCGGGTGTCGTTGAGCACCAGCAGATCATCGGGTGTTAGAAATTCGGGAAATTCGCGGAACATCCGATGCTCGATCCGTCCGCTGTCGCGGTGCACCACCATCATCCGCGACGCCGTCCGTTCCGCCAACGGCCGCGCGGCGATCAAACCGTCCGGCAGGTGGTAATCGAAATCTTTCGTCCGCAACGGCATGGACGTGTCCTACCCTCCAATCCACCCGAACGCAAGCGTGGCCGCGCCCTGCTCCCGGATCGAGGAACCCGCTTGAAAACTGTTAGCAAATCATTTGGACGATCGTCAGTATAATCGGGAGGACTCACGCTTGCCAAGGGTGCTGCCGCTGGTCATTCTGTCGGCAGATGCAACGAAGTTCCAAGGTCCGTGCGCTATTGTCCACCGCCCGTGTGGCCAATATTCCGAGCGTGGTTGTGAACGTGTGGCTCGGTATTTCGTTCGGATTAGCGTTCAATGCCAAAGGTAGGATCTCCGAAGTTCCCTGGGGGGCCGCGGGACTACTGGCGCTGGTTGGCATCCTGCTTTATGTGGCGGGGAATTTCCTGAACGACTGGATGGATCGGGATTGGGATGCGGAACGGCGACCGGATCGCGCGCTGCCATGCGGACTGTTCAAACCGGCGGCCTATCTGCGGGTGGCGCTTCTATCCGCCGCTGCGGGTTTGGCCATGGCGGCGTGTGTCAGCCTTTCCGCTGCCGTGGTTTCCATAGTGATCCTCATTTGCATCGTGGGATACACTCGGTGGCACAAGCGCAGCCCATCTGCGGTTGTTCTGATGGGCATGTGCCGCGGAGGTTTGGTTTGGCTGGGGGCGCTGGGTGTAGCCGGACCTGTGGAGAGTGTGAAGTGGATGTGGATCGCATTTTTTGCGGGTTGGAGTTCGATAGGCATTCTGTGTTATATCAGCGGACTTTCGTTGGGAGCTCGTCTTGAATCCGTGGTCTCGCCGGTGGAGAAATCCCTTCGTTCTCCGTGGAAATTGTTCATTTTCGTCCCCGTAGCGATGATCTTCCCTTTCGTCTACATCGCCAATCTCCAGTGGGTGTTCATTTCAGGAGTCGCTCCTTACGCGACATGGGTCATGTTCTGTGAGACCAAGCGCCGTCGCGGTAGTCGGAAATACATCCCGTTCCTACTGGCGGGTATTCCGTTGGTGGACTGGGTTTTCCTGCTGCCCTTGGGATTATTATGTAGGCAGTGGTCCGCAGAGATCAGCGTGACGTCCCTAGTGCTGCCGCCGCTCGCTTTTGTGGCGGCCTTGCTACTGCAGCGGCTCGCGCCGGCGACGTGAGAACTAACGGATTTAAGGCGCGGGTGCAGGAGCCGGTTTTCCGGTCAGGACGGCGAAGGCCGCCTTGGCCATTTCTCCGGCACCTTCCGTATTCGGGTGGACGCGGTCGGGCAGGAATTTCGGGTTGTCGGCGAGGGCGGCGTGCATGTCGATCAGCCCGAGTTTCATTTCCGTGGCGAGGGCGTCGATGCGTTTGATCTCCTCTTTTGCGTTGGTTTCGTTGATGCCGAAGTTGCCGGGTTCCGGGACCGGGCACGGGCGGCAGACATAGACGCGCGGCTTACTTTCGAGCGTTTGAAAGGATTTCACGAGTTCGCGGTAATCGGCGACAAACTCCGCCTCATGTTTCCAATTCTGCGGTTTCGTGTCATTGGTGCCGAGCATGATGATGACCACGTCCGGCTTGTAGGTGAGTGCGTTCTGATAGGCTTTTTCCTTCCAATAAGGGAAATCACCTTTTTTGAGCAGTGTGCGACCGCTGACGCCGAAATTCCCGACCACCCATGATTTGCCGAGCAGGTCCTGGAGTTGGGCGGGATAGGACTTTCCGTTGGCGGCGCCGACCCCCTGTGTGATGCTGTCGCCGATGCACGCGACGCGGACGGGCTCCTTGTAGGCGGACGGGTCCACGGGTGACATGGGTTCGGATGCGTGGGCGAGGGACATCAGAAGACTGGAAAGGATGAGGTTTTTGACATTCATACGCAGGAATTCGAGCAAGCGGGTTTGGTGGAGTCAAGGTTTTCCGTTTTGTGCCCGCATCAGGGGATTTTTAAAATGGATTTCTTGGCATTTGGGTTGATTGTCCTGCACATCTGGTGGAGTTTCCCCACGCTTCGCGGCACACGCATGAAAAAACGCTATCTCAAGCTCGTCAAATACTCGCTCAAGTCGCTGCGTCACCCGCGTCTCCGCCACCGCCGGTGGTGGCAGGTGATTTCCAAACCCATCTCCAACCGTGCGCTATGGATCCCGTGCCGCGACACCGTGGCCAACGGCTTGGCGATCGGCTTGTTTTTCTCGGTGATGATGATTCCGTTCCAATCGCTTCCATCCGCAGTGTTAGCGATGAGGGCCAAGGCCAACATCCCCTTCGCCCTGGCGGCCTGTTGGATCTCGAATCCATTCACGTCACCGGGGATCATCTTGGGTCAGTTCGCCCTCGGCCAATGGTTGCGGGACTCCATCGGTGTGCCGATGCCGCACTACCTCACCGAGGTTTCTTTTAAAATAGATCACGTGGGCACCTTCAATCTGGCGAGTTTCATGCTGGGCATGATCGTTTCCGGTGTATTACTCGCATTGTGCGCGTATCCGGTCGTGCACCTGTTTTCCGCGCTGATGCCGCACCATCTTCCGGTGCGCCGGAATCGACATCTCGCCAAGGCCGCCGCCCCGGCCGCTCCATCCGTCTGAGTCACCGTTCCCGCCATGACTCCCGCTGCCCGCCCGCTATTGCGATCGATCAAGGAGCACGCGGTGTTGCTCTTCGGCTTGCTGGCGATCATGTGGGCGATCGAAGTGGTGGATTTCCTGCTGCCGATGGATCTGGATCAATTCGGGATCCGGCCACGAAGCGGACGCGGACTGCTGGGAATTCTGCTGTCGCCGTTTCTGCATGTCGGTTTTGGCCATCTCCTTTCGAACTCATTGCCATTTCTCCTTCTTGGTGGCCTCGTGATGACTGGCGGTCGCCGCCAATTCCTTCTCCTCAGCTTGTGGGTGACGCTTATCGGCGGCAGTGGTGTCTGGTTGCTGGGTGGCAGCCGGACGGTGCATCTGGGGGCCAGTCTCTTGATTTTCGGTTACCTCGGGTTTCTGCTGACCCGTGGGATCGCCCGACGCAGCATCACCGGGGTGATTCTTTCCATCGGGCTTCTCATCGGTTATGGTGGCATGCTCTATGGAGTGCTTCCAGGCCAACCCGGCATCTCATGGCTCGGACACCTCTGCGGTTTCATCGCGGGTATCGCAGGAGCCTGGTTGCTCCCCGACCCGGAGGAATCTTAGACTCAACGTTTGGGCAGGTGCCAGGGCGGGTTTTTCTCGAACTGTTCCTTGAGAAACGGGAATGCTTTACCCGCTTCCTCCATGACATAAGGAGCCACAACGATCCACTGGAGCTGCATGGCGATGAAAAGAGAGATGACGTAAACCGAAACACCCACGGGTTGGAGCGGGGCGGCCGTGATGCGGTGGCCACCGGCGTGGTCCCACAACGGACGGCCGATGCGCTGACTAATGACCACCGCCATGAGCTGGCAGGCGGGACAGAGCATATCCATGCCAAATCCGATGCCGAGGAAAAGCACACGGGCACAGCGCCGACTGGCTTCCGGCAGGGACAGGAACGAGCCGTTGTTGTTGACCACCCGGATTCCTAACAACCACTTGCCGGGAGTGGTGGCGAAGCGGTGCAGCATGAATGCCTCAATGACAAACCACGGGATGTATTGAAACAAGAGCATCCACGGATTGTAGAGTGTAAACTCGATGTCGCGACCGAAAATCCACATCGTAATCCACCAGATACCGGCGAAAAAATACAAGTCCAGCCAGCGCGCCCAGAAGCGGCGGATGAGATACTTTTTTTCCGGGATCGGTGGCGGCAATGGCCCAGCGGAGGAATCCTGTTGCGGAGCAGGTGACGTCCCACGGTCGATCGTCGGCCGTTCGAACTCGCTCGAAAACAGGCTGATCTCACTCAATGGTCTCCACGCGCCCAAACCCTCGTGCCATGCCGGTGTGGTGGGTGGCAGCTCGCCGGACTCGATTTTCTTTCTAACGTCGAAATCATGGATGGGTCCAGATTTTTCGCCGTCAAGAATGATCCAGATATCCATGGTTTAGAGATTTCTCAGGGATTTGGCGGCATCGCTGCGCGCGGCGAAAAACGCCGGGACCAGAGCAGCGAGAGAACACAGGATAAAGGCCATCAGCGCGATGACCGCCTGCTCCATCGGATCGTTGTGGGCGGGCAGGATGCCAAAGCCGGTGAACGAGGCCGAGAACGGATCGAAACCCATCCACCGGAACACGCCCTGGATGGGACCACGGAAATGAATGACCAGACGGCCGAGGCCCACTCCGAGCGCCGCTCCTAACAAACCGAGAAGCATCCCCTGATAGAGAAACACCCGCACGATCTGGCCGGGTGCCGCCCCGAGCGCCTTCATGACGCCGATCTCGCGGCGCTTCTGGATGGTGACCGTGAACATCACCGCCATCATCGAGAATGCGGAAACCAGCACGATGAAGGAGAGCGCGAAATACATCATCACCCGCTGCTGGTTGATGAGGGCGAAAAACGCTTGGTATTGATCACCCCAGGTGAGCACCGACCAGCCACCACCGAGTTTCACCCGGGCCTGCGCGGCCACCTGCTCCGAGGCATAGGCGTCGTCCAGACGCAGGGCGATTCCCTGCACCGACTCGCCGAGGCCCGCGAGGTTCTGGGCCAGCGGTAGTGGCACGAACAGATCGGGCGTCACCGCCATCTGCGATGCCTGATAGACGCCGACGACCTCCGCCTCTTTTGGCAGCACGATTTTTTTCAGGCCTTTCAGGGTTTCAGCATCCATCTTCTCCGGATCGGTCGTGTTGAGGGCGGTAATGGCTTTTTCAACAGCGGTTTTGCCATCGGCGGTGAAACGGAACACCTGCTTGTCATCGACTTGTTCAGATCCATCCATGGTGCCTAACAAAGACTCCAACAGGTCCTTCTCCGGGGCGCGGATGTCATCATGAAAAATGTCGATGAGTAGGGAGTAAGCATCTCGATAGGCCTCGAAGGAGAGGACAAAGCCATCACCCTCCGCCTTCCACCCTTGCGCAAGGGTGGTGGTCGCGGTTTTCCAATCCGCGGCGAAAGCCTCGCGCACGGGTGGCCGCTCGGTGGCCTTGTAGGCGCGCATGACCTCTTCAAAGTTGCGCGTTGAATAGAGGCGGATGGTCTCGCCCACGCCGATGGCGAGTTGCTCGGCGAGGATCGAGGAAATAACGACCCGGTCATCGATGCCGAGATCCGCGGTGGATTTCGGGTGTTTTTGCAAATCGAGCATATCGCTGATGCCCTTGACCTGCGCGGGATCCGAGGTGTCGATGCCGCGGAACATCACGGGCCGTTGCCAGGATTCCACGTCGATGATGACATTGTCCGTGACAAACGCCGTGGCGGATTCCACGCGGGGCAGGGCCTTGGCCATGGCAATGTCTGCCTGCCAGTCCTCCATCGCGTTTTTTCCGGGAATCAGCGCTTGCTTGCGCAAAAGGATATGCGGAGTGAACCCGAGAATGCGGCCTTTCACCTGTCGCTCCAGACCGGCGTAAACCGCCATGACCACCACCAGCACCAACACCCCGAGCATCACGCCGACCAATGAGATCAGTGTGAATGAGGACAACATCGACCGGCGCGGATTGAGATACCGCCGGGCGAGAAGAAGGCTGAAGGATCGTCGTTTGATGGCGCTTGGTAACTTCTACGGGCAAATCGTGCAAGTCTTACCGCCAACGGATCCGCAATTCCCTAAAATGCAGGATAACAGGAACCGGAGGGTAAAAAAACGCGCCACGAACCGCAAGGGCCGTGACGCGTGGGAAATGATGCGATCTAGGATCAGGACATCTGCGATTCACCGTTCGGTCCTTGCGAGACCTGGACGATGCGCAGCGGAAGACGCACGAGGATTTCGCCGTCGCAACCGATGTCGATCGAGTAGATGCCGGCTTCCGGGAAACGGAGGCCTTGCAGGTTCATCACGATGTTGCGGGTCAGGAACGGCACGTTCTTGGGAAGCTGGATCTCAAACTCGGGCTCGATCGGCATGTTGTTGGGATCGAGCGATTCGCCATCCTCGTTGATGATGTTGATGGAGAGTTTGTGGCGACCGGCGTCTTCCGGGGTGAAGCAGAAACGCATGGCCAACGCGCAGGCGGGGTGCACGACAGGCACGGCGCGGGCCGCAAGGGTGTCAAAAGTTCCGGAAATGACGAGCTTGCCGTTGTAGTCGGCCGCAAAGTCGCAAAGTGTGGCAATTTGGATGTCCATAGGGGATGGTTCGATGATTGGTTGAATTGGAAGTGCCCGCAGCGGTTTCCGCGCGGCAGGTCCCTTCTCTGAATCCATCCGGGCCAACCGTAAAGCCAAAAGACGCGGGAAATTCCATAAACCCCGCACGGCAGGGGCAAGCACATCGTTCACCCCAACCTCAGGCGGTTTTTTCAGAGTTTTCCTCAAGTTGCTCACAATCGGTTGCCCCCGCGTTTTTTGCTTTTCCTTGAATTTCATGGGAATGGACACACATGCAGGGCGAGTCCGTGGCGTGTGGATTGGCAAATCCCGCGCGGAACGTGCCTAACTGCGTCGGCCACACCACTTTTTCCACTAAATTTTTTGCAAGTCTTTGGTTTTCAATTGGGTTCTTGTTTAACGTTCGTTTGAAACCTCGGCTTAATCTTCGAGATCGGTGATTTTTGTTAGCGAGTCCATCCGCAACTCTGGATGGAATCCGGGATTGGCGCGGTGGAATGCAAAACTTGCGGAGCGCCTTGGATTTCGGGGAAAATCCGGTTTTTCGCAAGTTATTCACAACGGTCGGTTTGTGGCGTTTTTCTGGGAATTTCAGCTCTTGTTTGTGCTTCGATGAAATAAATCGTCACCCTTATGGCGTTGTAAGTGGAACTGATGCTGGAAATCTGCCGATCTTGTCTTCGGCGAGACCATGATGGCTGAATCCTCCGGGTGTCTGGCGTCAGACCCGCACAGTGAACCATCAATCCACCATCCTAATCCACCCATAAAAACCACCATGCATTCCACCCGTCGTGATTTCCTCCGTGTTTCCGGTCTTGCCGGCGCGGCGATCGGCTTCCCCACCATCATTCCCTCGAGAGTGCTCGGGGCGGATGCTCCCAGCAAGAAGATCAACATCCTCCAGATCGGCTGCGGTCGAATCGGCCGAGACATGGATATGCCCGGAATCCTCAAGCAGGGCGCGGCGCGCATGGTGGCCGTCTGTGATCTGGACGCCCTGCGAGTGGCGGATGCCAAACTCATGGTCGAGGGCCATTACAAGAAAAACAACATCGACCTGACCGTGGCGACCTACGGCGACTACCGCGAGGCGTTGCAGCACAAGGACATCGATGCCGTGGCCGTGAGTACGCCGGACCATTGGCGTGCCGAGCCGGTGATCGCCGCCGCCCTCGCTGGCAAGGACGTCTATGTGCAAAAGCCGCTTTCCATGACCCTCAAGGAAGGCCGCGCCGTGAGCGATGTCGTCAAAGCCCAGAACCGCATTTTCCAGATCGGCAGCCAGCAACGCTCCGGAGCACAATTTCGCATCGCCTGTGAAATGGTCCGCAACGGCCGCATCGGCAAACTGCAAACCGTGCGCATCGGCCTGCCCAGTGATCCATCCGGTGGCAGCACCGAAGTGATCCCGGTTCCGGCGCATTTCAACTATGCCATGTGGATGGGTTGGACTCCGGAAGCGCCCTACACCAAGGACCGCACCCATCCCCAAGGACCGAACAATACCACCTCTTACAAAGAACGTCCCGGTTGGTTGCGCATCGAGGATTACTGCCTTGGCATGATCACCGGATGGGGAGCCCACCACGTCGATATCGCCCACTGGGGGATGGACACCGAGCACACCGGACCGATCACGATCGAGGGCAAGGCCGAGTTTCCTAAAAGCGGGCTTTGGACCGTCCACGGACCCTATCATATCGAGATGAGCTACGCCAATGGTACCACTGTCATCATCGATCACACATTCCCCAACGGCGTGCGCTTCGAGGGCAGTGATGGATGGATCTTCGTCACCCGTGGCGCGGAACGCGTCACCGCCTCCGATCCGATTCCCAAGGGCAAAGCAGCCAATTCCCTCCAGGCCAGCAAACCGGAAATCCTCAGCACCCCGCTCGGTGAAAAGGAAATCCACCTTCACGAAAGCCCGAACGGCGATCACCACCTCGATTGGGTCACCGCCATGCAAACCCGCAAGCCCGCCGTGACAACCGCCGAAATCGCACACCGCTCGACGAGCGCCTGCATCCTCGGTTGGACCTCGATGAAACTCGGCCGCAAGCTGACATGGAATCCTGAAAAAGAGGAGTTCGTCGGCGACGACACCGCCAACTCAATGCGCTCCCGGCCGCAACGGGCGCCCTATGGCATCGACAACATGAAGAAAGGCTGATTTCTAGCAAGGATTCCAAAGAAGGATTGCCAGCGGAACCCGACCGCCTCAGTGTGTTTCCATGAATGAAGTGGAAACCATCGGAAAAAAACCGGGCCTGCCCCGCCGCTTGCTGGCAAGCGTGCTGAGGATCGGCGGGTTGCTCGCGCTCATCTTGGGCGCGACTGCGTGCTTCGTGATGCAGCCGACGTGTTCCAGCAGTCCCTCCACGTTGCGCGCCAACCCGGAGCGGCTCAAGGAACATGTCCGCACGATGACGGAAACCATCGGCACACGTTATGAGAAACAACCGGAAAAGCTCACGGAATGCCGGAATTTCTTGATCGGAAAATTCCGTGATGCCGGCGCGCGCACCGAGGAACAGTCCTACGAGATCGACGGCCGTGAATTCAAAAACGTGCGTGCGTTTTTCGGACCGGAGAAAGCTCCGAGAATCATCGTCGGCGCTCACTACGATACATGTTACGAAGGTGATAATATTCACAATACCGGCGCGGACGACAACGCGAGCGGAGTAGCCGGGCTTCTCGAGTTGGCGCAATTGCTGTCGAAAAAACACCCGGCTAACACAACCGTGGAACTCGTCGCCTATTGCACCGAGGAGCCGCCATACTTTGCCAGCAGGGACATGGGAAGCTACCAACATGCGAAACTTCTGGATAAGGAAAAAGTTGTCGTCAAGGGTGCCATCATCCTCGAAATGATCGGATACTTCTCGGATGCCCCAAATAGCCAGCGCTATCCCGTCCCGGCCTTCAAACTGTTCTATCCGAGCACGGGGAATTTCATCTCAATCGTCGGCGGAGTGGGTGACCGCAACCTCCTCGCAACGACCAAAAAGGCGATGCAGGGAAGCGCGCCGTTGCCGGTTTATTCAAGCTGCATCCCGCGCAGTTTGGACTTCGTCCACCTGTCAGACCACAGGAATTACTGGAGGTTCGATTATCCGGCGATCATGGTCAGCGACACCGCGTTCTATCGGAATGACAACTACCACCGGTCCTCCGACACCTGGCAGACGCTCGATTACACACGCATGGCCCACACCGTGACCCAGGTCCACCAGGCGGTGCTCAAACTCGGCGAGTGATGAACCATGGTCGACAAGCCCCACATAGAATGAAATCCAGCAATTGGTCTAAAATATCGATTTTGGCCCTGACCCTGTACTTGGGCACGATGAGCACGACGTTCTGGGTATGGCATAAAAACAGACAGGAGCGTGTGGTCATCATGGGGCCTCCATGGTTGTTATATTCGGACGAAAAACTATTGGATAGATTTGAATATGACGCGCTTTGCGGGAAAGAGAATGTCATCCGGTGGAATCAGATTCTATATGAGCGGTTCTTTTACGGTAGATGCAGCTTCACAAAAGCGAAACCGTTCTTGGATGCCGCTGCGGAATTAGGAGATGAAACAGCGCAAACGATCCTGAAAGACCCCGAAAAGGCTTACAGAATGCAAATGAAAAACTGTGGGGTATCCGTTCCTGATGATTTCCATTTGGAGTAACAATGGCGGAAACGGATTTTGTGCTTTCCGGCACGCCGGTTTATCGGGAGTCTGATGGGGATGAATGCGACCATCACAATGTTGGCGGCGGGGGTGGCGAATATTTCGCCGCTGTTCGCGCTGCTGACGTTGGTGCTGGTGGTTGCAGTGTTGGTTTCACTGGTGATGGTGAAGTTCCGGCAGAGCCTGCTGGTGGGGTATCTGTTGAGCGGCGTGTTGATCAGCAATGTGGGTTTGTTCTGGTTGACCGGGACCGACCGCGGCGATCCGGTGATCACCCATTTGGCGGAAATCGGCGTGGTGTTGCTGATGTTCACGTTGGGCATCGAATTTTCGTTAGGCGAACTGCGCCACCTTTGGCGCACGGCGTTGATCGGCGGCGGGCTCCAGATGGCCATCACCACAGGCATCGCCGGGATTGCGGCAAAGATCTTCGGGTTTCCGCTGGCGGACAGCATCGTGCTCGGGGTGGCGCTGGCGCTGAGTTCCACGGCCGTGGCGATGAAATCGTTCCAGGACATCGGCCAGCACAACAATCCCGGAGCACGCGCCAGTCTGGGATTGGCATTGTTTCAGGATATCCTGGTGATTGTTTTTTTCCTGGTGATGCCGCTCCTCTATCAGAACGACACCAGTGGGGTGGGGATGAAAGTCGGCGGCGCGCTGCTGAAAGGAACGCTTTTTCTGGCAGGGGCTGCGTTGTTAGGCCGATACGGGCTCACGCCTCTGTTGCATGCGGTGGCGAGAACGCGCAGCCGTGAGTTGTTCACGCTCACAGTCATCGGTCTTTGCGCCGGAGTTGCCTTTGCGGGTGGCGCCCTGGACCTTTCACTCGCTCTCGGAGCGTTCGCCGCGGGTCTGGTGGTGAGTGAATCGATCTACAGCCATAGGATTCTATCCGATATTCTGCCGTTCAAGGATTTGTTTCTGGCGATCTTCTTTGTTTCCGTGGGCTTGTTGATCGATCTGTCGGTCGTGGTGTCGGAATGGCGGTTGGTATTGATCGGCAGCGCGGTGATTCTGGGCATCAAGGGGTTGATTGTGTTCGGGGTGTTGAAAGTGATCGGACTTCCCGGACGTCCATCCATCCTTGCGGCGGCGAGCCTTGCCAGCACTGGCGAGTTTTCGCTGGTATTGATCGGCAAGGCGGGCGGATACCGGCCGTTTGATCCGGGGACTGAGCAAATGTTATTGGCCTGCACGGCGGTGACGATGGCAGTGGTACCCTCGATCATGCGCATGGCGGGTCCATGCGGGAGGTGGTTAGAGCGCAAGGGTATTCTGACTCCGCACAAGGCTCCACCGGAAACGATAACATCCACTCAGGCGATCAAGGAAATCACCGATCACGCGATCATCTGCGGATACGGCCCGGTCGGGCGCGCGCTCAACGACGCATTGCGGCGCTGCGGCGTGGCGACCTTGGTGCTGGAGTTGAACTCCGATACCGTCAGGTCACTCAAGAAATCCGGGCAACCCGTGCTTTTCGCCGATGCCACCCATCCTGAGGCGCTGGACCTCGCGGGCATCGCGCGGGCACGATTGGTGGCTTTCACTTTTCCATCGGTGGTGGCGACCTGTCAGGCGGTTCCTTTGGTCCGGGAGCGCAATCCCGGCATCTGTATTTTCGGACGCGCCAAGTATTCCCACGAAGTCACACTCCTGCGCGACCTCGATGTGCAAGTCATCCACGACGAACGAGAAACCGCGGTGGCCATGGTGCGGGAGGCTATCGCATCTTATGAGCGTGCCGACATCGACCCCGAAGAAGTCGTGCGGGACGCTTTGGAGCGGGATGACTGATTTTTGTAATTTCAAAAGGTGCGCCGCAGTATGGTCCCAATGCCGGTCTCATCCGCCATGTTCCCGAAATTTCTTGATGCGCTTCAAAGAGGGTGAAAGTTTTTTCCACATGGAATCCTGCTTCGGGGAAACCCGCTCCATTCTACATATTTCATGAAAATTCACGGATCAACCTATCTTATTGCTATGTCGGCATTCTCGCTTTCTGTGGCCGGCTTGGCTGCCGGGGCCGCCCTACGTCCACTCGATCTGCGTTGCGAGGGCCTCAGTGATCCTCTTGCCGTGACGACAAAGCCGAGGCTTTCATGGCGCATCGAATCCGGAGATCGGGGCAAGGTGCAGTCGGCCTGGCAGGTTCTGGTCGCAAGCAGTGCCGAGCTTCTCGCCAAGGATCGCGGTGATCTATGGGACTCAGGTAAAAAAACAACCGAGCGTGTGCCTTGTGTCGATTATGCCGGATCCGCCCTGACACCCGGTGGCCGCTACCATTGGAAAGTCCGCTGCTGGGACGGCAGTGCCGAGCCATCCGTCTGGAGCATGCCCGCAGTGATGGAGATCGCACCGATGGCTCCGGCGGATTGGCAGGGTGCGCAGTGGATTGATGACGGCAAACCTCAGCCGGTAAAGGATGAGGATTTCTATCAGAATGATCCCGCTCCACTTTTACGGCGTGAATTCACCTTGTCCAAGCCTGTGGTTCGGGCGCGCCTGCATCTGGCAGGTCTGGGATACTGCCTGCCCAGCCTCAATGGCAAACGGTTGGCCGACCCGGTGCTTGACCCGCCATGGACCGCCTTTGATCACCGAATTCTTTTCCGCACCCACGACGTGACGGAGCAAGTGACCGAGGGCGCTAACTGCCTCGGCCTTGCTCTGGGCAATGGTTGGTACAATCTCCTGCCACTGCGCATGTGGGGCGCACGCAACATTCGGAAAAGCGTCGCCACCGGTCGCCCGCGGGTGATCGCCTGCCTTGTCGTCGAGCACCCGGATGGCACACGCACCACCCTCACAACCGGTCCCGGTTGGACAACCGCTGGCGGACCCACTTTGAGAAACAGCATCTTCCTTGGCGAAGAGCGCGATGCCCGACTCTCGCTGCCCGGTTGGGATCGTCCCGGTTTTGCTGGCTCGAAGTGGCAGCCTGCAAGGGTGGTGGATGCTTCGCTTGAGACGCTCCGCCCGCTGCTGGAGACGCCTCCCGTTCGCGCCTTCTCGCCGATTCCCGCCGTCGCTGTCACGACGCCGTCCGCGGGTGTGCACATTGTGGATTTCGGGCGCAATTTCACCGGTATTCCTGAGCTTGACCTGCGGGTTCCCGCCGGCACCCGCATCACGCTGCGTTACGGTGAACTGCTCAAGCCGGATGGATCGCTCAACCCGCTCACCAGTGTCTGCGGGCAAATCAAGGGAACCCGCAAGATGCCTGATGGAAGTGAAGTTTCAAAAGGAGGACCCGGCGCCCCGCCTATCGCCTGGCAGCAGGATGTGTTCATCGCACGTGGCGAGGGGCCCGAATGCTTCCGGCCGGATTTCACCTTCCATGGTTTCCGTTACATGGAAATCACCGGCCTGCCTCAGCCACCGGCGGTTGCCGACTGCCGTGGGATCCCGCTTCATTCCGATCTCCCGGATTCGGGATCGTTCTCTTGTTCTAACGATCGACTCAACAAGATTCAGGAAACGTGCCGGCGCACCTTCCTCTCCAATGTTGTCAGTGTCCAGTCCGACTGCCCGCATCGCGAGCGTTTTCCCTATGGAGGTGACATCGTCGCCACCAGTGAGGCCTTTCTCATGAACTTCGACATGGCGGGATTTTATGCCAAGACCGTGCGCGACTGGGCGGACTCCGCTCGCCCGGACGGCAGCTTCACCGATACCGCCCCTTCTGTCGGTATCGATTACTGCGGTATCGGCTGGGAGATGGTACACCCGCTCTTGTTGGAGCAGCTTCAAACCCACTATGGGGATCGTAGATTGCTGGACGAACAGTTGCCCGCCGCCATTCGCTGGCTCGATACCGAGGCCGCAGGCCGCGTCGATGGCTTGGTGACCAAGGGTCTCAGCGATCATGAGGCGCTCTCTGATGCTGAAGGACCGACTCTAACCACCCCGATGTTCATCGACTCGGCACGCCGTGTTGCCCGGCTTGCCAGGTTGGGCGGCCGCAAGGAAGAAGCCGATCGTTGCGAAAAGATGGCCGACGAATCCGCCGCCGCCTGGTCCCGCAAGTTCCTTGATTCCGCTTCCGGCAAAGTCGGAGACGGAACCCAGTCAGAGCAAACCTTCGCCCTTGGATTTAGCGCAGCGTCACCCGCCGTGCGGTCAGCGGTCTTTGCACGCTTGGTGGATGATCTCACCGCGCCTAAGGACGGCCCGCGCCTTTCCACCGGCATCTTTGGCACACGAATCCTGATGGAGGAACTCGCGCGTAACGGCCGTAACGATCTCGCCTACGCGTTGGCTAACCGAAACAGCTTTCCCTCGTGGGGTTGGATGCTTGAGAAAAACGCCACCACCCTCTGGGAAAACTGGGCCGGCAGTGACGGCACATTTTCCCAAAACCACCCGATGTTCGGCTCGATCTCGGCATGGTTCTACCGCTGGCTCGGTGGCATCCAACCGGCTGATGACGCCGTCGGTTTCGACCGCATCCTGATTCGGCCGCAAGTCGTCCCCGGTTTGGAATGGGTGAAGTGCTCTCACCGCTCGATCCGTGGCCCGGTAGAGTCTAACTGGAAAATCACTGCCGCGGGCATCGAATTCGAGATTGTCATACCACCGGACACCACCGCCACCATTGAGCTTCCCGCTGGAAAAGACGATGTTCTGACCGAGTCGGGTCGCGTTATCACCGAGTCTCCTGGCGTCACCTCCATGCCGCCACGACCTGGCGTTCATGGTTTACAAGTCGGCAGCGGCCATTACTATTTTACTATCCGGAGCAGACACTAGTAACCGCGATTATTCAGCCAAATTCACAACACTTACCGAATTCAGTTCATGAAAAAAATCATTGCCCGCTGCCTCGCCGCAGTGCCGCTCATGGCCTCTCCTGTCGCGCTGTGTGCCGCTGAACCCACACATCCGAACATCCTCTTCATCTTTTCCGACGACCATGCGGAACACGCCATCTCTGCTTATGGATCGAAGGTGAATCAAACACCTAACATTGATCGACTCGCCGCAGGTGGTGCCCGGTTCACCAATTCCTTCGTCACCAATTCCATTTGCACGCCCAGTCGCGCCACGCTGCTCACCGGGCAATATTCGCACCTCAACGGCGTGCCCGTTTTCAACACCTTTGATGGCACACGCGACAACGTTGCCAAGCACCTGCAAGCCGGCGGCTATCACACCGGGATCGTCGGCAAGTGGCATCTCGGCTCCGATCCCACGGGTTTCGACCGTTGGGTCGTGCTGCCTGCCCAAGGTGAATACTGGAACCCCGGCTTTTTTGTCCCCGGCCACAAACTCACCATCCAGGGCCACTGCACCGACATCACCACCGATCTTGGCATCGAGTTCCTGAAAACGCGCCCGCAGGACAAACCGTTTTTCCTGATGCTTCATCACAAAGCACCGCATCGCAACTGGCAGCCCGATGAGCGGAATAAAGCACTATTCAAAGACAAGGTCATCCCCGAACCGGATACGCTCTGGGACGAATACGCGACCCGTCCCACCGCGCTGCCGGCAAACAAACAGACCGTCGCCAAAGACCTCACCCGCCGCGACCTCAAGATGGAGCCTCCCGCCGATATCAAAGGCCCGGCGCGTGAAAAATGGCTCAGCGTCAAGCCCACGGAGGTGACCGTGGATGGTAAATCGCTCACCGGCAAGGAACTCACGAAGTGGAAATACCAGCGTTACATGCAAGACTACCTCGCCTGCGTGCAGGGCGTGGATGATGGCGTGGGCAAGGTGCTTGACTACCTCGATCAGAACGACCTAACGAAAAACACCATCATCATCTACTCCGCTGATAATGGTTGGTATCTCGGCGATCTCGGACTTTACGACAAGCGCTTCATGTATGAGCCCGGCCTGCGCGTTCCTCTCATCGCACGCGGCCCCGGCATCAAGCCAGGCGTCACCCCCGCTCAGTTCGTCGCCAACATCGACCTGGCTCCCACATTTCTCGGCCTAGCAGGTTTGCCGATTCCCGCATCCATGCAGGGGCGTTCGTTGGTGCCGCTGCTCCACGGTGAAACTCCGGGCGACTGGCGCACTTCGGTCTATTACCGCTACTATCACGATCCGGGCGATCATAACACCGCCGCCCATCTCGGCGTCCGCACCGCCACTCACAAGCTCATCTACTACTGGAAAAAGAACGCCTACGAGATGTTTGATCTCACCAAGGATCCGACCGAGCAGCACAATCTCCTTTTCGGGGAGCCTAAGGATCCCGCGATCACCGCGATGTTCGCTGAATTGAAAGCGGAGATCGCCCGTCTGCAAAAGGAATTCAAGGACGACGGCCAATACTCCAACTCCGCCGACTTGCCCAAAGATAGTTCCTACAGTTCATCCGGCGATAAAAAATCTCTCGGCACAAAGACCGTCACCGAAGCCGTCGCCGCCTCGGTTCCCTCGGCGAAATAAAGCGTGTTCCCGCAAATATCGCCGACATCGGTACCCAAGGAACTCCGTTGGAAAATCAACGGACCGCCGTGAAGCGCAACGTATCCACAATTTCGGGATATGTTCCGATAAGGCTTGCAAATCCGGGGCAATAAGATGTCATTCCTTTGAATGGTTTTTTCTTTATCCAGAGGCAACCCTGATGAGGGTTTGGCCAGTCAATTACTTAAACCGCTAACATTGGGATGAATCTGAATCTCCTCGTGATCTACCCCTACGCGCCTTGGCCGCTTGACCGCGGGACCTATCAGCGCACGTTCCACCTGCTCAAGGCGCTGGCATTGCACCACAATGTGGACTTCGTCGCGCTGACCGAAGAACCGGATGACACCGGGGAAAAGCGTGCTGTTTTCTCCGAATTCTGTCGCGAGGTCGAGTTCATCCCGTTCGCCCATCCACCGTGGCAGAAGCTTTTCCCACAACGCTTGCTCAATCCGCTGCCCAGCAACGTGCAGCACTGGCAAAGCCCCGATGTCGCACAAGCGATCAACCGTCGACTCACTCCCGGGCGCTATGATCTCGTGCATATCTGCGATCTCGTGCTGATGCCTTACGTGTTGCCTCACAAGCACCACACACCCTTCGTGGTGGACCGGAGCCGTGTTGATTTGCAGTTCCAGATCATGGAGCACAAGACGTTGCGCTTCTCCACCCGCGACCGTTTGCTGCGTTGGGAGAGTTATGCAAAACTCTGGCTATACGAAAAGAAACTCGCCCGTGAGTCATTGTTAGAAGTTGTCTGCGGGCCGGATGATGAGGTCTTTCTCCATCAACACGTGGACCCGAAGGCACCGGTCATGGTTGTGGCAAATGGCGTGGATCTTGATTATTTCCATCCTGCCTCCGCGCCTGATTCCCGCGCCTCCGAGCCCACTGTGATTTTCTGTGGCGCGATGGATTATAGTCCGAACGTGGACGCGCTGCGCTGGTTCTTTGAGAGCATTCACGAAAAGCTGCTTCAACGCCTACCCGACGTCCGTATTCTCATCGTCGGCAAGAATCCCATCGCGGAAGTCCAAGCTTATGGCTCACGGCAGGGTGTCACCGTCACTGGCGGAGTGCCTGACGTGCGTCCATACTATCGGCGCGCTTGGTTGCAGATGGTGCCACTGCGCATCGGTGGCGGCACACGCCTGAAAATCGTCGAGTCGCTGGCCATCGGCACACCTGTGGTTTCCACCACCATCGGGGCGCAAGGGTTGGAATTGAAACATGGCGAAAACATCCTGCTTGCAGATGATCCTGAATCTTTTGCCAGTGAGATTTCCCGTGCTCTATCGGATCCGGAGTTGCTGCGGCGCATTGAAGAGAATGGCATCGCCACCGCCACCGATCGCTTCGGATGGCCTGCCATTGGCGCGCGTTTGGCGAATCACTACGATACCCTGATTCAAAAATCTCAACCCACGTAAAGCCAGTCACCGATGAACTCACTCCCTAAAGCGGTCTCCGTCGTCATGCGCAGCTTCAACGAGGCATGGGCCATCGGCGAGACGATCCAACAACTTTTCAATCAGGATTTTGACGGCGAGATCGAGCTCATCGTCATCGATTCCGGATCCAGCGACGGGTCCATCGACATCATTAATAAAACCGGCCGTGCCCGGCTGATCCAGATCCCGCTTGGCACTTATGTTCCCGGTATGGTTCTCAATCAAGGTGCCCGCGAGGCGACGCATGACTGGATTGTCTATCTGAATGCCGACGCAACACCGGTGGGCCGTGATTGGTTGGTCAACTTGCTCAAACCCTGCGTTTCCAACCCGAAATTCGGAGCTGCCTTTTCCCGCCAGGTTCCACGGCCCGACTGCCAGGCGGTTTTCGCGCATGACTATGACCGGTGCTTCGGGCCGGAGCGTGAATCGAAGGATTGGGAGCACTTTTTCAGCATGGTCAGTTCCGTCACGCACCGCTCCGTGCTCGACAAGGTGCCAATCCGCGAGGACCTGCAATATGCCGAGGACGATGAATGGACGCGGCGTTTGGTGAAAAACGGTTATGAAATTCCATACGCCATCGAGTCGGTGGCCATGCATTCCCATAACTACACGCTGCGTCAGTCTTACAAGCGTTCCTTCGGCGATGCCAAGGCGATGGCCGCCACCAGCACTGTGCCGCCGCGCAATGTGAATTATCATTACTTTGTCTGCTTCGGATTGCTCAAGGACGCCATCCGCGATGCGAAATGGTGCATCAAGAACGGCCAAATCACCGGCATTACCCATGCCGTGGCGGTTCGTCTCGCCCAGCGACTCGGCCGCCGCGACGGACATCATGCCGGATGGAAATTCTACCAACGCGACACATGAAAATCCTCGTCATCACCAATCTCTATCCGCCTCACGAAATCGGCGGGTATGAACTCCGTTGCCGTGATGTTTGCGACCGTCTGAAAGTATTGGGCCATGAAATCCATATCCTGACATCCAACCATAGCGTCGTCGGGCGACCGCAAGTCGTGGAACCCAATGTCACCCGGAAACTCCGCATCAACGGCATGTATGGCAATCCGTGGCTGCCGATCCAGCGGCTTTATGGGCTGGAAAAATACAACCATCAGGCACTCGTCCGGGAGATTGAAACCGTCCGCCCGGACATCATCCACGTTTGGAACATGGGGGGGATTTCCAAGTCACTTCTACTCCGGATCGAACAGGGGAAAATCCCGGTCGTTTACGATGTGTCCGATCACTGGATCGCCCGCAGTCTTCGCGCTGATGTCTGGCTCTCATGGTGGACCGCGCCCGGTTCATTCGCGCGTGCGGCACTGCGAGGGATTCTAACGTTTTCCGGCATCCGCTGCCTCATCAATCGCTCCGTGCCCACCGCATCCTGGGACTGCATCCGTTTTGCTAACATCTATTTTTGCAGCGCCTTCATGCGCGATCTCACGGCCTCGAAAGGCTGGTCTGTGAAACACGCGGAAGTCATCCATTGCGGTATCGAAACCACTGAATTTCCCGTCAAACCAGATCACTCGAAGTTTGAGAAGCTTCTTTGGGTCGGACGTCTATCAGAAGACAAGGATCCACTCACGGCGATCCGCTCGCTCACCACAGCACGCCGTACTGGCCTCACGGAGCTCACGCTCGATCTCTATGGTCACGGTGATCCCGACTACGTCGCCAAGGTGGATGCGGAAATCGCCAACCTCGGACTCAAAGACTGTGTCCGCAGGAAATCAGCGCCGGCCGCCGAGATGCGGAAGCTTTATTCGCAATACGATGCGCTGCTTTTCACCTCCAACTGGGGCGAACCCTTCGCGCTCACCCCGCTTGAAGCCATGTCATCCGGCCTTCCCGTCATCACCTCGCTCGATGGCGGCCAGCAGGAACTCGCGCGCCACGGAGTCAACTGCCTCGTCGCGGAAGCTGCAAATCCCGAACTCTACGCCACCCGCATCGCCGAGCTCGCCGCATCGTCACAACTCCGCGTGTCCATCGCCGCCACCGGTCTTGATGAAGCGCGCACCCGTTTCGACATCGATCCGATCACGCGCCAGATCGAAGCGTTCCTTCTCAAGGTCCTCCAATCATGAGTATCCTTTTCTATGATGACAGCCCGGTCTTCGGCGGCCACGAGGTAATGAGCCTGCTAGGTTTGGAGGCTGTGCTCGCGGATTTTTCCGGGCCGGTGCATTTCATTGCCTCCTCGTCTAACGGAAAACTCTGCGAAAAAGTCGCCTCCATCGCCACGAAATATCCCCAGTTGATTCGGGAGCAGGTTGATTGGCAATCGTCCAAACTCGAAGCGCTTCGCAACCGGCTCCAACCATCGCGGACGAAAGTTCTGGTGGAACGTTTCCGTCAGTTGAATCCCGCGCTCGTTGTGGCCATCCAGGGAAACATCGAGCACTCCTCGCTGGGTCTCCACGCTGCCCATTCTGCAGGAATCCGCTGCGTCAGCTATATTCCCGTGCCGCATTCCAACGCGGAAATGGGCGCGCGTTTGGGTGCGCTTCGTGATCTTTTTTGCGCCCATCTTTTCAAGCTTCCGGATGCCTTCATCACCATCACCGATGAAATGGCGCGTCTCCTCAAACAACAGGGAGCCACCGCCCCAATCGACATCGTTTACAATGGTGTCGATACCCACCGCTTCCAATCCGGCGATCCCAAAGCGGCCTGCAATGAGCTTGGCCTGCCATTCGAGAAAGTCCGCATCGGAGTGATCGGCCGCATCGAGTTCCGCCAAAAACAACAACACCTCCTCGTGCAAGCTATCGCCTCGGATCCGGCCCTTGCCGCATCCTGCCACCTCGTTTTCGCTGGCGACGGCCCGGATATTTCCGCCTTGCAGGACATCATCAGTCAGCACCACCTGTCCGGCACCGTTCTGCCTTGGTGCGATCCAGCCCGCCTCTATCAAGCGCTCGACGCACTGGTCATTCCATCGCGTTACGAAGGCCTGCCGCTCGTCATGCTGGAAGCCCTCTCCTCCGGCACCGCCGTGCTCGGCAGCGACCGGGACGGCATGAAAGACCTACTACCGAAGGATTGGCGCTTCGAGCCCAACGATCCCGCCGCTTTGGCCGCCGCCGTCACACGCTTCATTGGAAATGGCCGGCCCGCCCCCGATCCCGCTCTTGTTGCCCGCGTCCGTGGGACGATGTCGCTCGATTCATTCAACCGCTCGTTCTCCTCGGTCGTGCTCCGCCATGCCGCGTTAGGCGGCGATTCGTGCTTGCAATGCGGGCCAAAATCATCACATCGTTAACTTATTCAAAATAAGAACACACATCCCTGTTCGGATTCACCTTCGGGCTCGAATCTTCCATCCGGTGAGGATCATGCCCCGGACTCGGACCCATCTGTGTCCGTTGCTCCCCATCGTTTCCGCTTTCCCCTACCCTTTGATCCGATCCGGTTGCTAGCGGGGATTTTGACCCGCTGGCCGTGGATCGTGGTCGGGATGATCACTTTCGGCACGCTCGGCACCATTGCTGGCATTCGACTGACGAGTCAGTCATTCGCCATTTCGACCTCCTTGATCAAGCGCCGCGTTCCGCAAACCGTGCGAGCGTCTGAAACCGGTCAGGCCTTTCGCCCGGTGGATCTTAACGACGCCACTCTGCTCGCCACCCTGCTTGCCAGCGAACCACTCGATTTGGCGTTAAAGCGCGCCGCTAACGGCATCGATCCGACGAGCGTGAGAAGTCTCATCGAGGCCAAACAACTCGAAGGCACCGACATTTTTTACATTACCTATCACTCACCGCTGAGTCCCACTGATGCCCTGAGCTTCAGTGGAATCTGGGCGGAGGAAATCAATGCCTACACCAAGAGGCTCCAGCAAACCGAAGCCCGTGATGTCCGCGCGATCCTCGAAAAGGAAGTCGCCGCAATTGAGAAACAAATTGAGTTAGCCAATCTTGAAATCCTCAATTTCTCGAAGGAAAAGGATTTTCTCGGAGGCGAGTCACAGGTCACTTCGGTATTAGGCAAGCTCTCACAGGTCGAACTCAATCTGGAAACCGCCCGCAACAGCGTCGCAGCCAAGAAACGGCAGGTTGAAAGCCTGACGGAACAAATCAGTCATCAGAGTCCGATCGAACTTCAAATCAAAAACGCCCACGAGGAACTCGCCAATCTGCGCTCCACCTACACCGACGGGAACCCGCTCGTGCAAGCGAAACTCCAAAGCATCGAATACCTTGATGGACAAATCGCCAAGCTTAAGGAGGCTGGCAAAGCTGAGCTCGATGCCTACACGGGCACGCCGCTGGGCAATCAGATCTACCTCACCATTATCGGACAACGCAACGAACTGCTGGAGGCAGAGAGCCGCATCGAATCCCTCGAAAAACTCCGTCAAACCACTGCTGCCCGGCTATCCGAGTTCCCTGCGATCATCAGCAGTTACGAGGCGCTTCAGAAAAAGCGCAATGCCCACATCGAAGGGCTTTCCCTGATGAGCAACCGTTTGAAAGAAGCGGAGATTTTCGCCTCCAGCGCACCAGGATACTGGCAGATCTTCCAAGCCCCCGATCCGCGCTCCATCATTCCATCCTCCCTTGTCAAAAAGCCCGCACTCCTTGGTGCGGCAAGCGCGGTGGGTGGCGGGGTTCTCGCTGTGTTGCTCTCGCTTTTCCTGACCCACCGCACGTCGAGGCGTTCCATTCTGGAGTGCTGTGCCGCGACCCGCGCGCCACTGATTTGCCATCTGCCCACTACCTTGGAGGAGGATGCGAGGGCGGCCATCTCTCACTTCTGGATCACCTATCTCGCATCCCGTCTCGATCATCCGGGGCGCATTCTGTTTTGGACGGCGGCCTTGGATCCCTCTGATGAGCGCAGGTTGTGGACGATGCTTGCCGAGACCGCGGCGAAGGATACCGCCAAGCCCATGCAGGTGCTCGATCTAACAAGCGACCCTCTCTGGGCGGATGGTGCGCCGCCGGCATCGCTCGTTTGGTTGACCCATCCATCAACCGGTTCCGAAAATGAACCGCCGGTTTTTCTTCGTGCATCCTCGCTGCCGCAGCGGGATTTCCGCGCCCTGTTGCCGCAGGTGGATCACTGGATCTCCGTGGTCGCCGGGCAAAAGGATTCCCTGCGCCGGGCCCTTGAATCCCGCCAACTCACGGACGCGTATCTTCCTCCCTGTGCCGGCACCATTGCCTGGACCGAACGCCCGCAGGGCCGGATCCGCGAGGCGGCGGACGTCATTTCCTGTTTCCTCGCAAAACGTTTCTCCTGAGACACCACCGCCATGAAACGCCACATCGCCAAACTCCTATTGCTAATCGGCTGCGTGCTGGAGTTGCAAGGCTTGGAGGCGGCTCCACCTTCGGGAACGACCCCTGATAACAAGGCTCCTTCCTCTCCGACCTCGTGGCGTGCGCGTTACGAACTCGGCCCCGGCGATGTCATCAACTTCTCACTCTTCGGTCGGCCCGAGCTCGATCGGCCTGGATTTCGCATCGCCCCGGATGGAACAATCAGCTACCTTCAGGCGCAAAATATCAACGTCGCCGGACTCACCATCGATGAAGCGCGCCTCGCGATCGAAAAAGGCCTCTCGTCGAATTTCCGCTCACCCCGTGTCATTATCACGCCGCAGGAAGTCGGTTCCAAACGCTTCACGATTCTCGGCAAGGTCATCAACAAGGGAGTGGTGACTTTGGAGCGGCCCATCACCCTGGTCGAAGCCATCGCCAATGCCGGAGGGATTGAAACCGGTTTGTTTGAGCGCAACACCATCGAGCTTGCGGATCTTGACCGATCCTTCGTCTCGCGCAAGGGACAGCAACTTCCGGTGGACTTCCGCAAGCTTCTCAACGAGGGCGATATGAAACAAAACATCGAGATCGAACCTAACGATTTCATCTTCATCGCCTCCACCATCACCAACGACTATTATGTGATCGGTGCCGTGGTAAACCCGGGTGTGCAGGGATTGACTGCCGATGCCACCGTTGTCTCCGCCATCTCGCGGCGCGGTGGGCTCACTGATCGCGCATGGTCGGACCGGGTCCTGGTCGTTCGCGGCAGTTTCACCAAACCTGAAACGTTTGTCGTCAGCCTGAAGAACGTGTTGGCTGCGAAGGAAAAGGATTTCAAGCTCCAGCCCAAGGACATCGTCTTCATTTCCGAGCGTCCATGGGTGGTGGCCGAGGATATCCTCAAACTCGCTCTCTCCGCCTTTGCTACGAGCGCGTCATCCACTTGGGTCAACCTCAACGTCCCACCCATCCTCCCGGCACCCTGATGTTGCGAATTCTTTCCATGACATGGTCTATCGCACTGCTCTGCCTGTGGGGAGTCAGTTGCCAGCAGACGATTCCAGATTCCCAATTCGATGCTCGCAAGACGGATCAGAAGGTCCGGAATCTCACGTTCACCAACGTCAAAATCAAGCGTTCGCCTGATCGCAAGCTGCTCATCCCACCGAATGAGTCCTACATACTCGGGCCGGGTGACGTCATGGAGATCGAAATCGCCGAAGTCGGCGGCACACTCGCACGGACCTTCGTCATGCCCGACGGAATGATCTATTACAACCTCGCCGGTGGAGTCCGCGCTGAGGGACTCACCACCGCGGAGCTTTCCAAGCACCTCCGCGATGCGCTCAAACGTGACTACACCAATCCGCTGGTGAATGTGAGCCTGGTAGAAGTCCGCTCGCGGCGATACTGGATTCTCGGCCGCGTATTCAAACCCGGACTCTATCCGCTGCGTCAGCCGACCACCCTGCTTGAGGCGATCTCGCAGGCGGGCGGGCTGTTCACCTCGCGCTTTTCCGGCACCACTGAGGAGCTTGCGGACCTCTCCAACAGTGTGGTCATTCGAAACGGTGAAATTCTGCCGGTGAATTTCGAGAAACTCGTCCGTTCCGGCGATACATCCCAGAACATCTATCTCCATCACAAC
>CAIVKO010000040.1 GCA_903906515.1 Akkermansiaceae bacterium
AATGGGATGCGTCGGTGCCTACCATTCATCCGTACGGAATGGAGAAGCAGGTAGACCTTCGTTGTTGTAAAGGTTACAGCCGTCGGGATTGGCCGCGAATGCGTAGCGGACCGCCACCGGCTTGGGCACTTCTGGCGATGACACCACCACGGTCTTGCCGTCGATGACCGCATCCGCCCAAACCCACTTCTTGTCGTCGCCGGCAATGGCGAATTTCCGCAGCTTGCCCTGAGGCTCCTTGACCACCGGGTCATAGCCTTTCTTGGTCGCAACAGTTAGACCGGAGCCCACTGAATCGAACGCGATCCGGATCTTGGAGCCTTCAACCTTCATGTCTTTAAACAACGGGCCACTATAGACGAGATTCTTCTTGCCGTAGTCCTTGGCCAGCGCCCAGAGCGCCAGGCGTTCGCCGACATCCTTTTTGTTCTTGGCATGCACATCGTGAGGATTGCCGATATCGGCGAGTTCGATGGCCACCGCCATGCCGGTGTTGGTGATAGCGAGTGATTTCAACTGCGCCATGCGGAGCTTCGCCCAGCCACCATCATCGGCTCCTGCAATAGTGTCGGGATTGCCGTAATTGGCGAGTTGCACGAAATAGAATGGGAAGTCGCCTTGGTTCCAGACCTTGCGCCAGCTGCTGATGAGGGCGCGTTTCTTGGCGAAGTAGGTTTCGGCGTTGGTGGTGTTACCTTCCCCCTGATACCAGAGCACCCCCTTGATGGCGAAGCGGGTGAGCGGATGAATGTAGCCGTTATAGAGGCAATTCCAGTCTCGATTCGGGTTGTTGGAAATAGGATAGAGCGGCAATACAGGGGGTTCGGGCAATTGGGTGTTGCTGCTGAGCGCTTTTCGGGCCTCGCTGACATAGCTTGTGGCTTTGAGCGGCAAGGCCGCCAGCGTATCGACATAGGTTTTAATTTGCTGATCGAGGATCTCCTTGTCTTTGGCCAGTTCGGGGACCATGGCCATCCCGGCGTATGGCGTCCACGGCTCGATGGCAGAGCCGCCTTGGGCGCTGCGGATCAAACCGATCGGAACTCCCGTCTCCTGTAGCACTTTGCGGCCAAAATAATACCCGACCGCCGGGAAAATCTTGACCGACTCGGGCGTGCAGGGAGTCCATGGAATACAATTGAACACGGTGCGTGGAGTGGGCTCTGCCGTGCCACGCATTTGATACAGGCGGATCAGCGGGACATTCGCCTGTGCGAGGTCGTCCGGCCGGTTGCATGCACCCAGCACCCATTCCATGTTGGATTGGCCACTGCAAATCCAGATATCTCCCATGAGGATATCGTTCAGCGTGAGCTTGTTCTTGCCGGAGACGGTCATGACTGCGGGGGTTGTCGAAACCTTCATCGCGTCGAGCTTGACGCTCCAATTGCCATCCTTGTCGGCCACCACCGATTTCTCCTTGCCGGCAAATGTGATAGTCACCTTCTCGCCAGGCTCTGCCGTGCCATAAACCGGCACCGGCATATCCCGCTGGAGGATCATGTGATCCGTGAAAACCGCGTTCAGGATGACGTCAGCATGGGCTGACAGCGGCGCGAACGCTAATAGCGATAATATTAACAACTTATTCATACTTTTCTAATGGTGATTTGCCTAATGATCGTCCGATGCCGGCTGTTCTAATTATTTACCGGTGGCGAGATGTTTGCTGAAGAACTCGACATGTTTGGGGAATGATCGCGCCCAAAAGTCCTGGGTGTGGCCACCTGGGAACTCCTCATAGGTATGCACGATCTTCATATCGGTCATTTTTTTATCCAACGCACGGTTGACGGCCAGGAAGAAATCATGCGTTCCGCAGTCGAAATAGATGGCCATCTTGGTTTTGGGCAAGGCCTTGAGATTATTGACCACGACGTTGTCGTCCCAGTTCTTCTCATGTTCGGATTTCTTGCCGAGCACGGCAGCGATATCCCAGTTATCCGGCCATGGCCGCAAGTCCACGCCGCCGCTGGTGCTGCCTGCCGCGATGAACACTTCAGGGTGGCGGAAGGCGGTATAGAACGACCCGTGCCCACCCATGCTCATGCCGGTGATCGCCCGCCCTTCACGCTTGGCTATACTGCGATACTTGGCATCCACAAATGGAATCAATTCCTTGATCAGGAAACTCTGCCACTTGACATCCGGATTCACCGGACTGTCAAAATACCAGGTATTGAGGCTGCCCACTGCCACCATGATGACGTCAAACTTATCGCTCTGCTTGAGCAAATCGTCCTTGTAGAAATCATAAAACAGGCGCTTCCCATTGCCACCGTGCCCATCCAGGAAATAGATCACCGGATACCTGCGGCCCGAACTGACGGCATAAGAAGACGGCAGCATGATGGCCGCTTCAATATCCTTGTTCATGCAGGTACTGTGAACGTTCGCAACGCTGAGCCTGCTGAATTCCGGCGGAGTCTCCGCCGCCCGGACATACAGCCCCCCGAAATTCGCCAGCACCAAAACGGCCAGCAGGAGAGATTTGACAAGCGCCGAGCTCATTGTGCCGACAGGTCCGTGATTGGATTCGGTTGTTTGATTCATGGAGTGCAAATGATTGTGTGTTAGAAAAAATGGCGGTTATTTCGCAAATGCCTGCAATTCGGCACATGTGGAGAACGCCTGATTCGGATTGCCGCCAAACGACGGCTTGCCTGTGACACGGACGCCAAACACCTTCACCGGAGTGGCCAACTGGCATTGGAAGCTTTCGCCTTCTTTGAGTGGGCCCGGTTCTTTACCGGTGGTGGCTGGATAATCCTTGAGTTCGCCGGCGTCTTCCCATTCACCACCCTCTTTGGTCTGGATCTGGATGCGCGGTTTGCCATTGGTGACATCGAACCAACCACCAACGTTGAGCGTCTTGCCATGCATGAACACCACGCGAGTGATGGGCTTGGCTTCTTTCAACGTCACCGCAAACCAATCTTCCTTAGGCCAGGTGCCGTCACTGGTGTTGGCAAAGGTCAATTCATTTTCATCGATAATCGATCCCTTGCCATCCCCCTTGCGCGACCGGCTCTCGGTGCCATCCACCAGCACATTGCGGCTCAGCGGCAACCAGATCTTGTAACTCTCATCAAAGCTACCTGCATCCGCAAAGGTCATGAGGCGAATTTCCTGCGGCTTTTCATTCGCGACGACGTTGCACTGGAACACCAGGGCATGTGGCCAGGTCTTGAGTTTCTCCGGAGCGGGCTCCGGCTTGATCGCAAGGGATGCCAGATCCGCCTTGCCAATGCTGATCGCACCGATTGCCATACCTTCCTTGCCTAGGGTCGCCTCATCAGCCGCCAATGCCAACGGGCCATACATGATCGCTATCTTGCCAATGTTAGAATGCTCGCCGACAATGACCCGCGGCTCCATCTTGAAATTCAACTCCACCTTGTCGCCCTTGACCCAGGTGCGCTTGATGGAGGCATAGCCATCCTTGCCTTTTTCCACCTTCACCGGCTTGCCGTTGACTTTCACCGTCGATTCACGGCTCCAGGTTGGGATGCGCGCCTTGAATGCGAAGGGAGTTGTCGACTCGGTGTCCACCGTGATGACAATCTTGCCATCACTTGGATAGATCGTTTCGGTGGTCAAGAGCACCGACTTGCCATTGCGCAAAGTCAGTTTGGCGGTGCCGGCGTCATAGAGGTTCACCACCACGCCATCGGCATCGACACTTGACGCCAAGCACGGAATCAAGGCGACCGCGCGCGGACCGCTGGATAGGCAGCAGGTGACATCGGGGGTGCTATTGGAGTTATAGTAAACCTTCTTGCCTTCCATCACGGTGAACACAGCCCAGCCGGTGCCAGCCGGCAATTGCGCCGCAAACAAATGGTTGAACACCGTGTTCTCAAGTTGTTCGGCAAAACGGGCTTCACCCGTGAGCTGCAGCAGATGCATATTGAGCTGGAACCACGAGACCGTCACGCAGGTTTCGGCGACCTTATTGGTATTGGACAGGTCATAATCATCGTGGAAATGTTCCGCGGCGCTGGTTGAGCCGGTGAAGTAAAGTCGTTTACTGACGATATCCTGCCAGGCATTCAGGCAGACCTGCAGCAGTTTTGGATCACCCGTGGTGCGATACATCTCGATGATGCCGTTGATGCAGGAGAGCATTTCATAAGCCTTGTTGTTGCCGACCTTGTCCACCCGCTTCTGCTCCAGCAGCACCGAGACAATCTTCGGTCCACTCGGCAGTTCCCAGGCACGCAGCATATAATTAGCGAAGTCGAGATAACGCTTTTCGCCCGTCAATCGATAGAGTTGCACCATGGGTTCGAGCACGCTGCCCGAGGCCATGCCAACGTGACCGCTGGAGGCGTTGATATCGAGTTTGCCGGGTTCATCGCCAAAGATTTTGCAGAGTAGATCGCCCATTTTCTGGCAGACCGGCAGCAGGTCCTTGTTGCCGGTGTAACGGACGTAGGTAATGAGACCGATGAGATTGTATTTGTGAGTCCAGACGTCCCATTCGGTCCAGCGGGCCCAGGGTTTGCCATCGAGGTTGTAGGTCCCAAGGTAACCATCCTCGAGCTGCCATTTCAGCAGGCTAGTGGCAACCTGGTCCATCTTCTTGCGCAGCTCGGGATCGCCGTTGTTGACCCATGCCAGCGTGGCGGCATGCAGCCATTTGCCGATATGCTCGCCATCATACGCCTGGCATCCCGGCCGGTTTTCATAACTCATGATCAGGCGCTCCGGCCTGATCTTCGCCAAGCGGCCCTTCGCGTTGACCTCCATGCGTGAGCCAATCCA
This sequence comes from Akkermansiaceae bacterium, assembly GCA_903906515.1. GTDB lineage: Bacteria > Verrucomicrobiota > Verrucomicrobiia > Verrucomicrobiales > Akkermansiaceae > Luteolibacter. The sequence goes on from CAIVKO010000040.1 coordinate 4,768, forward strand.
GCCGGTCAGATGCACCCGGTCGGGTTGCTGGAATGCCTGCTTGTCGGGAATCGCACAGGTGACCTTTTCCGGCAAAGGCAGAACATCTGCCGCACGCACACTGCCAAGCGGCATTGCCGCGATGGCCATCATCAGAGGAATCTTCATATGTCGATATTGTTTGTTAGTTAAGTAAAATTGATTTTTTGTTATTTCGCAAATGCCTGCAATTCGCTGCACGAGGAGTAGGCTTGCTTCGGGTTAAGGCCGCAGGCGGGTTTTCCAATGACCCGGACACCGAACACCTTGACCGGGGTTGGCAACAGGAAGGTGAAGAGGTTACCGCCAGTCAAGTTGGTAGCAATGGTGCCGGTGGTAGCGGGATAATCTTTGAGTTCACCCGCGTTCTTCCACTCTCCACCTTTGCTGGTCTGGATCTGGATGCGCGGTTTGCCGTCGCTGGCATCGAACCAGCCGCCGTCATTGGTGTTGGCGCCATGGGCATAGACCACGCGGGCGATTGTCTGCGGTTCTTCCAGCGTCACCGCATACCAATCTTCCGTCTCCAGCTTGCCGTCAAAAGTGACCACATAGGTACCGGTATCCTCGTCATTGATGGTACCTTTGATATTGCCCTCGCGCGAGCGGCTCTCGTCGCCTGCGGCCAGCACATTGCAGGTGGTGCAGGAGACCAGCGGCAGCCAAATCTTGTAATCCTTGCGAAGGCTGCCGGCTTCGGCAAACGGCAGCAGAAGAATTTCCTTAGACTTGCCGCGCCACAGGGCATTGATATGGAAAGCTTGGCCGTGTGACCAACTCTTGACGATGTCAGGGGCCGGCTCGGCTGCAATCGCCAGCGAAGCTAGATCCGGCTTGGCCACGCGAATCCCCCCCAGCGTCAATTTGTTGGTTTCGAGCAATGCTTCATCCGCCGCCAATACCAGCGGACCATACATGACGGCGATCTTGCCTTCGTTCAGGTGGTCGCCGACAATCACCCGCGGTTCCAATTTGAAATTGAGTTCCACCTTGTCGCCTTTGGTCCATTGGCGTTTGATGGCAGCATAACCGTCGCCGCCAATTTTGGCCTCCACGGCCTTGTCGTTGACTTTGACCGTTGAGTTGCGGCACCAGGCCGGGATGCGCAGCTTGATGTCGAAGGAAACTGCCGAGTTGGTGTCCACAGTGATGAGAATTTTGCTATCGCTCGGATAAATGGTTTCGGTGGTTAGGGCGACCGACTTGCCATTGCGCAAGGTCAGCTTGGCCGTGCCGGCGTCGTAGAGATTCATTACCACGCCATCGGCATCGACGCTCGCGGCGAAGGTCGAAATCAAGGCCATTCCGCGCGGCCCGCTGGACAGACAGCAATAACTATCGAGAATCTTGTTGTATGGCTTCTTGCCTTCCATCTGCACGTAATATCCCCATTCCGAGCCATCGGGAAGTTGCGCGCCTAACAATTGATTGAGAACCACCCGCTCAAGTTGTTCGGCAAAGCGGGCTTCACCCGTCAGGCGCATGAGCTGGGCGTTGAACTGGATCCAGGAGACGGTCATGCAGGTTTCGCCGACCCAGCTGACGTTGGGAAGATCGAAGTTGTCATGGAAGAATTCACCGTAGCTTGAGGCCCCGGTGATGTAGAGTCGGTTATCGACAATATCCTGCCAGGCATTGAGGCAGACTTCCAACAGTTTGGCGTCGCCCGTCGTGCGATACAATTCCAGCATGCCATTGAGACAGGAGACCATTTCGTAGGCTTTGGAGTTGCCGACCTTGTCCACCCGCTTGAGTTCGAGCAGGCGCGAGACAATCTTCGGGCCGTTATTCTGTTCAAATGCCCGCATGATATATTTGGCAAACTCCAGGTAGCGCGGCTCGCCCGTCAAGCGATAGAGCAGCACCATGGGTTCAAGAATACTGCCCGGGGCCATGCCTGCATGATGGCCGCAGTTGATGATGTCCAATTGACCTTTGCCATCGCCAATGTCGTGGCAGATCAGATCGGCCATCTTCTGGCAGGCCGGCAGCAATTCCAAATTCCCGGTGTAACGGATATAGGTGACCAGGCCGATGAGGTTATACTTGTGCGACCACAGATCCCATTCGGCCCAGCGTGGGGCGGGATTCTTATCGACGGTGTAGGTGCCTAGGTAGCCATCCTCGAGCTGGCACTTGACCAGTTCAGTGGCGGTGTAATCCAGCCTCTTGCGCAGCTCCGGATCGCCGGTATTGACCCAGGCCAGGGTGGCGGCATGCAGCCATTTGCCGACGTGCTCGCCGTCAAACGGCAACCCATGCGGAAAAAACTCCATGCGCCCCGGCCGATTCCGATAGCTTGCCAGCAGGCGCTCCGGATCCAACTTCACCAGACGGTTTTTCTCGTTGGCCTCAATTCGCGAGCCGATCCAGCCGGTCAGATGGAGTCGATCAGGTTGCTGGAAATCCTGCTTGTCAGCGATGGCGCAGGTGACCTTTTCAGGCAAAGGCAGCTTGTCTGCAGCACTCGCAGTCCCAAGGGTCATGGCTGCTAGCACTATCAGAGGAATGATTTTCATATGTTGAGATAGGTGGTGTGGCACGTAAAATCGGATTGATATTATTTCTCAAATGCCTGCAAATCGCCACACGAGGAGAACGCCTGCTTCGGGCTATCGCCGCAACCTGGTTTGCCGATGACCCGGACGCCGAACACCTTGACCGGGGCTGCCAACTGGCATGTGAACGCGTCACCTGCGTGCAATGCGCCCGCACTGGCGGCTGTGGTCGCCGGATAATCTTTCAGTTCACCCGCGTCTTCCCACGCCCCGTCCTTGCTGGTCTGGATCTGGATGTGTGGTTTGCCGGCGCTGGCATCGAACCAGCCACCGTCGTGGTAGATTCCACCATGGGCATAGACCACGCGGGCTATGGTGACCGGATCGGTTAGCGTCACCGCATACCAATCCTCCGCCGCAGGCTGCGCTGTATACGTATTCACCAAGGTATAGACGTTGCCATCATTGATAGAGCCATCCGTCGTGGTTCCCTGGCGCGAGCGACTCTCGCTGCCTGCCAGCAACACATCGCCGGGACTGCAGGCGTATTGAGGCAGCCAGACTTTGTATTTCTCGCCTTGGGTGCCCGCATCGGCAAAGGGGACGAGGCGAATTTCCACGGGTTTGCCGCGCGTGACAGCATTGATCTGGAAAACCTGGGCATGTGGCCAACTCTTGAGCGCATCAGGTGCCGGTTGCGGCGCAATCGCCAGCGCCGTCAGATCCGTGGGCATGCTCACCGCACTGAGCTGCAAGCCATTCGTTCCTAACAGCGCCTCATCCGCTGCCAACACCAACGGACCATACATGGCGGCAATCTTGCCCGCGTTGGTGTGCTCGCCGACAATGACCCGTGATTCCAGTTTGAAATTCAATTCCACCTTGTCGCCCTTGGCCCAGGTACGTTTGATGGCAACATAACCATCGTTACCGATCTTGGCGTCCACCGGCTTGCCGTTGAGTTTCACCGACGACTCGCGACACCAGGCCGGGATGCGCGCCTTGAAGGTGAACGGGGCCGCCGACTCGGTGTCCACCGTGATGACGATTTTTCCATCGCTGGGATAAAGGGTTTCGGTGGTCAGCACGACCGGTTTGCCATCACGCAAGGTGAGTTTAGCCGTACCGGCGTCGTAGAGATTCATGACCACGCCATCAGCATCGACGCTCGAAGCAAAGGTTGGAATCAAGGCCACCCCGCGCGGTCCACTGGAAAGACAGCAGTGGCCATCGATGGAACCACGGTATGGTTTAACCCCTTCCATCTCCACGTAATAGCCCCAGGCGCTGCCGTCGGGTTTTTGCGCGCCAAACAATTGATTGAACACCACCCGCTCAAGCTGCTCGGCAAAACGCGCTTCTCCCGTTAGCCGCAGCAGTTGCGCATTGAACTGGAGCCAGGTGGTCGTCACGCAGGTTTCGCCGACGGCTTTGACGTTGGGAAGATCGAAGTCGTCATGGAAGATTTCACCGTAGCTGGCACCACCTGTGATATAAAGTCGCTTGTCGACGATGTCCTGCCAGGCGTTGCGGCAGGCCTCTAGCAGTTTTTGATCACCCGTAGTGCGATACATTTCGAGGATACCGTTGATGCAGGAAAGCATTTCATAGGCCTTGCCGTTGCCGACCTTGTCCACCCGCTTCAGTTCCAGCAACCGCGAGACAATCTTCGGCCCGTTCGGTTGTTCATAGGCCCGAAGCACATATTTCGCAAAGTCGAGATAGCGCGGTTCGCCCGTCAACCGATACAGCAGCACCATGGGTTCGAGCACGCTGCCCGGTGCCAGGCCGACATGATGGCCCGCGACCAGGTCGCGCTTGCCCGGTTCATCGCCGAAGGTATTGCAGAGCAGATCGGCGAGTTTCCGGCAGGCCGGCAGCACCTCCATGTTGCCGGTGAGGCGGGTGTAGGTGACCAAACCTAGCAGGCTGTATTTGTGTGCCCAGACATCCCAGTCGGTCCAGCGGTTGTTGTCGGTGTAGGTCCCAAGGTAGCCATCCGCGAGTTGGCATTTGACGAGTTCGGTGGCGGTGTAATCGAGTTTTTTCCGTAGTTCAGGGTCGCCGGTGTTGACCCAGGCCAGGGTGGCGGCATGCATCCATTTGCCGACATGCTCGCCATCCCACTCCTGCCCGCCCGGCCGTTTGCGATAACTGACCAGCAGGCGGTTGGGATCCATCTGCACCAGGCGGTTCTTCTCGTTGGCCTCAATGCGCGAGCCGATCCAACCGGTCAGATGCACACAGTCGGGCTGCTGAAAATCCTGCTTGTCGGCAATGGCGCCAGGAACCTTATCCGGCACCGGCGCCGCAACAGCCGCCAGCGGCGTGATGATAGCCGCCGCATTCATGAGTGTGATGATGAGCTTGTTCATTGATTTTTATGGTATCTATCGATTTCTTTGCGATCAACGGCCTGTGCCGATCTCCACTTCCGCAAACGTCAGCGCCGCAATTCCGTTAGCGCCGATGATCAGCCTGTCCTGGCTCCAATTGGTTTCCTTGATATAGGTGATCTTCTTGGCCGTGGACGGCGCCTTGAGTTTGAGGGTGACCACATTTCCTGACGCCGAGCCGGAGGCCACCATTCCGTTGGCACCATCCAGATAGAACTCACTGATCAGCGAATCGTTCCAGACAACCGGCTGGTCAAACTCAAGCGCGATGGTGTCCTTCGAGCCGCCCGCGAAAGATGCCTGCTTGAGATTTGGCGCGGTGATGGAAGCCTTGGGCGCTTTGCCATAGTTGTCCCGCTCGATGAGGGGCAGCATCAAACTCGCGAACTCGGACCACCCGGCCAGCGGATAATGACACGGTCCGGCTGGTTTGATTCCCAGGGTCGACATGCAATCCATATTAGAGAACAACTGCGGCAGGGTCCGCTGTTTTTCGCGGATCATGTCGCCGCCGCCGGTATTGCCACCCATGCTGCACGAGTTCGGCCAGATCTGGAAGATATAGTAGTGCTGGAGGTTGGGGAAATCCTGCTTCCAGGCCGCCGACATCTCCAGAAAATATTCCTGATAGGACTTCCAATCGAAGTCGCCGGTGGGCGAAGCGGAACCCTGGTTGTTCTCGCCCTGGTGCCAGAGTATGCCACGGATGCCGTGGGTCAGCTTGGCCTGCTTCACCCGTAAC
>CAIVKO010000041.1 GCA_903906515.1 Akkermansiaceae bacterium
CGATGAGGCGGCCCACTTGTGCCTGGACAATTTTTACCAGGATCTCAGCCACTTGCCGGAACCGGAGAGGGAACGCGTGAATTTCGATAACCCGGCAGCGATCGATTGGGATGCGTTGCGGGTGGTTCTTGAGTCCCTTGAGCGAGGTGAAACGGCGCGGGTTCCGGTTTATGATTTCACGGAACACGTGCGGAAACGCGAGACGGTTGAGATTGAAAGCCGGCCGATCATCCTGGTGGACGGGCTTTGGCTGCTGCATCCGGAGTGGTTGCGGAAACGTTTCGCACTGAGCGTGTTTGTCGATTGCCCCGAGGAAGTCCGGTTGGAGCGGCGGTTGGAGCGGGATGTGATCTCACGAGGACGAACGAGGGAGTCGGTACGGAAACAATTCACCGAGCATGTGCAGCCGATGCACGAACGTTTTGTGGAACCGCAGCGGGCATGGGCGATGAGGTGTGTGACGACTCCGCTTTTGGAAGCTGAGAAGGAAGGTTTGCTGACGGCCTGCCGGGGATGAGTGATTGTTCTGTTTTTTGCGAGTCCTTCGGTCTTTGGGTCGTGACAAACGGTGCGGATTTATTTATAGAGCGTGTTGGAAGCCACCGGACCGGTGGCACAGCGGCACACGGAGTAAAACACCCACATCACGCATGGCTGAATGGCAACGTAGGTTTTGGAGCACCACCGCGAGCGGATACATCGGCTTTGTGACGCGGATGTTGCTCGGGTTGGTGTTGTTTCGGCTGATGTTCCAGAATTTTACCGGAGCGCAATTCGGGTTCTGGGCATTGCTGTGGTCGTTGTTCGGTTATGGCATTCTGTTGGATTTCGGGTTCGGATTCACGGCGCAGAAGGCGGTGGCGGAAAAAACGGCCACCGGCGACATGGCTGGGTTGAGCCGCTTGCTGGCGACGATTTTTTGGACCTTCATCGGGATGGCGGTGATGTTGTTGTTGGTGTTTCTACTGATCCGCGAGCCGTTTCTTGCGAGGATGGGGGTGCTGGCGGCGGACCGCGCCGAATTTGGAAATGCCTACGTGGTGTTTTTTATCGGGCTGGCGGTGATGTTTCCGTTAGGTTTGTTTCCGGAAATCCTGCGGGGTTTGCAGCGGATCGACATCGCGAACTGGGTGGGCACGCTCTCGACGGTACTCAACTTCGGGTTTCTCTACTGGGGGCTGACCGCTGGCTGGAGCTTGTCCGTGTTGATGGCCATCAGTGTGACGACGAGTGCGTTTCCAAATCTGATCGCGGCGGTGGTTGCGATCCGGCGTTTGCCGGGGGTTTCGTTGTTACCGAAACATTTCGATTGGCGCACGGTGAAGGCGCAGATGGGCTTCTCGATCGCCGCCTATCTGATCACGTTCAGCAACATGCTGATGGCCAAGAGCGACCAGTTGGTGATTTCGCTGACCATCGGCGTGGCGCTGGTGGCGGTCTATCAGGCGGGTTTCAAAATGGGTGAGATGCTCGGGTTGTTCAGCGTGCAACTCCAGCAGGTGCTCTCACCCGCAGCCGCGGCGATGCATGCGGTGGGCGATGACTCGGGCTTGAAGAAGCTCTTACTGACAAGTTCCCGCTTGACGTTTTTCCTGGTGACGCCGTGTTATCTGCTCTCGGCGGTGTATCTGGAGCCTTTGATCAGCCTGTTGACGGGGATGAAGAGTGTGCCCGTTGAAACGTGGTGGGTGGGGCAGGCCTTGTTGTTCGCGGTGTTCAGCTCGCAGCTCACGAATGGTTGCTCGAAACGGGTGTTGATGATGTGTGGCGACGAGCGCCGCCTGCTTTTCATCTCGATCAGCGATGCCGTGGCGAACGTGATTCTGAGTGTCATCCTCGCGTTCAAACTCGGAGTGCTGGGTGTCGCACTCGGGACGATGATTCCGACGACACTCGTGGGCTGGTGCTGGGTGGTCCCACTGACGGTGACCCGGCTGAAAATTTCCTGGAAAACCTACTTCCTCCACCACTTGCAGGGGACGGTTTTGCCGTTGGTGGTTTTTTCGGTGATCCTGACTTCGCTTGCAATCTGGGTTCCGGCATCGGCCAAGAGCGGATTGTTAGATCTGGGTTGGCGCGGGATGGTTTGCATGGTCCCGCTTCTATTTCTCGGCCGCAAGGTGATCCGCGAGATGGCCCGTTCCTAAACCTGCATTCTGAAATAAACCCCCATTGCACACACATCGATGAGCCACCGAGAACCGGGTATGATGGGGAGTAAGGCGCGCCGCGTTTGGCTTGCTGTTTTGGCTGGAGTCGTCGTGGTCGGGGGAGCCGTAATCTGGTGGGTTGCCGCGCGGGTGGATCGCGAGATGCGTGGGGAACAATTGGGACACGCCCGACTGGCGGCAATGGAACTGAACCTTCAGTCGATTCGCGATTTGACAGGCACGGAAGCCGATCTGGAAAAACCCGGTTACCTGCGTTTGAAGGATCGACTCGCGTTGGCCCGCAACAACAATCAGTCGTGCCGATTTGTATATCTTTTGGGGCGTCGAGGGGATGGTAAGGTGTTTTTCTATGCCGATAGCGAACCAGCGGGCAGCGCGGATGAGTCGCCGGCAGGGCAGATTTATGATGAGATCACACCGGAAGAGTTGCGGTTGTTTGACTCCGGAACGGAGTTGGTGTTAGGTCCCACCGAGGACCGCTGGGGTAAGTGGTTCACGGTGCAAATTCCGTTGATCGACCCGGATTCGCAGCGGGTCATCGCGGTGCTGGGCATGGACGTGGATGCCAATGCCTGGAGATGGGGGGTAGCGGGGGAACTTGCGCTGCCGTTGGGGTTGGTGGCCATGCTGCTGGTGACCGTGATTTCCTTGAGGCCGAGTGCGCGACGGGCTTTGCCGGAACCGGGGGACTCAAGCGTCAGTCAATTTTTCGGAATCCGGGAAAAATCGACTTTGTTGGTTGGAGGCGTTCTGGTGGTGCTGATTGTGTCGGTTTACTTTGGCTCCAGAAACATCATCGAGACTAAGTTTTCCTTTTTGGAGCAACGCGAGGCCCGGAAAAATGTGGATCGGGTTCTGTTGGCTCTGGAAGCCAGCGGCGCAACTCTTGATGCGACGGTCAAGGATTGGGGTTATTGGGACAGCGCCTACCGATTCATGGGTGACGGCAACGAGGAGTTCGTTGCGGAGAATTTATCTCCCAATGCGTTTGCGACACTCCGGGTACGTGCGATAGCGATGCTGGATGTCGAGCATCGCCTCAAGTGGGGGAGCGCATTGGCTCCCGGAAAATCCCCGGAATTTGTTTCACCGGAGGATTTTGCTAGATTGTATGGCGCGATCATTTCCCCACAAATGATTCGTGGCGATGGAGAGAAACGTGCGGGGCTTGTCATGACCGGTGCCGGTCCAATGATCGTGAGCAGCTGTCCGATCCTGACGAGCCAGGAGAGCGGACCATCGCGGGGAACCATTGTGATGGGTCGGGTTTTGGATGAAAGCGAGACCGAGCGCCTGGCCGCCACCATGAAGATGAACTTGGAGATATCGCGCGTTGATAGCCTCGGCGAAGATTCCCCATACGCTGCGATGGTGCGGAACATGGCCAAAGGTGCGAGCCATGAGGTAAGTGTTCGCGATGGTCATTCCTTGGATGCTTATGGAATTGTTCGTGATCTCGGCGGCGCTCCCGCACTGCTTGTCAGAATCAACCTGTCACGCGAAACCTATCAGCAGGCCCGCGGAACCACGGCCTTGGTAGGATACTTGCTCGCGGGAACAGGGGCGCTGTTTCTCCTGAGTGTTCTTTGGTTGTTACGAAAACTGGTGGTCAACAAGCTGGAGTTGCTGAGTGGAAACATCAACCGGATCACCAGCTCGCAGGACTTCTCTACTCCAATCCCATGGGTGGGCACTGACGAATTGTCGAGGGTGGCGCGGGATGTCAACCGGTTGTTAGAGGCGGTGATCCAATCCCGGCGGCAATTGGTCGCAAGCAGAGAACATCTATCGGCAACTCTCCGATCCCTCAGTGATGGAGTCATCACTTGCGACCCCGCTGGCAGAGTATCAAGCTTCAATCGTGAGGCCGAAATTCTCACAGGATGGACCGCAGACGACGCCGAGGGACGTCAGCTTGAGGAGGTGTTCAACATTCTCGATAACAAAACCCGCGAAATTGCCGGGAATCCTGTGAAGCGCGTGCTGGAACACGGAGTGCATTGCGAATCGGCCACTCCCACCACTCTTGTCTCTAAGGACGGAGTGGAATGCCAAATCTCCGACTCTTGCGCACCGATTCGAGATGCTTCGGGAGGGGTGACCGGCGCGGTGCTCGTTTTCCGCGATGTTTCGGAAGAATACCGCAGACGTGAGGAATTGCGCGAGCTTGAGGAGTTTCAACGGACATTGCTGCTGAATCTGCCAGTGGGCGTGGTCATCATGGATCCTGAGAACCACATCATCGAGGTGGTCAACGAACACGCGGC